>NZ_JARVRE010000010.1:0-369548 GCF_030209855.1 Agrobacterium sp. lyk4-40-TYG-31
TTTTCAAATTCAAAAAGAAAATTATAAGATATTGTAATTCAATAGTAATTTTGAAAAATGGGTGTTTTCCGCCTAAAAGACCCGAGCAACAGACCCTTTTACGCACACGATTTTATGCGGCTTGAACCGATACCAATGGTCACGCCACGTTTTCGACAAGAGCGGTGCCTATCTGATGATCGCACGAGCCTTATGCATATAAAGCCGGGGACCAATCACATGCGTACAACGCACCTGTTTGACTCCCGACTCTGAAAGTTGCACATCTTCGGCTCAGGGTTTCTGGAGATCAAATGAACGACTGGTCGCGACAGGCATGATGACGGATCGAGACATGATCCGCTCGCTTGGTACCGAACCGCCTATATTGGCGGAAGGGCGGCGTGCACCTGATCGTCGCGAGATTTCCTTGCGTTGGCTCAGCGGCACGTTCCTCACAGGCATCACTTCTTCCATCCTTATGGGCGTCGCCCTGTTTGCAGCGCTGGATGGACGCCAGCAGCTGGCAATTCCGGCGGAAGCTTTCGCGCGTGCCGATATGGATCACGACGCATCCGAGACCGTGCGGCGTGGCACGCGCCTTCTGGCACCCAATATCGCCGCAAGACCGTCAGACCGTTCTCTTATGGAAGTATCGACCGTCATTCACGACGGCGACAAGGAAGTGGTGCGGAAAGTCCCCTTCTCCCACGTCAAGATCGCGTTGGCGGCCAATTATAGTAATCAGGATGACTATCCGCCATTCGATCCGCTCAACATTTTCGCGACGAATGATGACGCATCGCCCGCGGCCAGCAAGACTGGCACCATCTATGGTTCGGAGGTCGAATCCGAAGTCAGCCTGAAGACCATCGCCTTTCCTACAAAGAACAGCCCTTTTGCCTATGCAGGCTCGATGAGCTTCGATGAGGTCGAAGAGGCGGTGCGCTCGAACGGCTCGATGCTGACCGATGGCAATGAACAACTGGCCGCGCTTTACTACATCGATCCGCGTCGTTTCGAAGCCACCGAAGATGTAGATATGACCGCTGGACTCGCGGCGCGCGTGGTCGAGCAGAACATGTCGGTGTCGACGCCGCAGGCCTCCACCGTCAAGGTTCAGGAATATGCCGACGACGTTATTCCTGTGCGACAGGCCGAAACGATGGAGGAAGCGCTGTTCGGTGCGGGTTACTCCAAGGAGCAGGCCAAGCAGACGGCGCTTGCACTCAGCACGGAAAACGGTTCAGCCGATGTGCAGGCCGGAGACGTGCTTCGGATCGGCATTCTACAAAGCGATGAGAGGAGCGAGGTGGTGCGCGCCAGCCTTTACCGCAAGGCCCGCCATATCGTGACGGTCGCGACCGATGACAGCAAGACTTTTGTCAAGGCGAGCGAGCCTCCGCATCTGGATGCCGTCGCGACCGCGTTTGACAGCAGCAATGCGCCTTTGACGGCCAATCGAGACCTGCCGCGTGTTTATGACGGGGTTTACCGTGCAGCCCTGACCTACGGAATGAACCAAACGATGGTCGCGCAACTCGTGAAGCTTCTGGCAAGCAGCGTCGATTTTCAGGCGCAGCTAAAGCCAACGGATTCACTCGAAGCCTTCTTCTCGGTCGAGGGGCCGGATGGCAAGGCAACGGATCAGTCCGAACTTCTCTATGTGAATGCCAAGTTCGGCGACAGCGAAACCCGCTTCTATCGTTTCCAGAACCCGGATGATGGCAGCGTCGATTACTTCGATGGCCAGGGCAAGAGCATCCGGCAGTTCCTGATCCGCAACCCTGTGCCCAACGGCCGCATGACATCGGGCTTCGGTATGCGCCGTCACCCGGTACTGCGCTTCAGCCGCATGCATACCGGCACCGACTGGGCAGCACCGCGCGGAACGCCGATCATCGCTACTGGTAACGGCGTCGTGGAAAAGGCCGGATGGGCATCTGGTTACGGCAACCAGACGCTGATCCGCCATGCGAACGGGTATGTGTCCTCCTACAATCACCAGAACGCCCTTGCCAAAGGCGTGGTCGAAGGTGCGCGTGTAACGCAAGGTCAAGTGATCGGTTATGTCGGCTCGACCGGCCTTTCGACCGGCGCCCACCTGCACTATGAGCTGATCGTCAATGGCACGAAGGTAGATGCTATGAAGGTCCGCCTGCCGGGCGGAAAGTCGCTGTCCGGCGAAGCGCTGGCACGGTTTTCAGATGAAAGACGCCGTATCGACACGTTGCTGAATATTGATGGCAAAACCGAGCAGGTCGCCAGCCGTTAATAGAATTCTGCCATAAACAAAAAGGGCTCCATCGCAGGAGCCCTTTTTCATTTCATCATGCCGCGTCGGCTGTTTCGATGCCAGACTGCTGAGGCCTGACCTTGAACAGCAGACGGTCTGTGCCGGACGTGACTTTCACGCGCGCGCCATCGGGGATTTCTCCGCCGAGGATCATTTCGGCAAGGCGATCCTGTACCGATTTCTGGATGATGCGCTTCAACGGGCGGGCGCCGTAGGCCGGATCGTAACCCTTATCGGCCAGCCAGATGCGCGCGTCTTCGTCCAAATCCAGTTCTATCTTGCGATCGCTGAGCAGCGACACGAGACGCTGAAGCTGGATATCGACGATTGCACCCATTTCGTTGCGATGCAGACGATGGAACAGGATGATGTCGTCGATACGGTTGAGGAACTCCGGCCGGAAGTGGCCGCGTACCCGCTCCATCACCATATCACGAACGGAATCAACATCGTCGTTGTCGCCCATCTGCGTCAGGAACTCGGAACCAAGATTCGACGTCATGATGATGATGGTGTTCTTGAAATCGACGGTGCGGCCCTGCCCGTCTGTAAGACGGCCATCGTCCAGCACCTGCAACAGGACGTTAAAGACATCCGGGTGCGCTTTCTCGATCTCGTCGAACAGCACCACCTGATAGGGACGCCGACGAATGGCTTCCGTCAGAGCGCCGCCTTCCTCATATCCGACATAGCCGGGAGGTGCGCCGATGAGACGGGCAACGGAGTGCTTCTCCATATATTCCGACATATCGAGGCGAACCATCGCGGTTTCGTCATCAAAGAGGAAGCGTGCCAGCGCCTTGGTCAACTCGGTCTTGCCGACGCCGGTCGGGCCGAGGAAGATAAAGGAGCCGATCGGGCGATTGGGGTCCTGCAAACCGGCGCGTGAACGGCGAACCGCCCTCGACACGGCCTGAACTGCCTCGCCCTGCCCGACGACGGACTTGGCGAGATCGTCTTCCATGCGCAGTAGCTTTTCGCGCTGACCTTCCAGCATCTTGTCGACGGGAATACCTGTCCAACGCGAAACGACGTGGGCGATGTTGTCAGCCGTCACCACTTCCTGGACCATGGAGGCTGTGCCGCTGCTATCGCGTGCTTCTGCGTCGGCCAGTTCCTTTTCAAGGCCCGGAATAATGCCATAGGTCAGCTCACCGGCCCGTTGAAACTGACCATTGCGCTGCGCTGTCGCAAGCTCGTTGCGGGCTTCATCCAGTTGCTTCTTCAGATCAGCGGCATGGCCGAGCTTCTGCTTTTCTGCCTGCCAGCGGGCCGTAAGCGCATCTGCCTTTTCTTCCGTATCGGCCAGCTCATCCTCGAGTTTCTTCAGCCTGTCTGCGGAAGACACATCGGTCTCCTGCTTCAAAGCTTCCCGCTCGATCTTGAGCTGAATGATGCGGCGATCCAGTTCGTCCAGCTCTTCCGGCTTGCTGTCCACCTGCATACGAAGGCGCGATGCGGCTTCGTCCATCAGGTCGATGGCTTTATCAGGCAGGAAGCGGTCGGTGATGTAGCGGTTGGAAAGCGTGGCAGCCGCAACCAGAGCCGAATCCGAAATACGAACCTTGTGATGCTGCTCGTATTTTTCCTTCAACCCGCGCAGGATCGAAATCGTATCCTCGACGGTCGGCTCGCTGACCAGCACGGGCTGGAAACGCCGCGCAAGAGCAGGGTCCTTTTCGACATGCTTGCGGTATTCATCGAGCGTGGTTGCACCGACGCAGTGAAGCTCGCCACGAGCCAGAGCGGGCTTGAGCAGATTGGACGCATCCATCGCGCCATCGGCCTTCCCGGCACCCACCAGCGTGTGCATCTCATCGATGAACAGCACGATGCCACCGGCTTCTGCCTGCACTTCGCTCAGAACAGCCTTCAGCCGCTCCTCGAATTCACCACGATATTTTGCACCGGCAATCAAAGCACCCATATCGAGCGCCATCAGCTTCTTGTCTTTGAGGCTTTCCGGCACGTCACCGTTGATGATGCGTAGCGCCAGACCTTCGGCAATCGCGGTTTTACCCACGCCCGGTTCACCGATCAGGACAGGATTGTTCTTGGTGCGGCGCGACAGAACCTGGATCGTGCGACGAATCTCATCGTCACGACCGATCACGGGATCCAGCTTGCCATCGCGGGCCTCCGATGTCAGGTCGCGTGCATATTTCTTCAGCGCGTCAAAGCCTTGCTCGGCGTTGGCACTATCTGCGGTGCGACCCTTACGGATGTCGTTGATGACCTGATTGAGCGCCTGCGCCGTGACGCCAGCCTTTTTCAGGGTGGAGGACGTGGATGCAGATGTCTCAATAGCGAGCGCCTGCAACAGCCGCTCCACGGTGACGAAGCTGTCACCAGCCTTCTTGGACAAATCTTCGGCGGTCGAAAAGACCTTGGCCAGCGGACCGGTCAGCGACAGGCCACCGTTTCCGCCTGAAACCTTCGGAATTTTCGCAAGCACGGCATCGTTGGCAAGCTTGGCTTCCTTGGCGCTACCGCCAGCGCGCTCGATCAGCGCCGCCGCCATGCCCTGGTCATCATCCAGCAAAACCTTCAAGACGTGTTCTGCGGAAAACTGCTGGTGGTTTTCGCCCAGCGCATAGGTTTGCGCCGACTGAAGAAAACCACGAACGCGTTCAGAATATTTCTCGATATTCATATCAAACTCCTCTTACCGCCCTGCCCGTATCGGCACAGTCCGGATTGTTAGGGTTGAGGCTCCCTGAAGCGGCAAGCCTCGTTGCGAAAACGCCAGAATTGGATTTGCCGTTTTCGCCTTGAACGGATCATCGGTTGTTTCGCCGATCTTCCGTTCTGATGGGCTTGATATGGTGGGCAGTTTTGACGGTTTAAAGAGGGCGCGACGGGTACAGCGTTGATTTTTCACAGGCGCGACGAAGCATTCTTCTGCCGTTTTACCCCGGCTTGCGAGCGCAGATCGCATAGCGGTGCTGAATGCCGCGGGCTGCGGCTTTCAAAACGTTCCAGTTCTTGGCCTGTGTTTTGTGAACTTCACGCAGATTGGTATCGACCACGACATCCTCGAAGCCCGCGTCACGCAACAGCGCTGCAACGGCATCGGCCCGCGCACCATTGGAGAAATAGACGCGCGACAGAATGCTGTTATGTGTGCCCATCATGTCCGCAGGCGCATGCATCGGGTCAGCTTTCAGCAGCCCACGCTTCTGCAGCCAGTTGGCCAGATTCTTCAGCAATTTCTCTGTGAGGCCGACGTTGACGAAATCGCCATCGACGATCAGCAACTTGCCGCCGGGCTTTAGGACACGCAGCCACTCACCAAAAGCAGCCTTGGGGTCCACCAGCGTCCAGACCAGATGGCGGTTGATGATGACGTCGTGGGCGGCATCCTGCTCCATGGTGTTTTCGGCGTCGCCCATGCGAAACGTGATGGTGCGTTTGCGGCTTTTGGCCTTTGCCTTGGCGCGCTCCAGCATGGGTTCTGCCCAATCCAGCCCGGTGACACGGAAGCCGAGATCATCCATCAAATGCGATATGACACCGGTGCCAGAGGCGAGATCGAGGGCGCTTCTGCCCTCACCGCGCCCGAGGTGTTTTTCCACCAGGCGATGCCAGGCTGCACGCTCTTCTTCCGAGAAGATTTCATGCCCCGGAGACAGGTCGAAGGTGGCCGCACGGGCCGACCAATAAGCCTTGATCTCATCGCGAAGACCGAAATTGTTCCCGTAATTGTTTGCACTATCCATGACGTCCAACCTTCACGACTGCCAGTTTCGAAATGGTCTAAAAGATAAAACTTGACTAACGTAATCATAAAACCATAAAGCGCGGACAGTTTTACTGGAGAACAATTTCGATGCGCATTAGAGGCAAATCCGCCGTTCTTGCAATGGGTCTTTTCGTTTCTACCGTACTGCCCGCATTTGCCGACAAAGTGACGATCAAGGATGTGACCGGGCGCGATGTCGAGGTGAATGTTCCCGTAAAGCACGTTATTCTGGGCGAAGGCCGCCAAATCTATTTCCTGGCCGCACTCGACAAAAATAACCCGTTCGAACACGTCGTTGGCTGGCGCGACGATCTGGCGAAGGCAGACCCGGAAACCTATGAGGCTTATCTGGCGAAGTATCCTGAGGTCGCCAAGCTGCCGACCTTCGGCGGCATGAAGGATGGCACCTTCGATGTCGAACAGGCCGTGGCCTTGAAGCCCGACGTCATCATCATGAACATCGACGCCAAGACCGCGACAGAAGAAGCCGGTTACATCGAGAAACTCGGCAAGGTCGGCATTCCTCTTGTCTACGTCGACTTCCGTGAAAAGCCGATGGAAAACACCGAGCCGAGCATGCGCGTCATGGGCAAGCTGATGGGCCGCGAAGACATTGCCGAAGACTTCATCACGTTCCGCTCCGATAGCATCAAGCGCGTGACCGACGTTCTGGCGAAGGAAAAGCCCAAGCGCCCTGTCGTTTTCATGGAGCGCGCAGGCGGCTACTCCGATGATTGCTGCATGTCCTTCGGCAACGAGAATTTCGGCAAGATGGTCGAGATCGCCGGTGGCATCAACATGGCGAAAGACATCATTCCCGGCACCTTCGGCACGGTGAATCCCGAGCAGGTCATCGCCTCCAACCCCGATCAGATCATCATCACCGGTGGCAAGTGGGACGCATACGTTCCCGGCGGCAAGTGGGTGGGCGTTGGTTACGGCGCAAACCTCAAGGAAGCCCGTCGCAAGCTGGAGGACCTGACCAAGCGCCCGGCCTTTACCGGCGTCAAGGCTGTCGAAGACGGCAATGTGCACGCCATCTGGCACCAGTTCTACAACAATCCGTACCAGTTCGTGGCCATTCAGGAAATTGCCAAGTGGCTGCACCCTGACCTCTTCAAGGACTTGGACCCGGAAGCGACCTTCAAGGAACTGCACGCCCGCTTCCTGCCGCTCGACTATAAGCCTGGCTACTTCGTGTCGCTCAAGGACGACAGGTAAGACGAAACGGCGCAGGGGGAGCGCTGATCGGACATAGGGCGGAGCCGCAATCGCGGCTTCGCCACAATGCATTTAAGACCGAAAGGATTGTCCATGCCGTTCAGGAATTTTAACCGGATCGCCGCCCTCATCCTCGCGTTGATCGCAACGCCAGCACTTTCAGCCGAAATCATCGATTCTGCCGGTCGTACCGGCGAGATCGACAGCCCCGCGAAACGCGTCATCGTGGGTGAAGCGCGGCAGGTGCATGTGATTGCCGCGCTGAAAGGCGAGAAGACCTTCGACACCATCGTCGGCTGGCGTGACGATCTCATCAAGAAAGACCCTGATAGCTACGCGGCCTATGTCGAGCGCTTTCCGCAGATCGCAAAGCTGCCGCTGTTCGGCTATTTGCCGCAGGGCGAGTTCAGCCTCGAACAGGCCATCTCGCTTTCGCCAGACGTGATCACGCTCAATCTAGAGGTGGAAAAAACCGCCAAGGAAAGCGGGTTCGAGGAAAAGGCAGCAGCAGCTGGCATCAAGGTCGTCTATCTCGACTTCCGTCTCGACCCGGAAAAGAACAGCGAAAATTCCATCCGCGCTCTCGGCGCAATTTTCGGCGCCGAGCAACGTGCGGAAGAATTCATTGCCTATCGCCGCGCACAGATCGCGCTGGTGACCGACAAGCTTGCCTCTGTCAAAGATTTGAAGCGCCCGGGCGTCTTCATCGAGCGCGCACCGGGCATCTCTGGCGAAGACGCCTGCTGCCGCACCTTCGGTCCTGTCAATTTCGGCACCATGGTCGAACAGGCGGGTGGGCACAACATTGCAGCGGACGTGATCAAGACCACCTTCGGTGATCTCAACCCCGAGCAGCTTCTGGTGTCCAACCCGGACCATGTCATCGTGACCGGCTCCAATTGGGCAGCCGAATCCGACATCAACCAGTTCGTGCCCGTTGGCCGTGGTGCCGATATGGCCCTGTCGCGGGAGCGTCTGGCCAAGCTGATGACGCGCACGCCGTTTCCTGAACTGGATGCGGTGAAGAAGGGCAATGTCCACGCCGTCTGGCACCAGTTCTATGGCGCGCCTTACGAGTTCTTCCCCATTCAGCAATTTGCGAAGTGGTTTCACCCGGACCTCTTTGCCGATTTGAACCCGGAAAAGAATTTCGAAGAGTTTCACCAGAAATTCCTGCCGGTGACCTATAAGCCGGGATATTTCGTTTCACTTGAAAAAGGCTCGAACTAAATGGCACCCATCGTGGAAACACAGGTCGAGACGACGGGGCGCGATCAATATCGCGCCCTGGCCGGTCGCCGTATCCTGATCCTGATCGGCCTCGTCGTGGCGCTGTGCCTCAGCGTCGCAACCGATATGGCGCTGGGCCCGGCGCGTTATTCGCTGTCGGAAGTCATCGGTGCGATCTTCGATCCTGCCGCCGTCGCCAATCAGTTGCGGGTCGTCATCTGGGACATCCGCATGCCGATTGCGCTGATGGCTGTCACCGTCGGTGCCTCGCTCTCGGTTGCTGGTGCGCAGATGCAGACCATTCTGTCCAACCCGCTGGCCAGCCCGTTTACGCTGGGCATTTCAGCCGCCGCCAGTTTCGGCGCGGCTCTGGCGCTCGTCGGCGGCGTAGCGATTTTTCCCGGTGCCGTGGAATATATGATCCCCATCAACGCCTTTCTGATGGCGATGCTGGCGGCCATGTTCATTCACTTTGCCTCCACCATGCGCGGCGTCTCGGTCGAAACCATCGTGCTGCTCGGCATCGCGCTCGTCTTCACCTTCAACGCCGCCCTCTCGCTGCTGGAATATCTGGCTTCGGAACAGGCGCTGGCCGCCGTGGTGTTCTGGACTATGGGCAGCCTGACCAAGGCCACATGGGCAAAAGTCTATGTGACCGGCGCCATTCTGGTGTTGACCGTGCCGCTATTCATGAAAAACGCCTGGGCGTTGACCGCGTTGCGGCTGGGTGACGACAAGGCTGCCAGCATGGGCGTGAATGTCCGCCGCTTGCGTTTGCAGACCATGCTAACGGTCAGCCTTCTCGCCGCCATTCCCGTCTCCTTCGTCGGAACCATCGGCTTCGTCGGCCTCGTCGGCCCGCATATCGCCCGGATGGTGGTGGGTGAGGACCAGCGCTTCTTCCTGCCAGGTTCGGTCATCTGCGGCGCGTTGCTGCTCTCCGTCACCTCCGTCGTCAGCAAGATGCTGATCCCCGGCGCGATCCTGCCGATTGGCGTCATTACCGCGCTGGTCGGCGTGCCCTTCTTCTTCGTTCTCATCTTCTCCAACAGGAGACGCGCATGGTAGCCCTCGCCCTTCAGGATGTCGGCGCCAAATACGGGCGCACGACGGTTCTTTCCGAAGTCACCATGGAAATGCTGGAAGCGGGCAGCGTAACCGCTGTCATCGGCCCCAATGCTGCTGGAAAATCCACGCTGTTCAAGCGCATCGCAGGCCTCATCAAAGGCCCCGGCGTGGTGACGCTGTCGCAGACCGAACAGGGTCCGCACACCATCTGCTACATGCCGCAGGACACCGGTGCGAATGCAGTCCTCACCGTCTACGAATCCATTCTGCTCTCAGCCAAACAGGGCAGCAGCTGGAAAGTGCATGATGATGAGCTGGCCGAGATCGATGCCATTCTGAAAGCCCTCAACATCCACGACTTGGCGTTTCGCGGTCTCGGCGAGTTGTCGGGCGGGCAACGCCAGCTTGTCTCGCTGGCGCAGGCGCTGGTGCGCAAGCCGGAAGTGCTTTTGATGGACGAACCGACCTCGGCGCTGGATCTCCATCGTCAGGTCGAAGTCCTCGACTTCGTCACCCGCCTTGCCCGCCGCGAAGGCATGATCATCCTGATCGCCCTGCACGACCTGAACCACGCGCTGCGCTACTGCGAACACACCATCGTCATTGCAGATGGTGCCATGGCGGTGAGCGGCCAGACGGCGGATGTGATCACGCCGGAGATGCTGCGGACAATCTACAAGGTGGATGCGCGCATCGAGACATGTTCGCGCGGGCAGCCGTTTATTTTGGTGGATGGCACGGCGTGAAATGGTGAGCATGCCGTTTATCGGGACATGTGGGCCTTATTTTTGTAGCTGAGGGCATTTCGTAAAGAGTGGTTGTGGGACCGAAGCCCTTGGGAACAACAGGCCCGAGCCCGGTTCTGCATCCTGCCGTTCCGTCAGACTCAAGCGGTCGCCAAGACCGTAGTTACTGAGAACCTAGTCAGTAACCCTACATTTTGCTTCTCAGCGCCATAAAAGTGTTAGATGATCCTCGATTACAGCCATCTTCTGACCCGTTGACGGTAGTCGAAATACGGCTTGCCAAGGTCGTGGTCGAGGACACGTTCTTCGATGCGTACCTGCATCCATGCGGCCACAACGACGCAGATGAGGATAGCAAGCTGCAAGCCTGTCGCGTGGGCGAGTACAAGGCCTGCGAAGAGTGTGATCTGGCCGACAAAAACGGGATTTCTGGAATACGCAAACGGACCTTCGGAGACGATGCTTCCCAACCTGCCTTCGGCCGCACCGATCCGCCAGGAATTGCCCATGTACCACTGAGAATAAAGCGCACCCGCGCCACCTACGATCATCACCATGATCCCGATCGATGCAGCGGGGGTTCCGAGGTTCAACGGCGTGATGGAGCCACCGGCCCACTCCCAGTCGACCCATATCGATACCAGCGGCAAGACACAGCCAGAGACAAAGGCGATGCGGAAGAGTGCGGCAGGAATTCCCTGACGCTCCCGCCCCGCCGAAAACAGCCAGACGCTCTCACCGGATCGTCGCGCCGTGCGGAACGTGAGATAGAGGAAGGCGAGAACATATGACCAGATCAAGACGATGGCTACTATCTGGATCATGATCTATTCGCCGATCAAACGCCTGATTTTCTGCATCCGAACCTCTGTCGTTTCATGGCTGTCCAAAGTGCCGAAGAACCTGCCATCGGCACGGACGAGCTGGACGCCAGCGGTGTGATCCATCTCGTAGGAGTCACCCTCGCCGACCTTCTTGTAATAAATATATCTTGCCTTGGTCATCTGCTGGAGCTGCTGATCCGGGCCGGTGAGAGCGACGATGCGCTCATCGAAATAGGCGACGTAATCCTTGAGCAGCGCCGGCGTGTCACGGGCCGGATCGACACTGACGAAGACGACACGCAGCTTGTCCGCCTCTGGCCCAAGTTGCTCGAGCACTTGCGCCATCTCGGCCAGTGCTGTCGGGCAGACATCCGGGCAATGCGTAAATCCGTAGAACCACGCCGATGGCTTGCCCAGCGTGTCGCGCTCCGTGACGGTCGCGCCATTCTGGTCCGTCAGTCGAAAAGGGGTCGCGTAGGGTTTCGCCTCGGCCTCCGTCGCAAACCTCCCCTCAACCCAGACAATGGCAAGCGTGGTGGCGAGAACGGCAATCAGGCTCCAGCTCATCCACCGGATGCGCTTCAGGAATTTCGAATTACGGGTGGTCATGCGTCTCAGCCTTCTGCGCGGATCGCTTCTCGACATTGAAGACGACGGGAACACGACCCGCCTTCTCAAAGACGAGCACCGCGTCGATCTTCTCGCCCTGCTTCAACTGTTTCGTGAGGTCGGTGAACATGGCGTGGGTCCCTGCATCTCCAAGCGCAACGCTTTTGCCCGCTGGAAGCACCATTCCACCGTCCATTTCCGTCATGCGGGCCACGCCATCGGTGACGGTGGACGTGTGCATCTCGATCTTGGGAATGACGGTGCTTTCGATGGCAACCAGACGGTCGTCGGAGCTTCCGTTGTTGACGACGGTCAGATATCCGGCGGCGACCTTGGTGCCAGGCGGAGTCTCCACGATTTTCGGATGGTTGATCACGAGGTCGCCCACCTTATAGTCGTGAGCAAGGCTCATGGTCGGCATCAGGGCAACAAGCCCGAGCAGCAGTCTGCGCATTGTATTCTCCTTCATTCCGCTACCTTGCCCTTCCAGGCGAGCAGACGCATGGCATTCATGGTGACGAGGACGGTGGCTCCCGTGTCGGCAAGAATGGCTGGCCACAGGCCCGTGACACCGATCACAGTCGTTATCAGGAAGACGGCCTTGAGACTGAGCGCCACGGTGATGTTCTGCCAGATATTGCCCATCGTCGCGTGCGACAGGTCAATCATGTTGGCGATGTCGGACACCCGACCATGCAGGATCGCGGCATCGGCGGTTTCCAATGCGATATCCGTGCCGCCACCCATGGCTATCCCGATATCAGCCGCAGCCAAAGCCGGGGCATCGTTGATGCCGTCGCCGACCTTGGCGACGACGAAACCCTGGCTCTGCTTTTCGCGGACGATCTTCTGCTTGTCTTCGGGCAACAGACCGGCACGGACATCGATCCCGAGATCATCGCCGATTGCCTCTGCCGTTCTCTGGTTGTCTCCCGTCAGCATCACTGCGCCGATCTGCGCCTGCTTCAGCATCTGGAGACCCGATTTCGCATCGTCGCGTGGCTCGTCGCGGATGGCGATCATGCCCGCAACGGAATTGCCTGCGAGCAGAATGGACACCGTCTTGCCCTCGGCGTTAAGGCTGTCGATCTGATCCAGCAGCGCCTGCTCGATCGGCGTTTCGGCCAGAACCGCCTTCGGTGACAGCAACATGGCCTGCTCGCCGCCGATGGAGCCCGACACACCCTTGCCGGGGATAGCTTTTGACGCGAATGCGGGAGGCACCGGGACCTTTTCGGTCTTGGCGCGCTCCAGAATCGCCATCGCGAGCGGGTGACTTGAACCACTTTCCAACGCCGCCGCCATGGACAGGATCTGCGCATGCGACCGCCCGACCGGGATGATATCGGTGACCTTCGGCTTGCCCTCGGTCAGCGTTCCCGTCTTGTCGAGCGCCACCAGCGTGACCCGGCGCAGGTTCTCAAGAACCGTGCCACCCTTCATCAGCAGTCCACGCCGCGCACCTGCGGAAAGACCAGCGGCGATGGCGGCGGGCGTCGAGATGACCAGCGAGCACGGGCAGCCGATCAGCAGAATGGCCAGTCCTTTGTAGATCCACTCCTGCCACGAGCCGCCAAGGAACAGAGGTGGAATGACTGCTACCAGCGCAGCAACAACGAGGACTGCCGGTGTATAATAGGTCGAGAATTTGTCGATGAAGCGTTGGGTCGGGGCTTTGCTGTCCTGAGCTTCCTCGACGAGCCGAATGACCCGCGAGATCGTATTGTCGCCGGAAACGGCCGTAACCTTGACCCTGAGGACGGCATCCGTGTTGATGGTTCCTGCAAAGACGGTGTCGCCAACCCCCTTCTGCTTCGGCACGCTCTCACCGGTAACCGGAGCCTCATCGATGGCCGAGCTGCCTTCGGTGATCTCGCCGTCGGCGGCAATCCTGTCTCCGGGGCGCACGAGAATGGTGCTCCCGAGCACGAGCCTGTCGGCGGGTACCTCCTCCGTCACGCCATTCGTCTCGACAAGGGCAGTCTTCGGGACGAGGTCAGCCAGCCCACGGATGCTCGCCCGCGCGCGACCCGCAGCCACGCCTTCGAGGAGTTCTCCAACGAGAAACAGGAAGACGACGGCAACCGCCTCCTCTGCGGCGCCGATAAAGAGCGCCCCGACCGCAGCAATGGTCATCAACATCTCGATCGAGAACGGCGTACCTGTCGTTGCGGCAACGAGAGCACGGCGACCGACGGGAACGAGGCCGATCATCAGCGCGGGTACGAAAATCCATTGCGGAACTGCGGGAAAGACGAGATGGGCGATGTAGGTCAAAGCAAGGGCAAGACCCACCGCTGCCGTGAGCATGGCTTTACGCGTTCTCCACCATGGGCCGTCAGTCACATCGACATGTTGCGTCGAGTTGGTGGCAAGTGGATCACTGGAAGTGCCAGGCGAACCGAAAACCGCCGTTTCCGCCAGTGCGATAGAAAAACCGAGAGCCTTGACCTGCCGCTCGATCACGCCCGCGGTCAGGTTTGGCCCCGGCAAAATCGTCATCGTCCCGGAGGAGAGAGAAACCCCAACCTGCTCGACACCTGGCAATCGCTTGACCGCATTTTCGATCTTGGCAACGCAACTGCCGCAGTCCATTCCACCGACGCGGTATTTGATCTTGAGAGCCTGTTCCATCGACATCGCGCCATCTAAACGTTTCTGATGTCGAACCTTCTAAACTCCGTAGCAGCTACAGGCTCAAGCGAAAAATTCCATTATCAGATTTCCGATCAGAAGGCAGTGTGACCCAATGGGCGGCTGCCGAATAGCTTGCGAGTTTCTAATGCTGGTTCCATCCGCCGAATCATTCCTTTTATAGATCAAATTGCATAAATATTTATCGCTTTTTTCGAAATGAAGCGTCGCTACAATCCTCACCAACATATAACGGAGAGGAAAATGTCCCTTCAAGTCGCCGACCGCGCTCTAGCGCTCAAGCCTTCCGCCAGCATCGCGGCGAAGAAAATGGTGTCCGAGCTTCAGGCATCAGGACATAAAATTATCGACTTCACGATTGGCGAGCCGGATATTTCCACGCCCGCTCACATCATCGATTCAGCGGTCGCTGCGATGCGCGCTGGTGATACCCATTATACGGCCTCGGCAGGCACGGCTCCCCTGCGCGCGGCGATTGCACTGACCTGTTCGCGCGATAAGAAATTGCCGTGCAAGCCTGAGAATGTTGCTGTCGGTTGCGGCGCCAAGCAGATCATCTACGAAGCCTTTGCGGCGACGCTGAATGACGGCGACGAGGTCATCGTGCCCGCACCTTACTGGGTGTCCTACCCGGATATTGCTGTGTTGCATGGCGGACGCCCGGTCATCGTGACGTGCGGTGAGGATGTCGGCTTCAAATTGACGCCGTCCGCACTCTCCAAAGCCATCACCCCGAAGACCAAGTGGCTTGTTCTCAATACGCCGAACAATCCATCCGGCGCCGTCTACTCCGCTCAGGAGTTGAAGGAGCTCGGCGAGGTTCTGCGTCAGCATCCGCACGTCTGGGTCATGACCGATGAGATTTACGAGTATCTCTATTACAAGGGTACGCGCGCTCCGAGCCTCATCGAGGTCGCTCCCTTCCTTTTCGACCGCGCACTCATCATCAACGGCCTGTCCAAGGCGTATGCGATGACGGGTTGGCGAGTGGGGTATGCGGTTGGTCCGAAAGAACTGATCGACGTCGTCGTGAAAATGCTGAGCCAGAGCACCACATGCCCAAGCTCGTTTGGACAGGCAGCCGCTGTCGAGGCGCTCACCGGCGATCAAGCCTGTGTGGCCGAGGCGACCGAGCTTTACAGAGCCCGTCGTGACAGAATGATCGAGATTCTTCGCGACGCCCCCGGTTTGAGCTTCAAAGCCCCGGATGGTGCCTTTTACCTCTACGTATCGGTGGCCGATCTGATCGGACGAACAACACCGGCGGGCAAGCAGATCAAAACCGATCTCGATGTGTCCATCTACTTCCTTGAGAAAGCGAAGGTCGCCGTACTGGATGGCGCAGCCTACGGACTTTCTCCCTATCTGCGCCTTTCGTTTGCAGCCTCGCTTGAGAATGTCGAGACGGGCAGTGCCGCTATCGTTGCGGCCTGCAAATCACTCTTTGCAAAACAGTCGGCGTCTGCCGTTAACGCTTGAGGATATACCAATGACTGGTAACAGAGTTCTTCCCGGCGCCCCGCAGGCAGATGCTGCACTGGTGGCCGCTTTCGCCGAATCATCGACGGCTATCATCAGCGATAATCTCCATCGATTGCCGGGCGCAATCGGCTTGCAGCCCTTTCACAAGGTCAACGGCGCAATGGCCGGAACGGCATTTACGGTGCGCGTGGCAGCCGGAGACAATCTGTTCATCCACAAGGCACTGGATCTCGTGCGTCCTGGCGATGTGATTGTGGTTGATGGCGACGGTGAAACGAACCGCGCCCTGATCGGCGAGATCATGACGACGCTTGCCCACTCACGCGGTGCGGCAGGCTTCGTCATCAACGGCGCCATTCGTGATGCCGGTGCGATCGCGAAATCCGAATTCCCGTGCTTTGCCCGTTCGGCGATCCATCGTGGCCCTTATAAAAATGGCCCGGGCGAAATCAATGTCAGCGTATCGATCGGCGGTTTCGTCATCGAGCCGGGCGACATCGTGGTTGGCGACGAGGATGGTATCGTTGCGTTTCCGCAGTCGATTGCCGCCGAACTTCTCAAAGCCGTGCATGCACAGGAGAAAAAAGAGGAGGACATTCTGAACAGCATCCGCGCTGGCACCTACACGGGCGCCTACGGCAAACCAGCCGCCTGAACACAAAGGCGGATCGATCCGAGGCGTCAAACCGTACGTCATCATTAATCAAAAAGGGGAATGACCATGAAGACACTGAAATTTTTCACATTCGCAGGTTTTGCTCTGTGCGCGGCTCTGGGAACGGCAAAAGCCGACCAGCTTGCTGACGTCAAAGCAGCCGGTAAACTCGTCTGCGGCACGATGGGCACGTTCGAGCCCTTCAGCTTTCCTGACCCGAAGACCCGCGAAATCGTCGGTTACGAAATCGATCTTTGCCAGGGCATTGCCGATGCACTGGGCGTGAAGCTGGAAATCAAGCCGCTTGCGGTCGAAGCCCGCATCCCCGAACTCACACAGGGACGCGTCGACGTCATTTCCGGCGCCCTCGGCTTCTCGGAAGAGCGCGCCAAGCAGATCGACTATAGCACGACCTCCTTCGTCAGCCGTCAGTTGCTTCTCGTCAAATCCGCAAGCGGCCTTGCCAAGCTCGATGACGTCAAGGACAAGAAAATCAGCGCGCCCAAGGGCTCCAGCTCCGAAAAATACATTCGCACGCTGTATCCCGATGCCAACATCCTGACCTTCCAGGATCCGCCATCGGCATTTCTTGCGCTCCAGCAGTCCAAGGTCAGCGCTCTGGTGCTGTCAGAACTGGCATCCATCAAGTTCATGCAACAGGCCGGAAGCGGTTACGAATTCGTCAAGCAGCCGGTGGCAATCGAGTTCTGGGGCATTGGTCTGCGCAAGAACGAACCCGCCATGCTGGAAGCGGTCAACGCCGGCTTGAAGGGCCTTGAAACATCCGGCAAGGCCAAGTCGATCTTCGACAAATGGCTTGGCGCGGAAACACCCTACAAGATGGAGCGGACATTTACGCTCGACAAGCCTGTTTCCAATCCGGTCCTGAATCCCGAGGGTTGAAAGCCTGATCCATAGGTTATCCGATCCTTTCGCCCTCTCAAACGGGCGAAAGGGTTTTTCAAGGAGCGAACAGGATGGGATATTCCCTCGACTTCGGCAGTGTGTTGACGGGTGAGCATCTGCGGTGGCTGCTCAGCGGCATTTTCATTACAGTCCAACTGACCATCGCAACCTGGCTTTTGGCCTTCGTCATCGCTGTCATCCTGGCCGTTGTCCGCATGAGCGGTTTCAAGCCAGCCGAATGGCTCGTTTCTGCCTATGTGGAAATCCATCAAAACATTCCGCTGCTGGTGCAGGTGATGTTCTGGTATTTCGCGATGCCCGAACTTCTGCCCGAAAGCGCCAGAATGTGGCTCAACGAGCGCAACAGCGAATTCATTCTGGCATGGCTGGCGCTGGCATTTTGTTTTGCCGCCTATATGTCCGAAGCTCTGCGCAGTGGCCTCAGAGCCATTCCACGAACGCAATATGAAGCCGGGCGCGTGCTGGGCTTCGGCTTTCTGCGCACCATGCGCTACATCGTCGTGCCGCAAGCCATCCGCATTGCCGCGCCGCCATTGCTCAATTCGTCTCTGCTGTTGTTCAAGAACACGAGTATCGCGATGGCGATCGGTGTCCATGAACTCACATACCAGTCCCGGCAGATCGAGAGTGACACGTTCCGCACCTTTGAGGTCTTTGCCGTGACAACGGCGATTTATCTCGTGATTTCCTTCATCATCATGGCACTGGGCTCGATTTACGAGCGTCGCGCCGCACTGATTTCGAGGTAACGGCCATGATCGAAATCGTACAGAACAACTGGCTGCTTTTCCTTATCGGCCAATATCCAAACGGACCGCTCGGTGGCCTTGCCGCCACGCTCATCATTGCCGTCATCGGTCTTATCCTGGCATTTCCCTGTGCCATGCTGTTGGCGCTTGGCCGAATAAGCCCCTATCGACCCTTCCGTCTGGTCGCCAGCACAATCGTCCATGTCGTGCGCGGAACGCCGTTCCTGATGGTGATCTTCTGGGCTTACTTCGCCTTGCCCCTCATCCTCGGTCGCCCTGTTGAGGGTTTCTGGACCCTGATCGGCGCACTCGTCATCTATGAAAGCGCCTATCTCGCCGAAGTCATTCGCGCCGGCATCAAGGCCCTGCCGCAAGGCCAGACGGAGGCAGCCCGCTCTCTCGGCCTCGGCTATTGGCGCACCATGTGGTTCATCATCCTGCCGCAGGCGCTGTTCAATTCGCTTCCAACGCTCCTCAGTCAGTTCGTGTCGCTGATCAAGGAGACATCGCTTGGTTACGTCATCAGCGTCAACGAGTTCACCTTCGCCGCAGCCCAGGTCAACAGCATGCTTTTGACCAAGCCGGTGGAGGTCTTCTCTCTGCTCGCAATCACCTATTTTGTGGTCTGCTTCACCTTGACCCAGACGGCACGCCTGTTGGAAGCGCGGATTGCCCGCCGCCGACTGGGCCGCCCGGATCAGATCCAGACCAAAGGCACTCTTGCTACGGAACCTTCCCCATGATTACTTTCGAGCATGTCGATAAATGGTACGGCAGTTACCAGTGCCTGACGGACGTCAGCGTCCATGTCCCCAAAGGTCAGGTCGTCGTTGTGTGTGGCCCCTCAGGTTCCGGCAAAACGACGTTGATCCGCACGACGAACCGGCTGGAAACCATCGCCAAGGGCAAGATCATCGTCAGCGGCAAGGATATCAACGATCCGAAGGAGGACATCAACGTCCTGCGCAGCAACATCGGCTTCGTGTTTCAGCAGTTCAATCTGTTTCCGCACATGAATGTCATGGACAACATCACCCTTGCTCCGCGCAAAATCCGGGGCATGGGCAAGGACGAAGCTATTGCCACCGCAGAAACCCTGCTGGAACGGGTTGGACTGGCTGGCAAGGCGCAGGCGTTTCCCGGCCAATTGTCCGGCGGCCAGAGCCAGCGCGTGGCCATTGCCCGTGCGCTGGCCATGAACCCACCCGTCCTGCTGTTCGATGAGCCGACGAGCGCGCTCGACCCCGAAATGGTGGGCGAAGTGCTGAGTGTGATGAAAAGTCTGGCCCATAGCGGCATCACCATGATGTGCGTGACCCATGAAATGGGGTTTGCACGCGAGGTGGCCGACCGCGTCTGGTTCATGGACAAGGGCGTCATTCTCGAAAACGCTCCCCCGGACGAGTTCTTCAACAATCCGCAGCATGAGCGCGCCAAACGCTTCCTTGCCGATCTGCGCCACTGATGAAACGGAACCGCAGATGACTGACGGCGACATATCGACCGGCGACAACATCCTGATCGTCGGTGCGGGGATCATCGGTCTATCCCTGGGGCTGCGGCTGCAACTGGCCGGTCGACAAGTAACGATTGTCGACCGTGATGCACCCGCCAGCGGCACGTCATACGGCAATGCAGGCTATCTGGCGGAAGGAAACATCTTCCCGCCAGCCTCGCCGGACATGCTGAAGAAACTGCCCGCCCTGATGTTCGATAGACAGGGTCCGCTTGTCGTCAAGCCGCACTATCTTCCGACCCTGATTGGCTGGGGCCTCAAGGTGCTGGCGTCGTCTCGCTCGTCCCGTCAGGCCGAAATTATCAGTGCTTTGTCGGCTCTCAATCGCCGCGCCATCAACAGTTATGCGCCCCTGCTGAAAGCCGCAGAGGCCGAACATCTTTTCAGCGACCGTGGAAGTCTCGTGCTGTGCCGGACGGCCCACATGCTGGCACAAAAACGCGCCTCGATGTCTGCCCTTCGTGCCCATGGAATATCGGTCGAAGAATTGAGCCGCGAAGACATCCTCGCACTTGAGCCGGGTGTGGCGCCCGACATAGCCGGGGGATTGTTTTACCCAAACAATGTTCATTGCCTCAATCCCGGTGCGCTCGGACAAAAATTCGCAGATGCGATCCGGCGTAACGGCGGCGATATACGCCGCGCGCGCGTTGAGCATATCGAGCCGACCAGCGATGGATGGCAGGTCAAGACGCAGACCGGTACGCTCTCTTCTGGCCAACTGGTGGTCTGCGCGGGCTGGTGGTCTTCGGACTTGCTGAAGCCGTTGGGCTACAAGGCACCGCTTGCGTCTGAACGCGGCTATCACTTGATGCTGCCGCATCCGCTAGTCACGCTCAGTCGTCCGGTCGTCATGGCAGAGCATTATTTTGCGGCAACCCCGATGGAAGAGGGATTGCGGCTGGCAGGCACAGCCGAATTCGCCAATCCTGACGCACCGATGGACAACCGTCGCTCCGACATTCTGCACGCCCTTGCGCGCCCCTATCTTCCCGGATTGCAAAACAAGGATGCTGCGCGCTGGATGGGTGTCAGGCCATCATTTCCCGATGCACTTCCCGCCATCGGCGTAGCACATCGCCACAAGGGTCTGTTCTACAGCTTCGGCCACCAGCATGTCGGGCTGACCCAGGGCGCCATTTCGGCAGAGCTGTTGGCATCGACCATCAACACCGGCACTCCTCCTGCCGAATTGACCGCAATGGCTTTATCACGTTTCGATTGATGACGACGTGAGACGGGCGACCTGTTCTCTCCGGCATCATTCGGCTATCGTGTTCCTGTAATTTCCGGGCAAATGTTGGGCGCGCATATTGATAACCTTCAAGCAGCTAGAGGCGATCTATTGGATTGCGGACCTAGGCAGTTTCGCCGCAGCAGCTGCGAAACTGAACACGACGCAATCCGCAGTTTCCAAGCGGGTGCAGGAGCTCGAGCAGCATTTCAACGTCGAGCTTTTCGACAGGTCGAAACGGACCGCACGCCTGACGGAAAAAGGCGCGGAAATCCTCATCCATGCAAAAAGCCTGTTGGAGGAGCGCGATCACTTCATCGAGCGCGTCAGCTCAAGCCAGGTCCTGATCCGCCATTTCCGCCTCGGCGTGACGGAACTGACCGCAATGACATGGCTTCCACGACTGGTTGGCATGATCAGATCGGAATATCCAAGGGTCAGCATCGAACCGGACGTCGAACTGAGTGCGACATTGTTCGACAGGCTGATGAACGACACCGTCGACCTCATCATCATACCGGATGTCTTCAACGATTCACGTTGCATAACCGTGCCGCTCAAGGCCGTCGAAAACGCATGGATGGCAGTGCCTGATCTCTACGAATCCGACGAGCCACTGTCACTCGCCGATCTCTCGCGTTTCACCATGCTGGTGCAGGGCAACCGCTCTGGCACAGGTCTGGTCTATGGTCGCTGGCTGTCCACCCACGGCGTCTCGCCATCAAAGACAGTCAATTGCGAAAGCCTCGTTGCGCAGATCGGCTTTACCGTTTCAGGTCTTGGCGTCAGCTATCTGCCGGTGCCGGTGACTGCGCAGCTCATCAGGGAGGGCCGCCTGAAGCGCATCCCCATGACAACACGGCTGCCGCATGTCCGTTATGCCGTGCTGTTCAGGGCGGATCGGAGTTCGGATTTCAAGAACACGGTGGCTCGCTTTGCCGAAGAATGCTGCAATTTCGAGACATTCTTTCTGCCCGGGTAAATAACTGGAGATGCTGCGAGGAGTTCCTAAGCGGGATGCGCGCGCCGAGCGATAGCGCGCCACTTGCTAGCACTCAGTCATATCTCAAGGCGAAAGAGTCTCAATGATCCGGCAGTCGGCAACGGTGCCGCATTTGCAGGTGTCGATGATCCGGTCGAGTTCCGCCTTCATAGCTTGAAGATCCTTGATCTTGCGTTCGACGTCTTCGCGGTGGAATTTTGCGATGTCGTCCACCGCCGCGCAAGACTGGGAACGATCGTCAGCCAACGCAAGCAGCGCCTTCACCTGATCCAGCGAGAATCCAAGGTCTCGTGCACGGCGGATGAAACTCAAACGGTTGAGATGCGCCGGATCGTAGGATCGGTAGTTGCCCTCCGTGCGAGAAGGCAAAGGCAGGATACCACTCTTTTCATAGAAACGAATGGTTTCCACGTTGGTGCCGGTCGCGCTTGCGAGACGGCCAATGGTCAAGATTTTCGTTTCCATGGTCAAACCCTATAGTCACTACGGTGTCTGTTCTGTCCTACCGTTCGCACTCGGGTTTGTCGAGATAGGCTTCAGCTCCCTGGACCGATCTCGCTCTTAACGAGATCGATCAAACCTCTCTCACTAAAGTCCATGAGCGGTTTTCCGTTTACGAAAAAGGTCGGTGTCTGCGAGACCTTGTTAGCCTGTACATCGGCCACATCAATTTTAAGAATCTGATCCACTTCAGGCTTCATGCTGTCGAGACGCGCATCTTTGAGCTCCAGTCCGGCGTCTCCAGCGATAACCCAGGCATGTTTCATATCTGGCTGTCCATGAATCGCCCATTCCGGCTGCTTTTCCATCAGCGCGGTCAACACGGCTTCGAACTTGCCCTGTTTGCGGGCAGCCTCCAATATCCGCACGGCTTCTTCTGATCCTTCATGAAATGGCGTGTAGCGCAGAACTACCCGGACATCGTCAGGATAAGTCGCCAGCACATTCTTGACGAGTGGATAAAAGGCACGGCACGCCTCGCACGACGGGTCAAAGAACTCGACGATCGTGACCTTGGCGTCGATCTTGCCGATTACGGGCGAATGCGGACGCACCAGTGTCGTGTCTACGGCAGTAGTCACGGCTGCCGTCTGCTTTTGCTGCATGGTGTAATAGGAAGCGCCAGCGCCGAAGGCGACGACGGCGGCAAGCGCTGTGAGAGTGACGAGTAAGCGTCGATTCATCGGACGGTTATCCTTCGGGCAATGAGAAGATTGACGGAGATGGCAACGAACGCCAAGAGCGACAGGATAGGAAGGGGAACGAAGCCGAGTATCGTCATCTTTGCATCGGAACAGGAAGGTCCCGACTTGTCGCAGGGCACGAGGGCTTCCGTGACGAACCCGTAAAACAGGAGCACATGATATCCGGCGACGAGCACACCAACCCCGCTCAGAGGCAGGGCGTAACGCCAAATGTCTCGGTCGGTTCGGGACGCGGCAACGGCAAGGACAAATGCCAACGGAAACATGAATACCCGTTGGTACCAGCAAAGAACACAAGGCGTCTGCCCCATGACTTCCCCGATAAACAGCGCTCCCAACGATGCCGCCAGTGCCACCACCCAGGCGAAGAACAGCGGCGCCCATGCTGCGTCATTCGATGAAATCGTTGTCCCTGTCATTCCATTGCTCTCGTTCGACCGGACGATGAACGCCCGCAGATTCGCAGAGAATGGACCCTGTAGCTACTACAGGGTCAAGGGCATACGTGACGATTGAGCCAGCATCATCGTTTCATGGCATTCAATTGCTGCTGCCTCGTCTTGGGGCGCGTCGCCTTTCATCACATAGCGGAAAGCTCGGTCACTTCGCGGCGGAATGGCAGCGCATCGCCGATATCCGGCATGTCGAGTTCACGGGCATAACGGTGACCAGCATAGGTCGCCCAGGCAATCGGCGCGGGTGCCGCGGCATCGCCGATGATCTTTACGCTCTTGACGCCAGCATCTGCCCAGTCATCCTGGCGTGCCAAAAGGTCGTGATAGAGTTGATCATCTGATGTGCGCGAGGCGACCATAACGACAGCGTCGCAACCGATCATCGTGCTGCGACGGTCCGTGTAAGAGCAGTTGGTCTCGATTTCGCTGGCGTGAATGGCGGTGACGCCGCGATTGAGACGGATATCCACGCCGAGATCGTCCAGGCGAAGATGGATCGCACCCTGCTCCAGCGTGTTGCGGGTCCAGTCGGAGACATAGGCAGAAGGCGTCACGAGGATAACCTTGGCGCCAGCCTGCGCCATAACCTCGGCCATGACGCCACCCATATAATAGTGGTCGTCGTCATAGACCACGACCGTCTTGCCGTTCAGGTCTTTCGGATGCTTGCCAGTCATAATGTCGTCCGGTGTCCAGAGTGGCATTGCCGGATCGATTGGCATCGGCACGACATGTTGGCGCGCCACGCCATCCCTGCGCCAATGTGAACCGGTGGCAATCGCGACATTCTCGAAGCCGAAGGCCAGAACGTCATCGGCGGAAAGACGGCTATCAAAATAGGTTTCGACGTTGGAGCGTTGGCTGATCTGGTACTGTCGATAATCGACAACGCGTCCCCAGGCCGAAAGGCCGGGCAGCAAACGCTCACGCGACACCCGCCCGCCAAGCGTCGTGCCTGCCTCGGCGAGTGTCACGTCATAACCGCGCAGCGATAGCGCCCGCGTGGCTTCGAGCCCCGCCGGTCCTGCACCGACGACCAACACTGTCTGGCTTTCGCCCTTCGCGTTCATGCGCTCCGGGTGCCAGCCTTTGCGCCATTCTTCCATGAAGGTCGGGTTCTGCGTGCAGCGGGAAATCGACATGGTCATGTCGCCGGTGACACAGATGTTGCAGCCAATGCATTCACGGATATCTTCGATCCGGCCTTCCTCGATCTTCTTCGGCAGGAACGGGTCGGCAATCGATGGCCGTGCACAGCCGATGAAATCCAGTGTGCCGGACTTGATCATCCTTACCATCACATCGGGCGATGTGAAGCGGCCAACGCCGACAACCGGTCGGGTTGACAGTTCGCGGATGCCCTTGACCAGCAGTTCCTGAGCGCCCTCCTCCTTAAAGCGCGAAGGGCCGGAACAGTCTTCCCACGTGCCTTGCGCCAGATCCCAGAGGTCCGGCAGGTCAGCGTTCATTTCCACAAATTCGCGCACCTCGGCATTGGAGAAGCCAAGATTACCGATTGTTTCGTCAAGGCTGACGCGCATCGTAATCGCCGTGATATCGCCGACGGCATCGCGGATATCGGACACGACCTCGCGCGCAAAACGCGAGCGGTTCTCGAGGCTGCCGCCATATTCGTCCGTGCGCTGGTTCGTGGCGCGCGACAGGAAGTGCTGGAAGATACCGAACCCGTGCGCGCCGTAGAGACAAATCAGGTCGAAGCCTGCGATTTGCGAGCGCTTTGCCGCGTTGACGAACCAGCGGCGCAGGTTCGTAATGTCGGTTTTATCGAGTGCGCGAGCCTGCACCGGATCGTTGGTAAAGGTACGGATGGGCAAGGCGGACGGCGCGAGCGGCACTTCCTTGGTATAAAAATTCGGACCGTTGATGCCGGAATAGGCGAGCTGGATACCGGCAAGCGCGCCGTGCACCTTCATGGCATCGGACATGCGGCGAAGCCCGGGAATATCCTGATCCTCCCAAAGCCGAAGCTCGATGAAGGGCGTGATCTCCGAGGTGTGGTGCATCTCCGTCTGTTCCGTGAAGATAACGCCCCAGCCGCCTTCCGACTTGATGCCACGCATGGCAGCCGCAGCCGAAGGATCGCGATAGCCGCCGCCGTTGCAATGAGGAACCTGATAGAACCTGTTCTTGGCGAGGTGCGGGCCTATCTTCATCGGTTCGAACAGAATGTCGTAGCGTGGATCGCGCAATTCTTTACCCCTTTGGCACTGGCCCCCGTCACTGCGATGCGTGATAGACATGCGGGTGTGAGATGGCCCATTGGTGTATGACACTGTGGAGACGGAGCCCCCGAGAGAAAACAACAGATTTCTTTCTCACGACTTAGGACAGACCTAATTGCAGGCGGCAGTTAGTTTTCGCTGAAGCGGGAATGAAGGAAAATCGACTGAACCGCGCACTGGACGCGTGCTAGGTACAACACCAACGGAAACCAGAGGTCCGAACGTGGATAGTGTCGAAATTCTCAAACGGTTGATCGCATTTCCGACCGTCAGTCATGCGTCCAATCTCGCCCTGATAGAGTTTGTCATGGAAATCCTGCGGGACAAGGGTGTTGTCTGCGAGCTTATCCACGACAAGGACAAGCAAAAGGCAAATCTCTTTGCCACGATCGGTCCTGCAGACAGGCCGGGCGTGATGTTGTCCGGGCATACGGACGTCGTGCCGGTCGATGGCCAGAACTGGACCGTCCCTGCTTTTGCCTTGACTGAACAAGCAGGCCGCCTCTATGGCCGTGGAACAGCGGACATGAAGGGGTTCATCGCCTGCGCCCTCTCTGCCGCGTTGCGGGCGACCGATATGGATTTGCACACGCCGCTCCACCTCGCCCTTTCCTATGACGAGGAAATCGGCTGCGTGGGAGTGCGCAGCTTGATCGACACGTTGGAGAAGGCACCCGTTCGACCGCTTCTCTGCATCGTCGGCGAGCCGACGGGAATGGATGTCGCAACCGGCCACAAGGGCAAGACCGCAGCTCGCTGCACCTGCACAGGTCGCGAAGGCCATTCCGCCCTAGCACCGCTTGCGGTGAACGCCATCCATATGGGGGCTGATTTCGTCGGCGAATTGCGGGCGGAACAGGATCGGCTTGCTCAGCACGGCGCCCAAGACGAAGACTACGATATTCCCTACACGACAGTGCACGTCGGCAAGATGAATGCTGGCGTCGCGCTCAACATCGTGCCCAATCTCTGCACGCTCGAATTCGAGATTCGCAACGTCGCCGCCGACGATCCCGCGACGATCATGGATCGCCTGCGCGTCGCTGCTGGAACCATCGAGAAGAATGCGCGCAAGATAGCACCGGAAGCCGCTGTCGCAATCGATGTCACCAATACCTATCCGGGGCTGGATGTTCCGCGCACATCGAACGCCGTCACCTTCGTCAAATCGCTAACGGGCGCTTATAACACCATCAAAGTCGCCTTCGGAACCGAAGGCGGCCTCTTCAACCAGCGGCTTGCCATCCCGACCGTAATTTGCGGCCCAGGATTCATGGCACAGGGGCACAAGCCCGACGAGTTCGTGTCCGTCGAGCAACTGAACCAGTGCGATCAAATGCTTGACGCATTGCTTGATCGACTGAGCGATGGTTCGGCTCTGCCTGCATTTTGACAAGGCAAAGCCCCGTTACTTTCGGATAACGCCCTGTTCGCCGACGAAGTTTCGGCAGTGTTTGATGAAAGCCTCGACCGCCTGCGTTCGATGTTCCGCATTGGGCAACGCGACGCCCATGATCAAGGGGCGCAACTCGCCACCCAGCGGTATGAAGACGAGAGGCTTTCCATCGGGGGAAAGCGTATTGAGCGGTCGCATATTGGCAATGCCGTAACCGAAGCCGTTCGCCACCATCGATCGCATCATTGCAATGTCGCTGGTTCGCTCCGCAATGTTCGGGCGGATTCCCTTGTCACGGAACGCCGAGAGGAAATACTCGCGGCTGAACGGGAGGTCGAGAAGAATCATGGGATCGTTGGCAAGCTCTTCCGGCATCACGATATCACGCCCGCTCAAACGGTGCCCCTCCGGCAACATGACATAGGGAGGCAACGGCATCAGAGGTTCGAACGCGATGTCCTGGGAAACTTCCAGGTCGTATGTCAACGCAACGTCGATCTCGCCGCGCAAAAGCATTTCCAAGAGCTGGCTCTGATTGCGTTCAAACTGCCGTATCCGCACATCAGGATGCTGCTTTTCGAAACTGCGCCGCAAGGCCGGAAGTACCAACTGGGCGAAGGTCAGCAGACAACCGATAGAAAGAGGCCCGCGCACCTTGTCGGAAATGTCTCCTGCCACATCATGCAAAGCATCCGCATCGCTCAGCAGGCGGCGTGCTTCCTTGAGAAACACTCTTCCACCGGGTGTCAGCGACAACCCATGCGAATGCTTGCGGACAAAGAGTTCAATGCCAAATTCCGCCTCCAACTGAGCGATGGAAGCGGAAATTGATGGCGGCGACACATTCACCTGCTCCGACGCTTTTGCAATGCTACCTGCCTCGCCAACGGCGACGAAATATTCAAGCTGGCGCAGCGTAAAGCGTAGGGGCATGGCGGAATTGTGCTTCCTCTTAGGCTACAGGCACAAGGCCTAAGCAGTTTGATATTTGATCCAAATTGTTTTCAAGGTTGTATACTTGTCAAATGAATGAAGAGATAAATCTCTGCCGAAACCTGACTGCTTGATACCGCCGAATGGCGTCATGGGGCTGAGCGCATCGACCGTATTGACGGAGACGGTTCCAGCTTTCAGCCGCGCTGAAACGCGGTGGGCACGAGACAAGTCGTTGGTCCAAAGCGACGCCGCAAGACCATAGGGACTGTCATTGGCCATGCGAACCGCTTCCTCCTCGTCATCGAACGCGATCACGGCAAGAACCGGCCCAAATACCTCTTCGCGAGCAATCACATCATCATGACGGACGTCGTCGAAGATGGTCGGCGTCACGAAACTACCCCGTCCGTTGACCGTAACCTGTTCACCGCCCGCGACAAGCCTTGCCGTTTTCTTGGCCCCCTCGATGAAGCGCATAACATTCTTAGTATGGTGGGCGTCGACCATAGCACCCATTTTCGACGCAGGGTCGAGGGGATCGCCGGGCTGCATCGCCGCTGCCCGCGCGGCAAGCTTTTCGACCAGTTCGTCCTTGATCCGGCGATGAACAAGAAGACGTGAATTGGCCGAGCAAACCTCGCCCTGATTGAAGAAAATTCCGAACGCCGCCATGTCCGCAGCCGCATCGAGATCGGCGCAATCGTCGAAGATCAAGTTTGGGCTTTTTCCGCCGGTCTCCAGCCAAACCTGTTTCATGTTCGATTGACCGGCATATTGCATGAACAGCTTACCGATAGCAGTAGACCCCGTGAATACGAGGCTGTCGACGTCCGGGTGGCGACCCAACGCCTGGCCTGCCGTCTCACCAAGTCCGGGTACGACGTTCAGGACCCCGGCGGGAACTCCTGCTTCAATGGCAAGCTCTGCCAGCCGAAGAGCGGAAAGGGGCGACTGCTCGGCAGGCTTGAGAACGACGGAATTGCCCGCAGCCAAGGCGGGGGCGCATTTCCACGTCGCCATATCCAAAGGAAAATTCCATGGAACGACCGCGCCGATGACGCCCAGCGGCTCACGCCGGACCAGCACCAGATTGCCAGATTCTGCCGGAGCGATTTCATCGTAAATCTTGTCGATCGCTTCGGCGTACCACTGGAAGATGGCGGCCGATCCAGGGACATCGATCGTTATGGCGTCGTTGACCAGCTTCCCCATATCGAGCGATTCAAGAAGAGCAAGCTCCTCCTGATTTTCCCGCAACAAGCCTGCAAGACGCAGCAGCACATCCTTGCGATAAGCAGGGCTTTTGCCCGACCAGACACCGGCCTCGAAAGAACGACGCGCAGCCGCAACCGCAACATCGATATCTTCCTGTCCGCAGGAAGCGACTTCCGCCAATACGTCGCCCGTCGCCGGATTGACGCTGTTGAACACCCGACCCGACTTCGCCGCCACGAACTTGCCGTCAATAAACGCCTTGTCCCGAAACCGTATCTCAGCTGCCCGTTTAATCCAGTCCTGGTGACTCAGCACAGTAATTCCTCCTCTAGTGAATAGTCCGTTATTCGTCGCCCGGGACGCCGTAACTCGGGGCTTCCGACGGATCGACGGCACGCTGGACATAGGCGTCCAACTGCGGCTTGTAGATTTCCCAGAGTTGCGCAAGCTCTTCCACCGGGCAATTCTGGGTCCAGTCGCAGCGTAAGTCCGCGACTGGCCATGCCACCTCTCGGACGAGCTTCATTCCTGCGGAATGTACAGGCCCGGCCTCGCCGCCTGCGGCGATCGCTGCGCGCATCGCCGCAATCAATCGATCACCCAGATGCCCCCTAGAGGCCAGAAACGCATCCACCATCGCCTGCGGAATGCCGGAATTCGCCAACAGATTTCCGCCGCATGCGACATTATCGCCGGTCGCATGGCCGAAAATGCCAAGCGCATTCGGCCCGGAATGAACCGCAGTCGCGCCGTTGCCGTCAACGATTAACACCTGCCGATAGTCCAGATGAGCATTGTTGGCTTTCAGGAAAGCCAATGTTTGCGCTGCGGAATCACCTTGTTGCAGACGATCGAGACCTTGAGTTCCCAGCGTGGGATCCGTGATGTTTTGACTGGCCACTGACCCGGCACCGGCCTGCGCGTAAGCACACCGCGCCGCGACTGCGGGCGACGACGAGGAAACGGCCACGCCGAACATGCCTGTCTCTTCACAGCGGGCAACGATCGAAAATGTCATTGCGACTCTCCTCAGTCAGGAATGACGGCAGTGCCGTCAATTTCGACAAGCCACTCCGGTCGAGCGAGAGCCTGAACGACGAGGCCCGTCGATACGGGGTAGACGCCCTTTATGTATTCACCCATGGTCCGATACACCGCCTCGCGGTGGCGAACGTCGGTAATGTAGACCACGACCTTCACCAGATGCTCCATGGTGCCACCGCATTCTTCGATGAGCTGGCGGATGTTCTGCATCACCTTGTGGGTCTGTTCGACGGGATCGTGGCTGTCGATATTCTTGGCGGTATCGAGCTCCTGTGGGCACTGGCCGCGCAGGAAAATCGTCGTCCCGCGGGCCACGACCGCCTGGCAGAGGTCATTGTCAAGGTTCTGCTCTGGATAGGTATCCTTGGTATTGAAAGTACGATGTCTGTGATGTTCCACCGGTATATCCTATTGTCTGAATTGAGGGACGGGTTGCGGTTCTTCCGGCTAGGCGTTTTCCGTCTCGCCTTTCGCAGACGCGTGGTACGACAGATACTTATGCTGAGTTGCAATGCGGTCAGCCAAATGCTTGGCATCGTGCCAGACGCCCCAGATGAAGCTCGACCCACGACGGGACTGCCATGGCAGTCCTAGAAAATAGATGCCGGGCTCGACCGACACGCCGCGCTGATGCTTAGGCCTGCCTTTTTCGTCGAAGGCATCAATCTTCAACCAGCTGTAATCGACGGCATAGCCGGTTGCCCAGATGATCGAGGTTATTCCGGCCTCCGCCAGGTCAAGCTTAAGGATAGGATTGGCGACACATTCGGGATCAGGACCGATAATATGGGCCGCAGGCTCTTCGGGAAGATCAAGGCCATTGCGTTGCACATAGGCGTCCGCCTCATCCAGAAGCGACAGGTAGTTGGCGTCACCGCGGGCAATGTTGTTGGCAAGGTCCTTTGCAAAGGTCAGCGTGCCATTCTCATAGGATTGCGTCATGCCCATCAGCGTTATGCCCTGCGCCGCCAGACGCCGGAAATCGACTGTCTCGCCGCCACGCGCGCCGCTCACGGCGATTGTAACATGCTCGGTTCCGGGGCCCGGTGTTTCGGCGTCCCATTTTCCGAGAACACCCAGCCACCAGCAGAAGTCACGTCCGCGATATGCCCGGGGCGGGCGATCGTGCGGTCCGACCGAGAGGTAGACACGCTTTCCCGCGCGCTGGAGTTCGTCTGCGATCTGCACCCCAGATGACCCCGCGCCAACCACCAGAACGGCTCCTTCCGGCAACTGTTCAGGATTGCGGTAGCTATTGGAGTGGATTTGCAGGATACCGGAATCGTCAGGAACGACACGAGGAATGATCGGCCGTTGAAACGGTCCGGTTGCGGCAACGACGTTTCTGGCCTCGATCACTCCCTGAGACGTTTCGACGCGAAAGCCGGGTCGTCCATCGGCATTGCGTCGCACTTCCTTTACCTCCACCCCACACCGGATAGGAGCGGCGAACTTCTCCGCATAAGCGACAAAATAGTCCGCGACCTTGTCTTTCCCGATAAAGGCATCAGGATCGGCGTCGGAAAACTCCAGGCCCGGGAAGCGGTCATGCCAGGCTGGACCGTTGGCCACCAGAGAATCCCATCGCTCAGAGCGCCAACGTTCTGCGATACGATGCCGCTCCAGGACAAGGTGAGGCACGCCACTCTTGCTCAGATGCTCGCTCAGCGCCACCCCAGCTTGGCCAGCACCGACAACAAGCGTGTCCACATTTTCAACTGGCATTTCTTCCTCCTCTTGCTGTCCGAATATTCTGCGGATGCGCCGAAATCTGAATGATGTTTTAGCGATGGGACTTGAAAGCGAACATTACGATTTCCCGTGTCAGTGGTTAGCCTGACCCTAAATGCACGGGAGATCATCACCGATGCGTAGGCCAGCGAAGTGATCCACATTTGAAAAAAGCGGTGCGAGCACAGCTGCGCAGCACGGCGACACCACATAAACTCTGAAGCAACGCGTAGGCATTTCCGAATTTCCTCCTGCCGACACGGAGCCTAGATTGTTCGCAAAACCTGATGCCTATCGCTGGCCAACTTCCAGCGCGTGCAGAAGCAAAAGACGGTGGCCAACACCGCAACGGAACAGCCGGAAATGAGCGTCTTGAAAGAAAGCTCTTGCCGATCAGTGCTCAATGAAGTTGCCAGGGGGCTCCCGTAATGAATGATAGCAATGGCCATCCACCGCATCGAAAGGCCGTCGAAATTGAGGGCGTGTCCAAGGTTTACGGCATCTATGAAGCCCTGAAGCCGGTTTCCTTCGACATCTACGACAACGAATTTTTCACGCTGCTGGGTCCAAGTGGATGCGGCAAGACCACATTGCTCCGCATGATCGCCGGGTTCGAGCAGCCGACAACGGGAAAAATCTCGCTGCATGGAGCCAATATTCAAGGCCTGCCGCCCCATAAGCGGCGGGTCAATACCGTGTTTCAAAGCTACGCGCTGTTTCCCCACATGACGCTTGAGCAGAATGTCGGCTTCGGGCTCGAAAATCTCGGTTGGTCGAAGGACCGGCGCGACGCTCGTGTCGCCGACATGCTTCGCCTCGTGCACATGGAGCGTTTTGCAAATCGCAAACCGCAGCAACTGTCCGGCGGTCAGCGCCAACGCATCGCATTGGCCCGCGCGCTTGCGCCAGAACCGCAAGTGCTGCTCCTAGACGAGCCTCTGTCTGCACTCGATCTCAAGCTTCGCCAGGCTATGCGCAACGAATTGCGGAGTCTGCAACGGGAAACCGGCATTACCTTCGTTTTCGTGACGCACGATCAGGAAGAAGCCCTCGACATGTCGGACCGGATCTGCGTCCTCGGCAATGGCGAAATACAACAACTCGGAACGCCCGCCGACATTTATGAAGAACCGTCCAATCGCTTCGTCGCGGATTTCATTGGAGAAACGAACTTTCTGCCTGCGGACGTCATTGCAGTGGACGGTGAGTTTGCAACTGTATCGGTTCCGTTCGGCCTCACGCTCAAAGCCCCCCATAAAAATGCAATCACAGGCGGGAAAGCGACCCTATCGATCCGGCCCGAAAAGATCAGCCTGCCGGAACAGGGCAACCCTATCGTCTTTGAAGGCACGATCGTCGGCGCCAACTATCTGGGTGGTTACACCCATTATGTCGTGAAAACGGGCGGCGTTGATTTGCGGGTTTCCAAGAGAAACAGCACGAGCCGGAGCGATATGCTCAAAATAGGTGAGCCGGTAAAACTTGGCTTCTCCGCTGAAGCCGCACGGGTCCTCGGCTCATGATGCGGCGTTTTTCAAAACCAGGCTGGAACGTTCTCGGCCTGATGCCAGCCTATGCGATCATGCTTCTGACACTGATCATACCGATCGGCATCGTCGTGGTCGTTTCGTTTTCGACACGTGGCCCCTACGGCGGCTTCGACTACGTCTTCAGCCTCGCATCCTATAAACAACTCCTGTTCAACGATGGCTGGACCGGCGAGATTGAGTTCAATCCGCAATATCTCATCATCGTGGGCAGAACCCTGCTCCTCTCGTCGCTGACAACAATCCTCTGTCTGATCCTCAGTTTTCCGGTTGCCTATTTCATTGCCTTGCAAAGGCCATCCATCAAAGTCGCCCTGGTTTATCTGGTGACACTCCCATTCTGGGTTTCCATGATTGTTCGTGTCTACTCCTGGATCATCATCCTGGGGAATGACGGTGTCCTTGAGAAAACATTGCGTTCGCTACATCTGATCGACGACATGGGCAGTCTCTTGTCTGGAAACACTGCGATGCTGATCGGTCTGGTCTACAGCTACATTCCGTTGATGATCCTCCCCGTCTTCGCCTCCATCGAAAAGCTCGACCATAATCTGCTGGAAGCGTCGCATGATCTCTACGGCAGCCGCTGGACAACACTGAGGCGAATTATCCTACCGCTCTCCGCGCCCGGTATGATTGCGGGATCTATCCTGGTCTTCGTTCCGACTTTGGGTGCGGTTCTGGAGCCCACGCTGTTAGGTGGAGGCAAGCAAATGATGATGGGCAATCTGATCCAGATGCAGTTCGGTGGCGCTCGAAACTGGCCACTCGGAGCGGCCATCGCGATGGTGCTCATGGTCGCTGTGATGATCTTTCTCATTTTGCAGGGTCTGCGCTCTATGCGGATCGAAGCGCTGGAGCAATCCCGATGACAAGCAAAACCGACGTCAGACGCTATCCAGGCCTTGGCCTTTTCAGCATCGCTTTCTTCGCCTATCTCTATTTGCCGATCGCGGTGGTGGTCTTTTACTCCTTCAATGCAAACCGGATTGTGTCCAACTGGGGCGGTTTTTCCCTGCATTGGTACGGGGAGGCCCTTTCGAACCCCAATCTCGTCAGCGCAGTGAAAATCTCTCTGATCGTCGCCATCGTCGCAACGATAGCCTCCACTCTGATTGCGCTGGCAGCGGCCATGGTTCTGGTCCGAGGCAAAACCGTTCGCTACCGCCGCACGTCTGAGACGATCGTCAATCTGCCTCTTCTTCTGCCGGAAATCGTCGTCGCGGTCGCTGTTCTGCTTCTCTTTTCCGAGGTTGGGCTGGTCAATGGCATGGCCAAGTTGATGATCGCTCACACGACCTTCTGCATCCCCTTTGCCTTCCTGCCAATTCGAGCGCGGCTGCAGGGAATGGATCTCGATCTGGAGGAAGCGGCGCGCGATCTCTATGCTACAGAATGGGTTGCGTTTCGTCGTGTCACGCTTCCTTTGATCCTGCCCGGCGTCTTTGCGGGCGGCATGCTGGCTTTTGTCATTTCGATGGACGATTTCATCACCAGCAATCTGTTGAATTCCGGCGGCGGCACGACTTTGCCTGTCTATATCTTTTCCTTGATCAAACAGGGCGTTTCGCCACAACTGAATGCAATATCGACGCTGATAATGGCCGCTTCGGTCCTTCTCGCGACGCTCGCATTCCTCCTGCAACGCAAGAGTTAGAGCCCGCAGAGACTAAATTTCATCCAAGGATTTTCCGAACTCTGGCGTCGGACAATACGCATTTAATCCGTTCCGGCCTGAGCTATCTTGAAACCGCACAATATCATGGATTCCAGAGGGTTGAACTGAAGCGGCGGGAGAGAGCGCTTTTGCCTGTGGTCTTTATAAAAAAAGGAGAACAGCATGCTCATCAGATCCCTAAATATACGCTGCCTCATGGCCGGTGTTGCATTTTTTACCCTGAACAGCGTTGCCCACGCAGAGGGCCAGCTTGCGATCTATGCATGGGCGGATTCCATCGACCCAGCTCTGATCGAGAAATTTGAGGCGGAAATCGGAATCGACGTGACTGTGGATGCATTTTCGTCGAACGAAGATGTTCTCACCAAATTGCAGGCCGGTTCTTCCGGCTATGACATCGTCACGCCTTCGCATCATTTCGTGAAAATCATGGTGGACGCCGGGCTGCTTGAGGATATTCAGGCAAGCAGCATGGCCGCTTACCAACAGGTCCTTCCCGAGTGGCAGAAGCAATGGTGGGACCCCACAGGTTCCTATTCCATCCCCCTCGCCTATGGCAATGCGGGCTTTACGGTCAACCGTGACATTTATAAAGGTCCAGTGGATAGCTGGAAGGTCTATTTCGAACCGCCAGCAGAGCTGCAAGGCAAAATCGGCAGCCTCGCGCAGCCTGATGAAGTGATCGGAGCAGCACAAAATTATCTCGGCATAGAGTATTGCAGCGAAGACCCTGCACAGATGAAACGCGTTCTCGATCTGTTGAACAAGCAGAAGCCGTATGTCGCCTCTTACTCCAGCGACAATATAGAAAATCGTATTGGTAGCGGCGAAGTTGGAGCGCACTTCTGGTGGGACGGAAATACGTTGCGCTTACGCCGCAATGACAAGGCCAATGTCGAATATGCCATGCCAAAGGAAGGGCTGGTTGGCTGGGTAGATTCATACGTCGTACCCAAGGGCGCTCAGAATGTCGAAAATGCCAAGAAGTTCATCGACTTCATGGCCAAACTCGAAAATGCCACCGCCGAGTACAACTACTACGCCCATTCTTCCCCGCTGAAAATCGATGAGAAGACGGCCATCTACAACAAGGAAAACGCGCCAGAGCTATTTCCGACTGTCTCTGCAAAACTGTCCAAAGCTTGCTCACCTGCCGCGCAGGAACTGATCACGAAAGTCTGGACGCAACTCCTCCAGTGACGACAAACGACAGGACCGCATTCCGCCAAGCGGAGTGCGGTTCCGCAAATGGTGGTGACGCCCCTGACAACGTAGAAACGCGTTGCGCAAGTGCGCGCGCATCGGGAGCATCCACCTCGTTGAATGATCAAGCGTAGAACAAGCTAGGGGCTGCTCATGTCGAATACACATTTCGATTTTATTGTGATCGGCGCCGGGTCGGCAGGGTGCGTGGTTGCCAATCGCCTGAGTGCTGATCCCTCGGTCCGGGTTTGTCTGGTGGAGGGCGGCGGCAGTGATCGGAGCCCGAGAGTGAGTGTTCCCGCTGGCATTCTGTCCTTATATGGCAATGCCAGGTTCGACTACTGCTACAAGGGCGTGCCACAACCAAACCTCAACAACCGCGTCATTCCCGTCAACCGTGGCAAAATGCTTGGCGGCTCATCTGGCATGAACTCGATGCTCTATATCCGAGGTGCCGCTGCAGATTATGACGAATGGGCAAAACGCGGCTGCGATGGATGGTCCTTCAGGGACGTCCTGCCGGTGTTCAAGAAACTGGAACACAATCTTCTTGATCAGAATCCCGACTATCACGGGACGGATGGCGAGCTTCTGGTGGATCGCCCCCGCGATCCGAACATAGCATCGCATATGTTCCTTCGGGCAGGACAAGAGGCTGGCCTTCCGCTGAACACCGATTTCAACGCGGAAAGTCAGCTTGGCGTTGGTATATACGATGTGACACAGGATCGGGGCAAACGGTTCAGCAGCTACAGCGCCTTTATTCGCCCGGTGCTCGCACGAAAAAACCTGACAATTCTCAGCCAGTGTGAAGTCTCGAAACTTGTTTTTGAAAACAAGCGCGCCGCGGGTGTCAACGTATGGCACGAAGACGGCTTCAAGACGCTGACCGCTTCCCGTGAGATAATTCTGTGCGCAGGCGCTGTCGGTTCACCACGCATACTGCTGGCATCCGGCGTCGGTCCGGCGAAAGAGTTGACGGCCCTGGGTATTCGGCCGGTTGTCGATGTACCTGGCGTGGGCAAGAACTTGCAGGACCATATCGACGGCATGATCACCGTCCGCTCGGATAGCGTCAAAACGCTCGGCCTGTCTTTCGCCAACCTACCGTCCATCCTCGCGGCTCCCTATCGCTATCTTGCAAAACGCAAGGGCATGCTGACGACGAATTACGTCGAGGCCGGAGGCTTTGCTAAAACAAAATATGCAGGTGCCGAGCCAGACATTCAGTTTCACTTTGTGCCGGGTTATCGCAGCCATCGCGGTCGCTTGGTCGAGTATGGCCACGGGTATGCCATTCACACGTGCGTCCTGCGGCCCAAGAGCATCGGCGAAATTGGACTGGTTGATGACGGAACGCACAAGAATGTCGCGATCGATCACAAATTCTTCGAAGACGAGGGTGATGCCAAAACGCTGGTGGAAGGCATCAAGATCGCCCGGCGTATTCTTGCGTCACCGGTCTTCGGAGAACTAAACGGCAAGGAAATTCTTCCCGGAAAAGACGTGCGCACCGATGAGGAAATCCTTGCCTATCTGCGCCAGGAAGCACTGACGGTCTACCATCCCGTCGGAACCTGCAAAATGGGCAACGATCCCATGGCAGTCGTGGATGCAACCGAGCTGAAGGTTCGCGGCCTTGAAGGACTTCGCGTCGCAGACGCCTCGATCATGCCGCAACTGATCGGCGGCAACACCAATGCACCTTCAATGATGATCGGCCAACGCGCCGCTGATATGATCCTGCATGCGGCGCAGTAATACTTGCGGCACTACGGTCAAAACTCGTTAAATTAAAGCGCTGCGATCCATGTGTTTGAAAAGAAGATGTGAGGCCACGCGCTGTTCTCCGTATGATCCGCCTCTAAGCATGGCATCCGGCGTGCCACAGGATGCCTGCCCCGGGACATGACCGGAGCACGGCAGATTTCGAGATCAGAACTTCGTGGCGAAGTTGACCCACATCGTGTTGCCCTGGGCGCGATTTTCCGCAATCAGATCATGCTGCCAGGACGCGCTGAGCTGCATGCCGGGATTGAAGGAATATGTCAGGGATGGGCCGATGGCGAAGCTGTTGCCGCGGTGCCCGTCAGCGGCCACGCCTGGACCGGTATCGTCGGACAATTGCTGGAGATAGTAGCCAACCGCCGCCACGCGCCACTTTTCGATGTTCCAGCCGACCGCGTAATCGATGACCAGTTCCGTGCCCGATCTGTAGTCGGTATCGGTGTTCTTCGTGTTGAAGATTAGGCGGGCTAAGGCGGCGGCTTCGAGGCCCTGCGGGTCGGTATAGTGGTAACCAGCCGAGGGCTGGATGGACCAGTGGTTCAGGCCGACATTGGCGAGTTCGGAGACATGGTATCCGCCCGTCGGCATTGCGATATCGACGCCTGCGGCGAATGTACTGTACTTGTCGACATGCCATGCGAGGCCCACAGTCGCCGAAATATCGGCCAGGCTGGTCGCCTTGTCTTCCACAAATGGCAAGGACATATCCAGATGCACGACGGGAACGACCAACTGGCTCCACAGCGTTGCGCCGCCCAGTTCGAGATCGCTGACATACAGGAAGCGGAACGTTTCCGCTAACGCCTTGACCTCGAAATCGATGGGTATCTTGTTACCGTTGGAATCATTCAAGCGGTCCGAATTGAAGTAACTCGTTTGTGTGACGAAATAAAAACCCGAATATGGCGGAATACCTGCAGCAAAAAACTGCGACGAACCCGGTGAATACTGCGTGTTACCGTTCTCTGCGGCCTGCACAGAACACAGGGCCGTAACCGATAGTGCTGCGGTAAATCCGATTGTCTTGAAATTCATTATCCATCCTCCTCATGAACAACGACGATGATGGCAGCCGGAAGCATATCACCCGGTTGCTAACCGGCGCAGACCATCGTTCCCGCAGTAAGCGAGCCCGTTAAAACAGAATTGTCTGCAGTTCACGCTCCCTGGCGTCCCCTCGCCACCCACGGGTCAAGATCCCAATTGGAACCGGACACCGTCCAATAGCCGGACTAGAATAGCACTTGGCGAATGTAAAATGATCATTGTGAATACAGGCATTCGCGCCGGAAATACTCGACATTAGTAAAATATATGAAGCAAGCGAAGTCCTAGCTGAAATGGTTACGCGGTTGCGGGAGAGGCCTGTTCGATCACTTCGCCTAGAGCGAGCGATCGAACAGCTTCGCGAACCTGCTCCCTGATCCAAGCCAGGGCCGGATCGCGTTTACGGGAATCGTGCCACTGCAACGATTGCTCCATTTTCGGCAGCGCGAACGGCAGTTCAACGATACGGATGCCACCTGATTTTTCCAGCACTTTCGCCAGGCTGCGCTGAATAACGGCGATCCTTGAGGTTCCCTTGACCAAGAATGGCAAGGACGAGAACGAATAGGTCATGACATCAATCCTGACCTTGACGCCGATGCGTTCGAAGGCGCGCTGGGTGAAGCTGTCTCCCCCGTTGGGAGGGCACATCATCACATGTCTGGCGGAGAGGAAATCTGCTTCGGAAATCTGCCCGTCCGGGAAAGGTGCATCTGAATCGACTACGCAGCAAAACTTTTCCTCATAGAGCGGTTCCATCGGGTGGCTGGTGGAGCAGAATGTGGTGGGCGCAATCAGCAGATCGGCCTCGCCGCGTTCCAGCAAAAGATGTGGGTAGATCTGCTGCGGCTTGAACTCGATGCGAATGCCCGGTGCACGGCTGGTCAGCCGCTGAAGAAAAGCCGGCATGATCGCAAGCATTGTATAGTCCGATAAGACGAAACTGAAGTTCCGGGTCGAATCCTCCGGCTCGAACGATGGTGCCGAGACAACGGCAGCCTCGATCCGCACGATGATATCGCGCAGCGGCTGCTCAAGCGACATGGCCAGAGGCGACAGTTCCATCGACCGGCCAACCTGGGTCAGAAGGGCATCATCGAAGTAATCCCGCAGGCGTCCGAGAGCATTGCTCATGGCCGACTGCGTTATGAACATCTCCTCAGCCGCCCGGCTGACGCTGCGAACCCTTATCAGCGTGTCCAGCGCCACAAGAAGGTTCAGGTCGAGATTTTTAAAGCGCATGACGGTCTCCTCCGCGGTATTGATTGCATGAATACAAACATTCATCAAAGCAATTTTGTAAACAGCTTGTTGTTCGTTAGGTCTGGATGCGGGAGGAGATGTCATCGCATTGCCGCAGGCGCATGCGGTGCCGGTTCTCCATGAAGAGTTTCGCCGCAGAGGCGATGATGAGGAGACCCGATGTTCAAATACTTTCCCACCAATTACGTCTGGAATCTCTCGGTAAACCTGTCGATAGAGATGGGTGCCCGGATGGGAGAGATAGAGGAAATGTGCGCGCCATTGCAGGATGCTGCAAAGGCACCGGACGCAGCGGGCACGCAGGCGTTTCGCGACACCTGGATCAGGATGGCCGAAAAGCTGGTGTCACTTGCTGAAGACGACGAGGCCCTTAGACGAACATTTTCGGCGGGTGACAAGCTGCTCCGCGCTGCCAACTACATGCTGACCGCAGAGCGCCTTCTGGCCCATGGCTCGGAAGGTCGCGTGGCGCTTTACCAGCGTTTTCTGGCTGTCTTCGAAAAGGGCCTCAAACTGTCCGGCTCTTCCTGCCGCCGTGTCGAAATCCCGTACGAGGGCAGTCATCTCTCGGCCTTGTACGTGCCAGCACAAGGGGTTGAAGGCCCTGCCCCTCTGCTGGTCCAGGTCAATGGACTCGATAGCACGAAGGAAATGAAATTTCTCGTGGGCATGCCTGCTTGGCTTGCCAGACGCGGCGTTGCATCGCTCGTCGTCGATCAGCCGGGTACGGGTGAGGCCCTGCGCCTTGAGGGACTGACAGCCCGCTTCGACAGCGAACACTGGGCAAGCCGCGTCGTTGACTGGCTCGAAACAAAGGATAACGTCGATGCCAGCCGGATCGGGATGGAAGGCGTATCGCTCGGCGGGTACTATTGTCCACGCGCCGTGGCTTTCGAGCCGCGTTTTGCCTGTGGCGTCATCTGGGGCGCCAACCACGACTGGCGCGATGTTCAGAAAAAACGCCTTGCACGCGAAGGCAATTTTCCGGTCCCGCATTACTGGAGCCATGTCATGTGGGTCTGGGGCGCGAGCGATATGGATGATTTCATGAAGATTGCCGAAAACGTGCATCTCGATGGCATACTTGATCGTATTCGCGTGCCCTTTCTCGTCACGCATGGCGAAAAAGATAGTCAGATCCCCCTCAAATGGGCGCATGCCACCTACGACCAGCTCGTCAACAGCCCCAAGCGGGAACTGAAAATCTTCGACGAGCGCACTGGAGGCGTACAGCATTCAAGCTTCGACAACTCCGCCAATGCGGGCGCCTATATTGTCGATTGGGTCGCCGAAGCTCTGGGTGGGCATAATGGCGTGAGGACTGCCGAGTGACGATCACGCTTATGATGTTCGGCCGCTGAAGGCCTGAACACAGCCCTTTCACCATGACCATCGCCCAAGAATACGTTCTTCATGCCGGCTGAGCCGACCAATTCAAGGAAGGATTTATCCATGAACATTATCGGCCCTGATTATCTGGTCTTCGGCGTCGATGACGTCGCTGCATCCAGTGAATATCTCACAGCTTTCGGTCTAAAACCGGTTGATGTGACAGATGCTGGCGGCCTTTTCGAAGCGCTTGATGGCACGGGTATTATCATTCGCCATAAGGCAGATCCTGCCCTGCCGCCACCGTTGCCGACAGCCAACATGCTGCGCCAGCAGGTTTATGGTGTCCGCGCCGCTGAAGATCTGGATGCTATCGAAGCCGAACTTTCCACAGACCGTCGTGTGACACGGCTTGCCGACGGCTCTATCGAGGTCAAGGATGCCCACGGCTTCGAACTCAAGTTCCAGATCACAGTCCGCCGCACACTCGATATGCCAGCCGAACGCATCAACGCGCCGGGCGCCCCTGCCCAGCGCAAGCCGAACGAGATCGGTGTCTGGGAGGATATGCCTGCCCTGCCGCGCTCGCTCAGCCACACGGTTTTGTTCGTTCCGGATATCGCCATCGCCGCCAGCTTCTATTGCGACCGCCTTGGCTTTGTCATCACCGACACCCTCACCGGGGCAGGTCCTTTCTTGCGACCAAAGGCAAATGACGACCATCACACGCTCTTCTTCATCCGTACGCCGGAATACATGAAGGGTTGCGAGCATCTCGCCTTCCATATGGGAGGACCGACCGAACTGATGGTGGCCGGCACACGCTTCGTGAAGAAGGGTTACCAAAGTTTCTGGGGCCCGGGCCGTCACAAATTCGGTTCCAACTGGTTCTGGTACTTCAACAGTCCGCTGGGCTGTCACTTCGAATACGATGCCGACATGGACAAGCACGACGACACATGGGTGGCTCGCGAAGCACCGATGAATGCGGAAAATTCCCAGATTGTGCTGTTCGAAATGCGTGAGAAATGGGCGCCGACCGGTGGCCCGCCTCCTGGCGTAAAGCCCTGAAACATGGGCGATCTTGTCGGGGAGTTCCGGTATCTTTGTCATTCCAGGGATATTGAAGAAGGCCAGGCGAAAGGCTTCGGACCTTTTGAAGGAGGTCGCCGCAAGGTCATCGTAGTGCGGCGCAATGGCATGTTCTACGGCTGGCTCGATGCCTGTCCGCACTACTCGACCGGTACGCCGATGGCGTGGCGGACCGATGCTTATATGAACTGCGAGAAAACCCATCTGACGTGCCATTCCCATGGCGCGATGTTCGAAATCGAAACGGGAGAATGTGTTCTGGGGCCATGCCTGGGACAGGCGCTGACAGCTGTCGAAATTACTATGAACGACGATGGGGAGATTTTCGTCGTCAAGCCTTGGGAGGGCGAACGAACATGAATTCACGTATCAAAAAGGTGCTTGTGATCGGCGGTGGCTTTGCAGGCATGACGGCAGCACTGCAATTTTCGCGGCAAGGCCTTGAGGTCGATCTTGTCGAGATCGATGCAGGTTGGCGCTCCTACGGTGCTGGCATCAGTTTGCACGGATCGACGCTGCGGGTGATGCGACAGCTTGGCCTGCTCGAGCGCTTTCTCGAAGACGGCTTTGTTAGCGATGGCGTGCAACTGCGCGGGGCGGATGACGCCGTGCTTTTCACGTTGCCGACTCCACGGGTGGCGGGTGCCGATATTCCGGGGGGCGGAGGCATCATGCGCACGGCGCTTGCCAGAATCCTGTCGGATGCGGTGCGCGCATCCACGACCAATATTCGGCTTGGCGTGACGTTCACGGACATCGAACAGGACGAGAGCGGGGTGCAGGTCACATTCAGTGACGGAACGTCTGATCATTTCGATCTCGTCGTCGGTGCAGATGGTCTTTACTCTACCGTCCGTTCGCGGCTGTTTCCGCATGCTCCGAAACCGCGTTTCATCGGCCAGTCGGTCTGGCGTGCCGTTTTGCCGAGACCGGAGGACATTGAAACCATCACGATGTGGATGGGCCCGAAACTCAAGGTGGGCCTGAACGGCGTCAACAGAACGGATGCCTATCTCTTCCTGACCGAAGATCGCGCCACCAACGATTATGTGCCGCCAGAGGCGCTGGTCGAGAACCTGCGGAGCCTGCTGGAGCGCTTCGCCTCGCCAATCATTCGCAAGATTGCTTCGGAACTCTCGCTCGAAAATAATATCATCTACCGCCCCCTTGAGCAGATGCTGATGCCGCGCCCGTGGTTTGCGGGGCGCGTGGTGCTGATTGGCGATGCCGTGCATGCAACAACGCCCCATCTGGCGGCAGGTGCCTGCATCGGCATCGAGGACGCCATCGTGCTGGCCGAAAAACTTGAACAGCATGTCGATGCTGGCGAAGCCCTCGCCGCCTTCGAAGCGCGACGCTGGGAGCGGTGTCGGATGGTCGTCGAGAATTCAGGCCAGTTGGCCGATATCGAAATCCACGGTGGCAGTCGTGATGACCATGCCTCCATCATGCGGGCATCCATGAAGGCCCTGGCAGACGCCATTTGAAACAGGTGGCTCGGTGACGCGATTGGGGAGATCGCGTCCTGTTTCCACGACCTGAAACGCCGGAGGAGCGATTATAATGTCAGGACAGAAATTCGGAGTGGCGGGGGTTATTGCCCTTATTATAGGCCACTTTTCAGGGATGCTCGACCTCATAGCGCTGCCCGTCTGGGTCGGCGCGCTCGTCGAGCGTTTCGGCTTCAGTCCGCAGCAGGCGGGCGCATTGGCGACCCTGTTTCTCATTGGCGCGGTCATCGCCAGTGTTATCGCCGCTCCGCGTTTCAACAGCATGAACCAGAGGGTGTTTGCAGCCCTAGGCTTCGCACTCGCCTCCGCATCCTTCTTTCTGGCCTCCACGCAAACAGGCTTCATACCGCTTGCTGTGCTGCATCTAGCAGCGGGCGTTTCCGTTGGTCTCGCGTTGTCGATGGTGCATGGAACGATTGGGCTCAATGTCAATCCGCATCGCCTGTTCGCCATGGCCGGTGTCGCGCTTGGTCTCTTTGCCATCGTTCTACTTGCGGTCATTCCCCAGCTATTGATCATCCATGGCGGCGCCGTGCTGTTTCAGGTGTTTGCTGGCATCATGGCCGTTGCGGCAATCACTTCCGCCCTGTTGTTTCGCAATCCCGACCGCACCCTGAACCATGAGAAAAAGCCCTTCAGCCGTGCTGCATGGCTTACGATTTTCGGCATCAGTATGATGACCTTCAATCAGGCGATGGTTTTCTCTTTCGTCGAGGTCATCGGCAAGTCGCGCGGTTTTTCCTCCGATAACGTTCTGACGGTTCTGATCGCTCTGGGGTTCGTCAACTTCGTTCTGCCATCGCCTGCTGCCGCATTCCTTCAGACACGCGCTTCCGCAACACTGGTTACCCAGATAGGACCTGCCGTTCAGGCCGTCGTTGCGGTCATCGTAACTTCTGCGACGGTCCTGACCTTCTGGGCACCCGCTGCGGTCCTGTTCGTTTCCATCCAGATATTTACGCATAACTTTGCGTTCGGGCGTCTGGCAAAGCTCGATCCTACGGGACGGGCTGTGGCGGCCACACCGGCGATGCTGATGATCGGCGCGGCCATGGGACCGATCGTTGGCGGCGCACTGGGTCAGAACTTCGGCTATCCGGCCCTCGGCATGGCCGCAGTCGTGGTGAGCATCATCTCCATCGGCTTCTTCACAAAGGCAAAATCGGCATGACCAGTTTTCCTCCCATTACCCGTATCGTGACAGGCCACGCCGATGATGGGCGCTCCGTCATCACCGAGGCGGGGCCGCTGCCAACCGTCGTGGAGGTCGCGGCCATTCCGGGCACCATCTTCCATGAGGTGTGGTCGACAGCCGAAACTCCTGCTCTTGTGGAAAACGGTGATGACCCGACACGCGGCCCGCTGGTGCTGCCTCCTCCGGTCGACGGCACCCGGATTCGCTTCGTGGATATTCCGCCAGATACGGAGGATTTTCTGAAATCGGGTGCAGAACGGATGGACGAGGCCTTCGGGCAACTCGGAGACAAGGCTGCCTCGACCGTCACGAAAGATTCTCCGCATCCGCTGATGCACCGCACGGAATCGATCGACTACGGCATCGTCATCGAAGGGGAAATGACCCTTGTACTGGATGATGGAGAGGTTCTCCTGAAACCCGGTTGCGTGGTCATCCAGCGTGGCACCAACCATGCCTGGGCCAACCGCTCGGGCAAGATGTGCCGCATGTTATTCGTGCTGATTTCGGGACGCTGCGATCCCGCAATTGCTGCAAGTCTTGCAGCGCGATGATGCCTACCACTACAGAAATGAGGTCAACATGAAGTTCGCCACCTATCATGACGGAAGCCGTGACGGCCAACTCTGGGTCGTCTCACGTGACATGACACGCGCAGTACCCGCCACCGGCATCGCCGCGTCGCTGCTGGGTGCAATCGAGGATTGGGAAACCTCTGCACCGGCGCTTGCTGTCGTTTACGACCGGCTGAATGCGGGCGACGAGCCATTTGCGACCCGTTTCGAGCCACAGCGCTGTCTGGCTCCGCTTCCGCGCGCCCCGCAATGGCTGGATGCCTCCGCCTTTCTCAATCATGGCCGGTTGATGGATAAGGCCTTTGCCAATCCGCCCAATCCCGAATTCGAAACCGTGCCGCTTATCTATCAGGGCGCCAGCGACGATTTTCGTGGCCCGTTGGCCGAAGTAGAGTTCCTCGATGACAAGCACTTCATCGATATGGAAGGTGAGTTCGGCGTGATCCTTTCCGATGTCCCGATGGGGACGACGGCGGAAAAGGCGGCAGATCATGTGCGGCTTCTAGTGCAGATCAACGACTGGTCCCTACGGTCCTTCGGGCCCCGTGAAATGCGCGCCGGGTTCGGTTTCCTGCAGGCAAAACCCTCTACCGCGTTTGCACCCGTCGCCATTACCCCGGATGAACTGGGCCCGCATTGGTCGAACGGTCGCGTCGGTCTCCCCTTGCATGTGGCGATCAATGGCCGAGAAGTCGGGCGTGCCCATGGAAACGAGATGCATTTCTCCTTCGGCGAACTGATTGCCCATTGCGCTCTTACCCGCAGACTTTCCGCTGGCACGATTTTCGGCTCCGGCACGGTTTCCAATGCTGACCGTGCTGCCGGGTCCTCGTGCATTTCCGAGATACGTGTGATCGAGTTACTGGATGAGGGCGCATCGCATACCCCATTTCTCACTTGGGGTGATCGTGTTCGCATGGAGGCCCGTCTGCCCGATGGCTCCGCGCCCTTCGGCGTTATCGATCAGAGCGTGGTCAAGGCCTGATGCGTGTTCTGGTCACAGGAGCGGACGGTTTTCTCGGTCGGGGTCTTGTTCAGGCCCTCGCCCCGGCTTTTCCCGATGCCAAACGGCTGGTGCTGACCGACCGCGCCTTTGCTCAACCGGCACCACCCGGTGCGGAAACCATAATTGGAGATCTCGGGGATGCTGATTTCCTCGAAAATCTGCTCGAACCCGGCTTTGATCTCGTCTTTCATCTCGCAAGCATTCCGGGTGGCCTTGCCGAACAGGAGCAGGAACTCGGTCACCGTAGTAATCTTCTGGCGTCTCTTGCGCTTGCCAGCAGCGTTGCCGCCCGTCGCCCGGGTGCCCGTTTCGTCTTCGCGTCCTCGATCGCCGTTTATGGAGACCTTGGAAAGGACACTGTAACGCCCCGAACACAGCCCGCACCGCTTCTGACCTACGGCGCTCACAAGCTGATGATGGAGATCATGCTATCCGATCTGTCGCGACAAAAAGCACTTTCGGCCATCAGCCTGCGGTTTCCGGGCATCGTCGCCAGACCACCGAGCGAGAGCGGCCATGGATCGGCTTTCATGAGCCACATTTTCCACAAGATTGCAGCGGGCGAGGCTTACGAGTGCCCCATCCCGGCAACCAGCACCTGCTGGTGGATGTCACGCCGGGCCGCGACCGGAATTCTGCTACATGCCGCGCGCCTTTCGGGCAGCGACCACACAGTCATCCAGCCCCCGGTAAACCATGCCAGCCTGCAGGAGATGGCGGAGGCCATTGCGCGCGTGATCGGCAAGGCAGCTCGCATTGGCTGGCAATCCGACGAAAAGCTTCAACGTGTTTTTGGCGCCATGCCACCACTTGATGATACCGCGGCCCGCACCCTCAGCTTCTGCACCGACGTCGATCTGGAAACGTTGGCGCGAACAGTACTTTCAGGAGACGAATGATGAAGATTATCGATCTTTCAGTTGCCATCGAGAATGATGTACCGGTTGACCCGCCGGGTCTTGGACCAAAGATCAGCTATACGAACCACAGGGAAGGTGCTGAAGAAGTTCTTCGTTTCTTTCCAGGTCTCGATATCGCAGATGTTCCCGGCGGCGAAGGCTGGGCGGTCGAGCAACTGAATCTGAGCACCCATGCAGGCACGCATCTCGACGCCCCCTGGCATTTTGCGTCCACCATGAACAATGGAGAGCGGGCCTGGACGATCGACGAGGTACCGCTGGACTGGTGTATCCGTCCGGGCGTGAAACTCGATCTTCGCGGTTTGCCCGACGGTCATGTGGCCGGTGTCGATGATATCGAAGCCGCCGTGCGGGCCTCCGGCCACACGCTGCAACCCTTCGACATCGTCCTGATCAATACGGCAGCCGGCGCCGCCTATGGTCGCCCTGATTATCTCGGACGAGGTTGCGGCATAGGCCGTGCCGCGACCCACTGGCTAATGGCGCAGGGCATCCACATCGCCGGAACAGACGCCTGGTCATGGGACGCACCTTTTCCTGTCACCGCGAAACGCTTTGCAGAAACCGGAGATGCCGGTCTCATATGGGAAGGCCACAAGGCGGGCCGCGAGGGTATTTTAATGCATATGGAAAAACTGACACGGCTGGACGAACTGCCCCCTTCCGGTTTCACCGTCTCCTGCCTGCCGGTCAAGATCAAGGGTGGCTCCGCAGGCTGGTGCCGCGCCATCGCCATGCTTTGACGTTCTCAAGCGTCTTATGTGCAAGAATGCGCTCCAACTAGTGCGCGCAATCGCTTCGCGACAACCTTTGCGTCGATGAACGACTGCTATCTCGACTGTCGCTCGGCGCGCATGCGGTTGCGGAATATGCTCGGCTTTTCGCCAGCGCGGTGCGTAAAAAACCGCGTAAAATAGGAGGGCGTTGAGAAGTTCAGTCGATAGCTTATCTCAGAGATAGGAAGATCGGTGAACACGATCAATCGTCGTGCCTCGAGCAACAGCCTATCGTCAATGATTTCACCAGCCGTCTTTCCCGTCGCTGCTTTGACGCATCGCGTCAGATAGGTCGACGTTATCGATAGCTCCGCAGCATAGTCGCTCACGGACCGATCTTGTAGATAGTCTCGATCAACAAGTGTTTCGAATCGTGCAACCAGCGCATGGCGCGGCGCACGCTTTGACATCTCATGTGATTGTGTTTTTTGGAAAATACGATGTAGCCGAACGACAATAATGCGAAACAGCGCTTCAAGAACGACGCTTCGATCTTCTCCCCACAGAGTGTGTTCAATTTCGATCTCCTCAAACAGGGCCTTTAGGGAAGAGAGATCATTTTTGAGATCATCTCCGACCAAAGTGGCAGGACGTGAGATCCAAGGCTCGATCCAGGGCATTGCCGCCGCCAAACGTGCTAAATCGACACTGGGGACTGTGATAACCCATCCGCAGATGTCTTCCGGGTAGTCAAACCCGTGGCTGATCAGAGGTGGCATCCAGACCAGTGCCGGGGTTGTTATGGACGCCTCTTCGAAATCGATCTGGCCCAAAACCTGCTTATCCCAAAAGAAGAAGACCTGCGTCAGACCCTCGTGATAATGCGGCTCGACCCGCCATCCGTGGATGTGCCGACGCTCGGAAATGCGTTCGCAATTGAGAAAGCCGACGTGTTGCGAGGCGTCGCCCAGAACGAAGCGATTACGATCGAGAAGAGGTTCAGCCATCGGGTACCCCGTTTGAAAAAGTGACATTTATTGTCGCCTAAGTGCATTGAGGATTGCAAGGTCAAAGCGCAACTTGGCGAAATCGAAAGATGCAAATGGCCTGGGAGAGGCTACCCGCTTTCGTAAAAATGAGGAGGACAATATGAAATCACGAACAGGGGTAGCCCGGCGGAGCTGACTTGAGGTCTGCTGCCACCACTTTGCAGCGTGGCTAGGGCAACAGCAGATGTGCGTATTCAATACGCCATCTGAGGCATCAGCCGCGCATCCACAATCAACAAGACCAAAAATCCGGCAGCCTCGCTGTCGAGATGGGAAAGCCGTGCGCATGTGATCTGCACGACGGCGATCCTTTCAGTGCGCTCGGGAGGAGCCTATGTCTACGGACAAGACCTATTCTTTCAATACGGATGCAGCGCAGGCGGAAACAGCGGAAAACGCTTCCGCACGCCGTCGCATTCTCATCGCCGGTACGATCGGCACGACCATCGAGTGGTATGACTTTTTTCTCTATGGACTTATCGCGCCCATCGTCTTCGACAAACTGTTCTTTCCGAAATTCGACCAGCTGACCGCAACACTCGCCGTGTTTGCGACCTTTGCGGTCGGCTTTCTGGCACGTCCTCTCGGCGGCCTCGTGTTCGGCCACTTCGGAGACCGGATCGGTCGTAAATCGGTGCTGCTCGTGACCCTGTTGATCATGGGCCTGTCGACCATGTTGATCGGCTTGCTGCCGACCTATGCGGATGTGGGCGTGCTGGCGACCCTGGCGCTGCTGCTGTTGCGGTTCCTTCAGGGGTTTGCACTTGGAGGTGAATCCACCGCCGCAAGCCTGATGGCAATCGAAACAGCTCCCGGAGACCGTCGAGGCTTCGCCGCAGCGATTATTCAGGCTGCTGGTCCTCTCGGCGTCGTCCTAGCGTCCTTGGCCGCAATGGCCATTACCCAGCTGTCCGAGCCGGATCTGCTGTCATGGGGCTGGAGAGTGCCCTTCCTGATCAGCGGTGTTCTCGTCGGCATCGGAATTTATATCCGTCTTCGGATAGAGGAAAGCTCCACCTTTCGTCAGGCAGCCGTTCGCTCGGAAACGAACTCGAAAATTCCGGCGCTGGAAGCTCTGAAATCTCATCCAAAACCCATACTGGCTGTTCTCGTGGCCGAGATGGCGCAAACTTCCTTCTTCTATCTTACCGCCATATTCACGCTTTCCTTTGCCACCCGCCAGTTGGGGGTCAGCAAAGAGGTGATGACGCAAGCGGTGTTGTTCGCCAATATTGTTGCAATGGTTGCTATGCCAATCATCGGCAGATGGTCGGATCGAACCGGACGCAAGCGCCTCTTTCTCGCAGGCCTCATACTGGCAGCACTGTCCATGCTGGTGTTCTACAGTCTGCTCGCCACTCAAAACACCGCCCTCATCATGGGCGCCGTGATCATTACGGCAGGTATCATTCACCCGCTGATGTTCAGCACCGAGGGCAGTTACTTCCCGGAACTCTTTCCGACACGCATCCGGTTCAGCGGCGTTTCGATCGGCAAGCAGATGGGAACGGTCCTTGGCGGCGGTCTCGCGCCTTTGATTGCCACAGCACTTTACGCAGCCACCGGCAGCACGTGGTCAATCGTCGCTTATTACGTCGTCATCGCCATCGCCGCTGCCCTAGCCCTGCGTTTCGTTCGCGAAACCAAGGACGACCCACTTTCGCACTGAATAAGCCCCAGACATCATTTTCGCATGGGAGGAAAACCAATGAATATCCATCTTCTGATCGGTGATCGCGAAGCGCAGGCCAGCAATGGCAAGACGTTTGATCGTGTCGATCCGCTGTCGAAGCAGGTAGCAACGACTGCCCCTGCCGCAACGGTGGAGGATGCGGACGCCGCCGTATCCGCTGCTTCAGCCGCTTTCTCTGCATGGTCGCTGCGTGGCCCCAATGACCGGCGCATGCTGCTCTTGAAGGCTGCCGATGTCTTCGAAAGCATGCGCGAGGAATTCGTCCGCACCATGATAACCGAAATCGGCACGACTGACGTCTGGGCCAACTTCAACGTCAAGCTTGCCAGCGGGATGCTGCGTGAGGCTGCATCGCTGACCACACAGATCACCGGTGACGTCATCCCGTCAGACAAGCCGGGTTGCCTTTCCATGGCCGTGCGGCAGCCAGCGGGTGTCTGCCTTGGTATCGCGCCGTGGAATGCGCCGATCATTCTTGGCGTTCGTGCCGTCGCAACGCCTCTGGCCTGCGGCAACACCGTCGTTCTGAAAGCCTCGGAAATCTGCCCCGGCACCCATCGATTGATTGGCGAGGTGTTCAGAAAGGCAGGTTTCCCCGCCGGTGTCGTCAATGTCATCACCAATGCCCCGGAAGATGCCCCCGCCATCGTTGAGAGGTTGATCGCCCATCCGGCGGTCAAACGGATTAACTTTACAGGCTCGACCCGCGTCGGGCGGATCGTTGGTGAACTTGCGGGCCGCCACCTCAAGCCGGCGGTGCTGGAACTGGGTGGTAAAGCGCCGCTGATCGTTCTGGATGATGCGGATCTTGATGCTGCGGTTGCTGCCGTCGCGTTCGGCGCCTTTATCAATCAGGGGCAGGTCTGCATGTCGACGGAACGTGTCATCGTCGATGCTTCGGTCGCCGATCAATTCGTTGAGAAGCTGGCGGCGAAGGCTGCCAGCCTGCCAAGCGGCGATCCCCGCAAAGCCCCCGTCGTCATCGGCTCCCTCGTCGATGAAGCACCGGCAAAACGCGTCAGTGACCTCATCGATGACGCTGTCGGCAAGGGAGCCAAGCGTGTGGCAGGTGGTGAACGAACAGGCACCGTTGTTCCAGCGACGGTTCTCGACCACGTGACGGATGCGATGCGTATCTACAGCGAAGAAAGCTTCGGCCCGGTCGTGTCGGTCATCCGCGCGCAGGGCACGGAGGATGCCATTCGTCTTGCCAATGACAGCGAATACGGTCTTTCCGCCGCAGTCTTCGGGCGCGATGTCGCACGGGCTCTCGTGGTGGCCAAGCGCATTGAGTCCGGCATCTGCCACGTCAACGGTCCGACCGTCCACGACGAGGCGCAAATGCCCTTCGGCGGCGTCAAGGGCTCGGGCTTCGGTCACTTCGGCGGGCAGGCGGGCATTGCCGCATTTACTGACCTTCGCTGGATCACCATCGAGACAGAAGCACAGCATTACCCCTTCTAACGATGCAGAAAGACGCAATGACTATGGCAAAACATACCCTCACCGTCCGGGAGGCCACGCTCGATGTGCTGCGCTCCTTCGGGGTCGACCGGGTCTTCGGCAATCCCGGCTCGACCGAACTTGCCTTCCTGCATGATTGGCCTGACGATATCGACTATGTTCTGGGCCTGCAGGAGGCCTGCGTTGTCGGCATGGCAGACGGCTATGCCCAGGCAACGGGGCGACCGGCCTTCGTCAACCTTCATTCTGCGGCGGGCCTTGGCCACGCCTTGGGTAATCTGTTCACGGCGTTTCGCAACAAGACGCCGCTGGTGGTGACAGCCGGTCAGCAGGCCCGCAGCATTCTGGCACTTCGTCCCTACCTGTTTGCCGAAGAGGCTGCTCAATTTCCCAAACCGTATGTGAAGTGGAGTGTGGAGCCAGCGCGCGCCGAAGATGTTCCAGCCGCAATCGCGAAGGCGTTTCTCATCTCCATGCAGCACCCGCGTGGGCCGACATTCGTGTCGATACCGTCGGATGATTGGGCACGCCCAGGGTCTGTCCCGGAGATTCGCTCCATCGCAGGCGAATTTGCACCTGATATCACGGCCATTGAGCGTCTGGCAGCCGCCATTGCGAAGGCAGACAATCCCGTTTTTGTCGTCGGGCCTGATGTCGATCGCAATGGCGCGGTGGAGCAGATGGTGGCAATTGCCGAGCGCGCAAAGGCAGCCGTTTGGGCAAGCCCGATGTCGAGCCGGGCGAGCTTCCCCGAGAGGCATCCACTTTTTGCCGGGTTCCTGCATGCCGCACCCGGCGCGCTTGCCGAAGCGCTACGGGGCGCCGATCTCATTGTCGTCTTCGGCGCGCCGGTGTTTACCTTCCATGTGGAAGGGTATTGCGATCTTTTCACCAACGGCACGCCTATCTGGCAAATCACCGATGACCCGACGGAGGCTGCGACGTCGCCTGTCGGCGAAAGTCTGATCGGCACGATCCCGAAATCCCTGACTGCACTTTTGTCGGCACTACCAGACACAACGCAAAGGCAAGCACCGGCTGCGCGAAAAGCACCACCCGTGCCGCAAGCCGCAACGCCCATTCCGCCGAGCTTTGCGCTCAGCCGACTGTCGGCGCTCCTGCCACCGGCCGCCATCGTTGTCGAGGAGGCACCGTCGCACAGGCCCGCCATACAAACCTATTTCCCCATGGCAGGGGCAGACAGCTTTTACACTATGTCCAGCGGCGGCCTCGGATACAGCCTTCCGGCATCCGTGGGGGTCGCCTTGGCGCGCCCCGGTCAGCGCATTATCTGCCTGATTGGTGACGGGTCGGCCATGTACTGCGTGCAGGGGATATGGACGGCTGTTCAACAGAGGTTGCCGATCACCTTCGTCGTCATGAACAATTCCGGTTACGGTGCCATGCGCTTCTTCAGCCGTATCATGCAGGCCGAAAGACCACCGGGCATCGATCTGCCGGGGCTCGATTTCGTCTCGCTGGCTCGTGGGTTCGGATGCCCCGCCCAACGGGTGACGGAGCCCGGCGATCTGGATCGTGCCTTGACTGACGCCTTTGCCCATGACGGCCCCTGCCTCGTTGATATCGCGGTCGATGAAACCGTGTCGATCCTGTTCGAGGAAAGGAAAAAAGACGCAATCACCTCTTCCAAGGAGATCACCCCATGAAAATCCTCATCGCTGGCGCTGGTATCGGCGGCCTTGCCGCAGCCCTCTGCCTTCATGAAAAAGGCTTCGACGTCAATGTTTTCGAGGCTGTCGATACCCTGCAACCACTCGGCGTCGGCATCAACGTCATGCCGCATGCCTCGGGCGTTCTGTTCGGATTGGGTTTGGGCGACGCGCTTGACGACATTGCCATTCGGACACGGGCAATCGAATATCGCACCCGTTTCGGACACCTCATCCAGTCCGATCCGCGTTGCGTCGAGGCCGGGTTCGACTATCCGCAATTTTCGATCCACCGCGGGCAATTGCAGTTCCTGCTGTTCGATACCGTCCGTGAACGTCTCGGCCCAGATGCCGTCATCACCGGCAAGGCGGCCATTGGCTTCGAACAGGATGAACGCGGTGTCCGCGTCAACTTCCAGGACGGGTCGTCTGCGGCAGGGGACCTGCTGATCGGCGCGGATGGCTTCCGTTCCAAGGTGCGCCAGCAGCTTCACCCCGATGAGGGGCCTGCGCATTACGAGGGAACGATGATGTGGCGCGGCGCCAACCTGCAGGCGCCGTTTGCCGATGGTCGGACCATGTTCATCGCCGGGGATCACGATGTGAAATTCGTCTGCTATCCGATCAGTGGACGCGCCGCCCGCGACGGAAAGGCGCTGATCAACTGGGTCGCAGAGGTCCGCCACGACAATCCACGCGCAGCCGAGGAAGCGGACTGGACGCGCGAGGCCGATCGTGATTTCATCTCTGAATATCTCGGCTTCCAAATGCCGGATTTGGATATTCAGGCTCTGTTGAAAAACACGCAAAAGATCACGCAATACCCGATGATCGACCGCGACCCGCTGCCGTGGTGGACCCGTGATCGCGTAACGCTTCTCGGTGACGCGGCACATCCCATGTATCCTATGGGCGCTAATGGTGCTTCCCAAGCGATCCTCGATGGGCGGGCACTTGCCGACGCGCTTTCCGAACAGCCCGGACCCGCAGGACTGCTCGCCTACGAAGCCGTCCGCCGTCCCGCCACCACCAAGGTCGTGCTCACCAACCGTCAGTCTGGCCCCGAACGCGTGCTCGACATTGCGGCAGCGCGCATCAAAGGTCCGGACGATCGGATCGAGGACCTGATCTCACCTGCAGAACTGGAGGAGGTAGCGGCAAGTTATCGTCAGGTGGCGGGTTTCATGAAGAAAGCAGTCTGATCCATGAGGTGCTTCCACGCCGGTTTTGAACTGGGATATCCGCCATGTGAAGGTGTGCCTGAGGTGACCATGGCGGCTCCTGACGCACTCGACGATGCAGACTGGAAAGCAAACAGGAGTGACTGATGGTCGCCAGCTTAGTACCGACGTGGGCCTTGCCGATGGACGCAGGGCCCGGCAATCAGCGAGCACGAGTTATCAAACCCATCCGACTGTATCGACTGTCATAGATTTGCTGGTGATTTACGCATTGATCAAATCAGGTTTTCAGGTACAAAAAAGATGAGCTGTTATTCTTGGGAGCCTGATTTTGAATCGCAATTTCCTTGTCGTGGACCCAGAGGAGCATCAATCCGTTCTCAAGGCTCTCGCATCACCGGCCCGTATTGCGATGCTGAAACTGATGCAGCGGAAAGGACCAATGAATGTCAATGATCTTGCCGCTGAGCTGAGCCTTCCGCAATCAACTGTTTCAACAAGCGTCCAGTTACTGGAAGACGCAGGGCTTATACGCACAGAAACGATCAAGGCTCGCAAGGGAAGCCAGAAGATTTGCTCGTGCGTGTACGATGAAGTCCTGATTGTGCTGAAGGATAACATCAAGGAAACGGAAAAAAACGCGATTGAGGTGTCGATGCCTTTGGGTCTCTACACCAGCTTCGAGGTGTCCGCGCCCTGTGGTCTTTGCTCGGTCGATGGCATCATTGGACTGCTCGATGTTCCCAGCACGTTTCTTGATCCAGACCGCATGAAAACAGCGCTGATATGGTTCACGCGCGGCTATGTGGAGTATCAGTTTCCGAACAATGCAAGGCTTTCGAATGCGGAAATTCGCGAGATCGAATTCGCTTTGGAGCTCAGTTCAGAAGTCCCGGGCACCAGCGCTGACTGGCCCTCAGACATTACCCTCGCTGTCAATGGAATCGACGTCGCGACATGGACGTCGCCTGGAGATTTTGGCGACCAGAGGGGCGTTTACACCCCCGATTGGTGGAAACTGAAAGGCTCGCAATATGGCAAGCTCAAGAGTTTCCGTGTCAACGAAGATGGCTCTTATGTCGATGGCTTACGCATATCGGACGTGCGGCTTTCCGATCTGGGACTGGAAGTCCATCACTCCATACGCCTGCGGATCGGCGTGAAAAATGACGCGAAACATCCTGGCGGTATCAATATTTTCGGTCGGGGATTCGGAAATTACGACCAGGATATTTTGCTGCGATTGCGAACGCGCTAGGCCGTTTTGACGGGTGCGCTGCACAACACTTTTAACTTGACCCAAAGGCCGTTGTTGTCTCTATTTATCTCAAATAATGATACATATCATAAATTTGGATATAATGGAGAATGAGATGAAGGCGGCCGTTACTGCCCACGCCAAGTTCAGCATCGCCGAGATCGATCCGCGCCTTTACGGTTCGTTTATCGAGCATCTTGGTCGGGCCGTTTATACAGGGATTTACGAGCCGGATCACGCGACTGCCGATGAAAACGGCATGCGGCAGGATGTCATCGACCTCGTGAAGGAGCTTCAGGTCCCGATTGTCCGTTATCCCGGCGGCAACTTCGTTTCAGCCTATAATTGGGAAGACGGGATCGGTCCGCGAAAAGAGCGCCCCGTCAGGCTGGATCTTGCATGGCACACGTCAGAGAGCAATCAGGTCGGCATTCATGAATTCGCGGACTGGTGTACTTCTGTCGGCACGGAAATGATGCTGGCGGTCAATCTCGGCTCTCGTGGTCTGGATGAGGCGCGCAACTTTCTGGAATACGTCAACCACGAGGGGGGTAGCACCTGGAGCGACAAGCGGCGCGCCAATGGCCGCGAAGAGCCATTCGACGTGCGCCTATGGTGCCTTGGCAACGAAATGGACGGCCCCTGGCAGATCGGCCACAAGACAGCAGACGAATATGGAAGACTTGCCCATGAGACGGCCAAAGCGATGCGCGCTTTCGACAGCCGCCTCGAACTGGTCGTCTGCGGGTCGTCGAATGCTCACATGCCGACTTACCCGCAGTGGGAGGCAACCGTTCTGGAGCACACATATAACGAGGTCGACTATATCTCGCTGCATATGTATTTCGAAAACCGCGCCAAGGACACGGCGAATTACCTCGCTCGCAGTTTGGAACTCGACAATTACATCGCCACCGTTGCCGGTGTGATCGCCTATGTGAAGTCGAAGAAGCGATCCAAGAAAGATGTCTATATCTCTTTCGACGAATGGAACGTTTGGTACCACTCCAAGGAGCGTGACCGTGCGATTCTCGAAGGTGGTAGCGGTTGGCCAGAGGCGCCCGCGCTTTTGGAAGATGACTATAATTTCGAGGATGTGCTGCAGGTTGGTTGCATCCTTAACACGTTCATCAACCGGTCGGACGTCGTGCGGATCGCCTGCCTTGCACAGCTCGTCAACGTGATCGCACCGATCATGACGGTTCCGGGCGGCCCTGCCTGGCGTCAGACGATTTTCTATCCTTACTATTATGCATCCGTCTACGGGCGTGGAACGGCCCTGAAGCTGATGGTCGATAGCCCAACCTATGAAGCTGACGGCGTAGGCTCCGTGCCCTACCTTGATGTTTCGGCTGTGCGCGACGAGGCCAAAGGCAATGTGACATTTTTCATCGTCAATCGTCACCTCACAGAAGCGCTGGATCTTGATGTTCAATTGCTGGAATTCGGTGCGCTCTCGATTGTGAACGACCAGGTCATTGCGCACTCCGATATCAACATCACCAACACCGCACACAAGCCTGACAATGTCGTACCGGTGAAGGGAGAAGGTGCCATATTGGATCAGGAACGGCTTACCGTTTCCGTTGCACCGCTGAGTTACCGCATGATCCGCCTGTCGGCTTGAGAACGCGGTTGGGGGAGCAGAAGATGGACATAGATATCTACGCGGAACGGAGAGACCGCGACATGGCGTCGATGGCAGGGTGGAGGCTGGCATGACGGCGCAGATCGAAATAGACAATGTCACCAAGCGCTACGGTGCCATGACCGTTCTGGAAAACCTGTCACTCTCGGTTAAAGCCAACGAGTTCATGGTCTTTCTCGGCCCATCGGGATGCGGCAAGTCTACCTTGCTGCGCATGATCGCCGGGCTTGAAAGCGTGGATGAAGGTACGATTTCCATCAACGGCGAGCGTATCGACACGCTTCCTCCCGGCAAGCGCGATATCGCTATGGTATTCCAATCCTATGCGCTCTACCCGCACATGACCGTCTCGGACAATATGGCGTTCGGCCTCCACAACATAGGTGTTCCCCCCGAAACGGTCTCGGCCCGTATCGCCGAAGCGGCAAGGATGCTGGAGATCGGCCATCTGCTTGAGCGCAAGCCGGGCCAGCTTTCCGGCGGCCAGCGACAGCGCGTGGCCATCGGGCGCGCCATCGTCAAGGAACCGAAAGCATTTCTATTCGATGAACCTCTTTCCAACCTCGACGCCGCCTTGCGTGTGAGAACCCGAGTCGAACTGGCCCAACTGCGCAACCGGGTCAAATCCACCATGATTTTCGTAACCCACGACCAGATCGAAGCAATGACGCTCGCCGACCGCGTGGTTGTGATGAACAACCGCAAGATCGAGCAGATCGGAATGCCGATGGATATCTATCTGCGTCCCGCCAGCCGTTTCGTCGCGACCTTTGTCGGTTCGCCCACGATGAACTTCATGCCGGTGCAGATTTCCGAGGCCGATGGCTTTGCAGTCGCCACCCTTCAGGATGGCTCCCGGCTGCAAACGGGCGTGCGTGCCGGCATGCTGACAAGCGGTGAACAGACGCTTGGCATCCGCGCGGAAGCGATACGGCGGGCGGAAGATGGCGCACCTTCAGCCACCAATGGCACGGTCGAGGTGTTGGAACGACTGGGGGACCGCACGCTGCTTTACACTCGGCTCGACGATGGCAGCATGATCGTCGCCGAAGATATCGGCCTTAGCCGTGCAAACATCGGAGACAGGATCGGACTTTCGCTGGATGGCCAGCGGGCGCATCTCTTCGACGCGGATGGTCGAGCTTATCACGCGCAGGATGGCGACCATGGCTGAGACGGTCAGCAGCGCACCTCGCAAGGTCCAGTCGGTCAATGCACCCTTATGGCGCAATGCGCTTTTCGTTGCGCCTTACCTTTTCTTCTTCATCACTCTGCTCGTCGTTCCCCTTTTTTGGGGCATATGGCTCAGCCTGCACAAAGCAGACGCCTTTTCCGTCGGTCGCTTCGTTGGCCTGACGAATTACATCCGTCTGTTCAACGACCGCATTTTCATTCAGTCGATCTGGAACACGTTTTACTTCGTAGCGCTGACCGTTCCGGCTCTCGCCGTCATCGGGCTTTTGCTGGCACTGGCGCTCAACCGCCAGACGCGCACAGCGGCTGTGCTGCGCACTGTGTTCTTCGCCTCGTCTGTCCTCTCCGTTACCATTGTCACTTTGGTCTGGCGCATCGTCTTCATCCCGAACTTCGGCTTGCTATCAACGATTTATGGCTGGTTCGGCGCGACCGCCCCCGCCTTCCTGTCCAATCCCGATCTGGTGATGATCGCGATTGCAATCGCGACGATCTGGTGGTGCATCGGTCTACCCATGATGCTTTATCTCGCGGCCCTCCAGCAAATCCCTGGTGACATCTACGAAGCGGCAGCGCTGGACAACGCCAGCCGCTGGCGCACCTTCCGCTTCATTACCTTCCCGTCCATCAAGCGGACTTTTGTGCTGGTCGTCGTGATCCAGATCGTCCTTCAGTTCCAGTTGTTCGGTCAGGCGAAACTGATGTCGAACGGCGGGCCAAACAATGTCTCCAAGCCGCTCGTTCTTTATATTTACGAAGCCGCCTTCACGAAATGGGACCTCGGTCTCGGAGCAGCAGCATCTGAGGTCCTGTTCGTACTGATCCTGATCGCGGCCATGGTCCAGTTTCTGGTTTCTCGTCGACAGGGAGATGCGCAATGAGCAATGAACGCGTTTCCGGCATGGTCGGCCGCACCACAGGCGACCGGGTGATCCTCGGTCTGACAATCGCTTCGGCTGTCATCATGATGGCACCTCTCATCTGGGTCGTTGCCCTTTCGATCAAGGATAACAAAGAGCTGATGGTCAGCATGAACGCCGTGTTTCATGCGCCCTACACCATCCAGAATTACATCAACATCCTGGCAACATCTTCGGTGTTTCGCTGGATACTCAACAGCTTGATTGTTTCGGGTGGCCTGACGATCGGCACGCTCATCCTGGCTTCGCTTGCTGGTTACGGCTTTGCCCGGCTCAACTTTCCGTTCCGAAATGTCATTTTCGTGCTCGTTTTGATGGGTCTCGCCGTGCCCGAGCAGGCGGTGCTGATCGCGCGCCACCAGCTGTTCAGCTGGATCAAATTCCACAACAGCTACCACGGCCTTATTCTGCCCGGATTATCAGCACCATTCGGCGTATTCCTGATGACGCAGTATTTCCGGGCCATTCCGAAAGAGCTCGATGAAGCTGCGTTGCTCGACAATGCAAGTCGCTTCAAGATTTTCTGGAAAGTTTTGTTGCCGCTAACGTTGCCGGCACAAGCGACCCTTGGAATATTCACGTTTCTAAACGCCTGGAACGATTACTTCTGGCCACTGATTTCCGGCACAAAAAAGGAAATGTACACGCTGACGGTCGGCATCGCTTCAACACAGACGAATTTTGCACAGTCGGAAGGCCTTGGCTTTCTGATGTCGCAGGCAGTCTTTGCGGGTGCACCGATCCTCATTCTCTACCTGTTCTTCCAGAAATACATCGTTACCGCGGTGTCGGGTGCTGCGGTGCGTTGAGCCATTTCAAAAAGCCCGGCGCATGCAATCGCCGGATCATAACACCGATCATGTACGGAGGAGACTATCATGATGCAGGTACTTAGACAGTCGTTTTTGGCGGCGGCATCCGTCGTCGCACTCATGGGAGCAAGCCCCGCATATGCTGCCACGGAACTGACATTGCAGCGCTTCTTTGGTGCCTGCGATGCGGATTTCGGCACCAATACCGATATTACCAAGGCGGTTGGGGAATGCGGGATCATCACGTCGATCATCAACAAATTCAATGCCGAAAATCCCGACATCCATATTTCGGTTACGACGGTGGAATGGCCAGGATATGACCAGCTCACGGCACAATTTGCGGCTGGCGATCCGCCGGATATCGTGTCGATCCACCACTCCGCGATCTCGGATTACCAGTCCAAGGGTTTGTTGCTGCCAGTTGACGAACTGTTGGCGAAAAATGGCATCACGCCGGACCTGTTTACCGAAGCAGCGCGCGGCGGGGTGACCAAAGAAGGCAAAATGTATGGCCTACCCATCGACAACTGGACCATGCTGTTTCACATCAACATGGATCTCTTCAAGCAAGCAGGCCTTGTAAATGCCGACGGAACCCCGAAGCTACCGACAAGCCTAGACGAGCTTCTCGCGCAGGCCAAACAGTTCAGGGAAAAGACCGGCAAACCTTACATGATCCAGAACCTCGCCAATGAAAAGGCGCTGTTCGCCCGCAACTTCTACACATATCTCTTCCAGCAGGATTCCAATTTCTTTGCCGATCCGACAAAGGTCAAGCTGCAAACGCCCGAGGCGAAGAAAGTCATTGAGCTCTACAAGGCGCTCTACGACAACAACGACACCACCAAGGACATGGACTATGCGGGCGCGATCAACGCGTTTCTGGCGGGTGAAGGCGGCGTCCAACTGAACGGCACATGGGTGATTGGCGACTACAACGCATCTTCGCAAACGAAGGGTACCGCACTGAACAAAGGTGGCTATGCGGTGTATCCTTATCCGCAACTCTTCTTCGGCAAAAAAGCCCAATATGCCGACGGTCACGCCTGGGGCGTTTCCCAGAAAGACCGAACCGAGGAGCAAACCGCAGCCATCGGCAAATTCCTGAAGTTCTTTGCCGATAACGACTTCGAGTGGGCGCGCACCGGTCACCTGCCATCGGTAAAAGCTGTCCTGGAAAGCGATGCGTTCAAGGCCCTGCCTCACCGCGATACCGTGTCTTCAATCGCCACGCTCGGAACACCGCTGCCCGCCACGGTGCAGCGCCAGTTTGCAATTCAGGATATCGTTGGCGAGGAAATGAACGCAGCCATCATCGGCCAGAAAGATGTCGATGCAGCACTCGCCGACATGGAATCGCGAATCAACGACCTGCTCGCCAACCTTTAGAAGATTTGAACCCCTCGAAGGTTTTGACAGTGGAGGCCTGCTGCTGGACGACAGCAGTGGGCCTTTGGCAAATCTAAGTTGGTGCCCGCTATCCGACAACGCAAGCGCAGACTAAGTAAGCTTCACAACTTTCGCACCACAGCTTTAAGGCGCGCCGCCACACCTCTTATTCTGTGCCCGGGTCATTTCTTAGTGGCAATCAACGGAGTGAGACTCAGCGCAATAATGTCCTTGTGGATAGAACTGAAAAAGGACAAGCTCATAGGTGATACCAAGAGATGGGCAGGCGATATGGGTTCTTCAGAGCGCTGGCGTGGTTGTTGTTCAAGCGCCGGTTTCTTTCTGATCTTGATGGTGCCAGCATATCAGGCCTCGGCGCAAGATGCTCCACAGCACGCGTCAACTGATTGGATCGTGACGATTGGTGGTTCCACGGAGTATGGGCCATCTTATCCGGGTGCCAGCCGAAACTCGGTAGGTTTCATTCCATCCTTCGATATCAGGCGTATGGACGAGGCAGCGGACTATAGCGCGCCTGATGACAACATCGATTATACGCTGCTGGAGTTTTCAGGTGTGGAATTCGGTCCCGTTGCAGGCTTTCGCTCTGGCCGGTCGATTTCGGACGACCGGCGCGTGATTGGCCTGCAAGAGGTAGACTGGGCAATCGATGCGGGTGCCTTCATACAATATTGGCCCGTCGAGGAAAAATTGCGGCTACGCGTCGAAACGCGCCAGGCACTGTGGGACGGTGAAGGCCTTGTGGCAGACTTGGCGGCTGACTGGTTTTTGCCCGTCAACGACAAGCTCGTCTTTTCCGTAGGAGGCCGCGCCTCACTGGCAAATTCGGCCTATATGAATACGAACTTCAGCATTACACCGGACGAGTCCGCGAGAAATGGACGTCTTGATGCCTTCGATGCGGACGGTGGATTGAAGTCCGTCGGTGTGGCAGTTGCAGCCACCTACACCATTTCTCCCGCCTGGAGGGCGCAAGTCTATTATAAATACGACCGGCTTTTGAATGATGCCGCATCGAGCCCGATCACAAGCGTTCTCGGTTCACCGGACCAGAACATCATTGGCTTTTCGCTCAATCGGTCTTTCCAGATCGCTTTTTGAGCGAGAATAGAGATAACCGCGCGTGACTGGGACGATATCGTTGCGTTTGGTGATCTGAATCTGGAACACGACCAGATCCTCGTAGCGAAAAGCCGCTTCCGCCGTCGACAGGTAGTACTCCCACATCCGGCAAAAGCGCGCGTCCAGATCATAGTGATGCGCGACATTGCGTTTCGGTAACCTCGTGCGTTTTGTCTTCACCCTTACTGGCGATGGCAATCAACCAGACACCCGTCAGGATGAGGATGCTTCCGATGACCTGAAGCCTCATGACAGGCTCGCCGAAAATCAGCCATCCGCTGGCGATCACCATAACGTAGCTGACGGCGGACAGGGGAAATGCCTTGCTGAGATCAAGTTCGGAGAGGATTTTCATCCAGAGGAAGAAGCAGATAATCTCGACTGCGATGGCTGCGAGGACCCAGTGAGACTGGAGCGCACCGCCAAGCCAATGCCACATCCCGCCGGTCTCGCCCATATCCTCGGCACCGCGTTTGATGAAAATCTGAAACAGCGTGTTGAGCACCGGCACTGCCAGCCACGACAGACGAATCGGGGTCATCACGTCACCTCATCCGTAGAAAAAATCGGCGACAGCAGTTTGAGCAACGCGTGCATGATGGGGTTGCGATGACGGAAGAACATGCTGTTGGCCGTCAACGCGCTGCCGAGCCTGATCTTGTTTTCGTAATAGGCCTGCCCGCTTTGATACCTGGTCAGATCATGGTCGAGACAATAGCGCAGATTAGTGAACCAACTGAGGAAATAGGGATTGTAGGCACGGCCCTTTTCTCCATCCATGCAGAAAAATTTGTCGATCAGCGTCTCGTCATCATGAACCAGGAGATTGGCCGCAATCAGCGTATCATCGACAAAGTAGAAGGTGCAGAAGGCGCGGCCTTCCATCCGCGCCAAAATGCCGGAGAAATAGGCTTCCGTCAGCTCCTCGAACTGCCATTCGCTGCGGTTGCGCGTATCATGATAGAGCGCCATGACCTGCGGCAACAAATCGGCAAAATCTGTTCTCGTTTCGATGCGCACTTTCTCAAGCGACTTCAGCTTGCGGCGCATATCCTTGCGTGTGCTGGCAGATAGGCATTCGAGATAGTCTTCGATGGTCGTAAAATCGATGTCGAGGGAGGCTGTCGGCAGACTGCCGATGGTGGCGAAACCGCGTTCACGGAGAACATCGACCCGCGCAAACGGCGTCGTCTCCGGTACATCTTTCACTCCCATTAGCGTACATTTTTCATCGGTCGCATAGGCTTCGAAAGCACTCAGCAACCGGCTAAACAGCGTCGCGTGCTGGCTGTCGGCGACATCGGGATGAAAACCGATGGCAGCGTTTTCTGTGCAGGGCGAACCTAGACATGCAAGCCGCATTGTCAGCAACCGTGGGGACCATTGCCGCATCCGTCGCACAATCCGTCGGACAGGCCCCTCCTCAAGCGTTGTATCCAGCGCGTAAGGGCAAATGAAGAAGGGCATGGCGGCAACGACCATGTCATTTTCGATAAGCGTGACATAGCGCCACTCGAAGCCCGCAAGACCAGCCTCCTCGATGGCCAGCAAGCAATCATAGTCTTCGACCTGAGCAGGAAAGCACAGGTTCCACGCCGCAGGGTCGATGTCGTGAAGCGTCTTGCTGATGTGGGCGACCGTGTCTCCAGTGCCGACGGCAACGGGGCTATGAACGAGATGCAGCATGATGAGCCTCGAAAAAATCGGCGGTGAAATCCGCGACCTGGCGATGGTGCCGGTCGACATGGATCATGTGATAGCTGTCTTCGATCCATCGCAGTTCATGCGATCCGCCGATGTGATCGTTGATGTAGCGGGCATGCCGGGCATGACTGAGATCGTCTTCTACCGAATGCACGATCAGCGTCGGCGTATGGATATCAGGCAATCTTTGTTTGAGCGCCTTGCCCAGTCGATGCATCTCGATCAGCCCCTTTCCGGGAAACTTTTCGAGAATGCCTTCACTTGCCATGCCCTCGATCATCCGGCGCATGCGCGGGTCTTTGATACCCATCGAAGGCGTTTCGCTGAAACTCAGCCGATCCAGAAAAGGGACGTGTGAAAGCCAGTCGATGTGATGGGAAAGAAGCGGGTAATAGAATGGCACGTTCCAGCCATCGTAACCAAAGCAAGGCGAGTAGACCGCAGCCGCCCGGATAGTGTCAGGTTGGGCATCCGCCGCCAGAATGGAAAGCTTGCCCCCGACGCAGATGCCAGCCGCAAAGACTTCTTCCGTTCGGGCCGCCAGCAGCGCCGCCGCGTCGATCAAACTGTCCAGCCAGTTTTGCCAGCTTGAACGGCGCAGGGCATCGACGTCGGAACCGTGTCCGGCCAGAAGGGGTGCATAAACGCTATATCCCCTGCGATTGAGTTGCCGGGCGACCAGCCGCATTTCCGATGGCGCACCGGTGAGGCCATGAACCAGCAGCACACCTCTGCAACTGGTTCCTTCCAGATAAAAACTCAACGCATCAGATGTCACGATGAAGCTCCAGTTCACGATTTTCCTTGGCCATGAAGCCCAGTGCGTGGCAGGTGCTGATGACGTGTACGCCCGCTCTCTCCTGCTCGGCCCTGATCTGCTCGTGCAGCGTGCTGAGTTTCGTCCAGTGGATTTTCGGGCGGTAATGGTGTTCTGCATGATAGCCATTGCCGAACTACAGCCAGTTGTAGAACGACTTGTGACTGCTGACGCCCCAGGCAATCGGGACATCGGGATCACCGTGCAGATGTTCGTAATATCCGTTCAGCGACGAGAGGCAGTTGCCGAGATAGTAGAAGGGTACGAAGAACAGCACCCCTTTCCAGTCGTAAAGCAAGGCCGCACCGACCACGGCCAGAAAGACCACCAGCTCCAAACGTCCCCATTTGGCGTCGAAGGGACGGTTCTTCGCGATGGCCTTGTGGATGTCTCCGATGTCGTCGCGAAAGAAGCTGAGGAAGGTATATGACCAGACATTTTCCGGCTCACCGTTGCGACCGTGGCGGTAGATCGACAGGAGATCGACCGTGTCGCCTTTTTCATCGGGCCTGTCGCTGTTGCCAGAATGATGTCGCATGTGGATCCAGTGATAATAGGTCTGGGAAAACCCGATAGCGACCGATTCCAACAGGCTGAACCCGTAATTCATCCACTTTGGCTTGAAATAGGGCGTGTGGATGAAATTGTGGGATATGCTGTTGATATTCCACGAAATAGAAATGGCGTAGAGACAACCGAGAACGCCGGAAAGCCAAAGCGGTCGGCTGTGAAAACCGGCGATCAGGTAGACGTCGAAAGCCAGATGCGCGACGGCTGCGATGACCGGGGCGACATCCCATTTGGTATGTGCGAAAATTTTCATAATCCTGTAACTCCCACACAGACGACGCCGGAGGTGATGAGAAACACCCCCAAGGCGTGATTGATGTTGATGTGTTCCTTGAAAAAAATGGCCCCTGCCACAACGATTGCGGCGTAACTCAACGCCATCAGAGGAAAGGCAACGGAGAGCGGCACTTTTTCCAGAACTGCTGTCCAGCTCATCAATTCGAGTGCCCAGAAGACGATGCCAGCCCATGTGACGGGCTTGACCAGAGTGGCGGCCAGGGTGCTGTCATTGGCAGCATATTTGAAGCAGACTTCGCGCGCCGTTTCCGCAAGGATGCAGAAACAGATCAGGCCAAGCATGGTGAGGGTCAGGCTGCCGTTCATTGCATGTGCTCCGCCAGAATATCCAGAAGCGCATAGTTTGCCGCGCTGTTGACATCCTCGATCGCCGATTTGTCCTGACGCAGACGCGGCTGATCGATCAGGCTTTCGACCCTCTTGGCAATCTGCGTCCAGGGCATTCCCGAATAGGCAGGCGCGGAATAATCACCGATGACATCCGCCCCAATGATGCGATGACGCCTGCCGATTTCGCTGATGAGGGAAAGGAGATAGGGCAGCCGCATACCGCCCTGATCCCAATTGGTGACGGCGTCATCGGCAGCCAGAACATCCTTGTCGATGGAGATATAGACCGATGGCGTCTGAATGCGACCGAGGATTTCCTCGAAGAAATTCTCCTCGCCGATCCCGCAAATCGAGCGCCAGTGAAGCGCACCAGCTTCTTGACGAAAACTCGGCCCGTTTCCATAATAGGAAGACACTCGGCTTGGAGGATGCGAATAGGGATAAAGCTCGAGCCTGCCCTGTGCGAGCCACTTGAGGTTGGCACCCTTGCGCTCGGGATTGCGCAAATCGTCGCTGCACACGCCGATGGTGATGACCTTGTCGATGTTGCGATTTTCCAACGCACTGTTGACCCATGACCCACAGTGCAACCCGCCTTTAAAGTTTACCCAGTCGGGATGATTGTCGAAATGAATAAGCGTCGTTGGGGTGGGCTGCTTTTCCAATGCGGCGTCGAGCAGCAGAGCCGTTATGTGGTGGAAATCGCCTGAACCCATAAAGCAAAGCCGGGGTTGCCCATTAAGGGCACATCCGTTCTTGGAAAGGCTGCGGGCGAGCTCACTGAGCTGACGCCGCTTGCTCCACAGCCGCACATCCCTGCCCGCATCCTTGTCGACATGTTGCGACGCGCCTGCGGCAACACAGGCGCGCACGAAACCGGGCTGCAACTCCAACGCGTCATCGAGATGAAGGAGAAGGAGTTGCATGGTCCTATCTCCGTTCAGCGCGGATCAGCAACTGATCGAGAAGAGCGAGCGCAAGATCGATCTCCTCATAGCTGATCAACAGGTTCGGTGCGAAGGTGATGACGTTCTTGTGGTAGCCGCCAACATCGAGAACAAGGCCATAGGTGCTGGCACCCACTTGCAAGTCGCCCTTCATGCCTTCGTCGCACAGCCAGTCCATCGTGGCCTTGTCGGGCGTATAACTGTCGTCCTGGCAAATCTCCATACGCAGAGCAAGACCCAGTCCATCCACCTCACCGACGATGGCGTGGGAACGCTGCAACTGCTTCAAGCCTTCCAGGAAATACGCACCCTTGGCCATGATCGCCGCGCCGAAGTCTTCCTCCTGCAGCATCTTCATGGTTTCCAGCGCAACCGCTGTTCCCATCGGGTTGCTGGCGAAGGTCGAATGCGTCGAACCCGGAGGAAATACCGTTGGGTTAATCAGCTCTTCTCTGGCCCAGACGCCGGACAGAGGGTTCAGCCCGTTGGTGATGGCCTTGCCGAATACCAGAACATCGGGCGACACACCGAAGTGCTCCACCGACCAGAGTTTGCCGGTGCGATAGACACCCATCTGGATTTCATCGACCACCATCAGGATTCCGTGGTCATCCAAAACCTTCTTCAAACCCGTGAAGAAGTTCATCGGTGGAATGACGTAACCGCCGGTTCCCTGAATGGGCTCGATGTAGAATGCGGCGTATTCGCTCTTGCCGACCTTGGGGTCCCAGACGCCGTTATATTCGCTTTCGAATAGGCGGGCGAATTTGGCGATGCACATTTCACCATATTCCTCCTTCGACATGCCCTTAGGCCCGCGGAAATGGTAGGGAAACTCGATGAACTGTGCGCGGTCACCGAAATGGCCGTAGCGGCGGCGATACCGATAGCTCGAGGTGATGGCCGACGCGCCGAGTGTGCGGCCATGATAGCCACCCTCGAAGGCAAACATCAGGCTTTTTCCGCCAGTGTAATTACGAACAAGCTTCAGCGAATCCTCGATGGCCTGCGAGCCGCCAACGTTGAAATGCACCCGGCCCTTGTGGCCGAACTTCTGTTCTGCATCCTGAGCGATCAGTGTAGCAAGTTCGACCTTTTCGCGGTGCAGATACTGGGATGCCACCTGCGGCAGACGATCGAGCTGGCGGTGAACCGTCGCGTTCAGGCGTTCATTGCGATAGCCGAAATTGACGGCGGAGTACCACATCTGGAGGTCGAGAAACGCCGTGCCACCTTCATCGTAAAGATAAGACCCGCTGCATTCGGTGAAGAATTTCGGCTTTGGTGAATAGTGAACCGTATCGCCATGGGAACAATAGGTGTCCTCCAGAAGACGTAGTTCCTCTTCGGTTTTTTCGTGTGGCCAATCGGCTGCTGTGTGAACGGGTATGACATTGCTACGCATAAAAATGCCTTTCAGGATGGTTCACGCGATCAGGGTTTGCGTCTGGGCACGGTAAGACTGTGCTCCGTCGGACAAGATCGACGTGATGCGGGGAAGAAGGTCGGTGAAGGTGTTGAAGGGAATGAAGGGGATGCCCTGCCGGCGGCAGTGATCGGCAAGCTTATCTTTTGCAAACACGATGTCTGCCTTGTCGGAGACGCAGAAGTCCGAGCGACCGTCACCGATATAGATCGTGCCGCCAACGGCTTCGACCACCGCGCATTTGCACACGCCTGAGCCGGTGCCGCAGTTACGTTCAGCGAATGGCTGGCTGACGGAATAGGCGACGCCGTCTTCGTTCTGATGCTGGGTCAACACGTTGGCAATGATGGGCAGATCAGCGATGTCGTGGCGGGCCAGAATACGGCCTATGAAATAGCCGACACCATCGCTGACGACGGTGACCGGTACATCCCATGCCTTGCAGGCGGACAGGAAGGCGGGAAAACCCGGATCGATCGTAACAGTATCGAGCAGTTCATCGAGATCATGCGGCGTGACGTTAAGAAGCGCGATCTGTTTGCGCGTGCATTCTGCCGAGCCGATGAGGCCACGCAGCCATTGCTGTTCGATGAATTCCCATTCCGGGTGGGCAAATCGTGTAAGAACCTGATCCGTCGTATCACCGACCGAGATCGTTCCGTCAAAATCGCAAAACACTTGCATGAACCAATTCCTGCCTGTCGTCTGGCAGAGGTCATAACAAGGGCTGATGAGCCGAAGCTTAGGTCAAAATGAAGCGAAACTGAAATCGTCAAACATTTTGAGGAATATGCAAATCGACCTTCAATCCGGTGCCCCAATCCGGCGTGCCCATGTCGATCTTGATCGACAGCCGTTCGGCAATATCCGCAACGATAGCGAGGCCAAGACCCGATCCTTCCGTCTGCAGCGTCTCGACTCGGTAGAAACGCTGGAACACGGAAAATCGCTCTTCCGGCGGAATACCGGGACCGGAATCGCTGATCGACAGACGGCAGGCATCGTCTTCTCTCGCAACGACAACCGCCACCCGCCCCCCGACGACGGAGTATTTCACCGCATTGTCGATCAGGTTGACGATGATCGTTCGCACCGCGGCCCCATCGGTCTGGACCTCGACGTCCTCTTCGCCTTCCAGCGAAACATCCAGGTTACGGCTGTTGATGAGCGTGCCAAATTCAGCCAGTACGGACGCAGTCATGTGATAGAGCGGCACGTTTTCCACTCGAAGTGGGTGATGGCTGACCCGCGCAAGCCGCAAAAGCTGCTCGATGAGGTGAGACGCCCGGTCGTTGCTTTCCACCAAAGCTGAAATGAGCTGGCCGCGCTCCGCTTCATCGTCAGCATTTTGCAGCATCTGCAATAGCAGCTTCACCGAGGCCTGCGGCGTTCGCAACTGGTGAGCGGCCAGATCGGAAAAGCGCCTTTCGAGCGTCAGGGAATTCCCGAGCTTGACGAGAAGCTGATTGATAGAGCGGCCCAACGGCAGCAAGTCTCGCGAGAGAGCCCCTGTGGGAATGGCAGAGAGGTCGTCGGGAGAACGCGTGCGGATTTGGCGGACCAGATCATGGATCGTGCTGAGGCTGCTGTTGATGCCTAGCCAGATCAGCGCGGCGATGATCGGCAGAATAACGAGCAGCGGGAAAAACAGATTGAGAAGAATATTGGCAACCAGCGTTGCCCTCAGGGTATCCTTCTGGCCGACTTCAAGTACGATGGCCGTGTCTGGAATGCGAAGCGAATAAATGCGCCATGCTTCGCCCTTATAAGAAAAATCGCTAAAGCCGACCGGTCGAGGCGGCACATCGGATAAAAACGCCGTGCTGCTATAGACCGCAATGCGATCGCCCACCCAGGCACGGACCATATGTGCGTCGGCGTAATCATCCGCGTCCTCGTTGAGGGCAAGCTGATTGTCCATGTTGAAATCGATATCGCCGATCTTGTGTGAGCCTTGGCGCGCCGGGTCCTCGAGCCTATGACGCAGCAACCCCCACATGACGTTGGCGTCGTTGATCATCTGGGCATCGTAGATATTGTCGATTTCTCGAGTCGCGCTGTTGAAGGCGAAAACACCGATGACGACGATGGCCACCGCGACGACCGGGGCTATTCTGAGAAAGAGCTTGCGCGCAAGTGTCGAGTTTTTCATCGCTCTATCATATAGCCCACGCCACGGATCGACTTGATCACGTCCGTCCCAAGCTTCTTTCGAAGATTGTAGATATTGACTTCAATCGCATTACTCTCGACCAGAGTGGACGCATCGTAGAGCGCGTATTCAATATCGTTCTTGGTCACATAACGACCTGCACGCTCCATCAGCAACTTGAGCAGATGGAACTCTTTGGCGGTTGCATGTAGCTGTGTGCCACCCTTGCGGATGACCATCGCAGATGGATCTACCTCCAGATCGCCACACCGGATCACACTTTCTGCGCGCCCCTCCCGCCTTCTCATCAGTGCGCGAAGCCGCGCCAAAAGTTCGTCCAAATCGAAGGGTTTGACCAGATAATCATCTGCCCCCTCATCCAACCCCTCAACTTTCTGCCGTACGGCATCGAGCGCCGTCAAAAGCAGCACCGGCACCGTGTTGCCTTTCTGACGCAACCCTTTCAGGACACCTATCCCGTTGAGACCGGGCAAATTGATATCGAGGATCACAGCTGCAAAAACCGCATTTTCCGCAGCTTCGAGCCCGGAAACACCATCCCGAAACCAGTCCACGCCATAGGCATGTTTTTCTAGGGCTTTCTGGAGGGACGAACCGAGAATGTTATCGTCTTCAACGAGTAGAATACGCACCGTCGGATCCTAAGGTTTCAATACAGCATACGGATCAATGCCAAGACCACCTATTCCGCCACTTGGCTCTGATCTGCGCCGCAGTTCGGCGTGTCAAGCTGCTCGTAAATATCCGAGAAATCAACTCCCAGAATTTAAAACTCTTTCGTGCCCGCAAATCCCTCGTCGGCTTTGAGCGATCTGTCGCTGTTGTATAGTGAGACGTTGTTTGCTAGCCGGCGGGCTCACGTACGGATAACCTGTCGGTCATCGAGAGCGACGTCCGAGAATCAAGGCGAGTCGACGTTGATATCTGCGGGGCGGTCATGGTGGTGCATCCCAGACCTATTATTTTTGGTCGGAAACGCGCCGTGGCGCCAGATATTTCAACGGCTTTTGAACATCATCGATTTGATAACCGCAATGGGCGCTGCCTGCATCCGCCAGCCAATGGCAAATTTGTTTCCACGCCAATAAAAGCTTTTTCTTCATCTTGTCTCCTCCTCAAAAGACAGACCCGTTACATGGTCAACGAGAGTTGCTGATTGTCGGCTTCCATTCGAAGACGTTCACACGGTTATAGACACCATTGATCACGAACGGATCGCCAGCGCTGAACGCGTGCATGTCATCGAGTGAAACGACTTCGGCGACGACAACTCCTCCCGTCACCGCTCCCACACCGTCGTCGATCGGCCCCGATTGTAACACATCAACTCTGCCCGATCGTAGGTATCTTTTATGATCTTCGAGATGCTCCAACCGCGCTTCGGCCTTTTGCGGATCGGACAGTGCAATACGGATGGCTAGCATCGGTTAAAGTCCTTCTGGTCATCTGCGAGTTTAATGGTCTGTTTGAGACGTCTGTGCCAATACATCATGATACGTCCGCTCTTCAGTCGCCTGTCGGGCGCTCTCCGGTGTTGGCACGTTCAAGCAATTCCTTGAGCGCTGCACGCTCAAGAGGGCGCGGGTTCCAGTAGGCATTGGACATTGCCTGTTCGACCGCCGCTTCGACTCCGTCTGGGGGCATGCCGAGATCTTTCAGTGACATGGTTGCGCCGAGCCGGTCGGCCAGATCGTAGAGCGCAATGGCGGGGTCTCCGCCGCCGAGCGCCTTCGATAGCCGTGCCATCGCTTCGGGAGCAGCGTCGCGATTGTAGGCAACCGCATGCGGCAGGACGGCTGTGTGCATCGGCGCATGTGGCAGGTTGAACATCCCACCGAGCGTGTGGCACAGCTTGTGATGCAGAGCCATGCCGACCGAACCCAGGCAAACGCCGCACAGCCAGGCACCATAGAGCGCATCGGCGCGTGCGGCGCGATCCTGCGGATCGGTCTGGATCAGCGGCAAGGCGCGAGTGATCGCCGATATACCCTCCTGCGCCATCATCGAGACGATGGGATTGGCCTCGGCTGCATAAAGCGCTTCGACGGCATGGGCGACAGCATTGATACCGCTCGTCACCGACAGGGAAAGCGGCAGAGTCAGGGTCAGGTCGACATCGTAGACGATGACTTCTGGTAGAATACGCGGATCGGATTTGGTGACCTTACGGCCTGCCTCCGTCTCGCCGAGAATGGGTGTCGCCTCCGATCCTGCATAGGTCGTCGGCACCACGATCTGCGGCAGGTCGGTACGAAAGGCGATCGCCTTGCCGAGCCCTGTCGTCGATCCGCCGCCGATCGATACGACTGCGTCTGCGCCCAACTGCTCGACTGTCTGCATCGCATCCGCGGTCACCTCAACCGGCGTATGCATCTGAGCCTTGGCGTAGGTACCTGCGACACGCGCGCCGAGATGTGCGGCGATCTCGCGGGCCTGCGCCTCCTGTTCGGGCGTCGAGAGCACCAGCAGGCGCTTGACGCCCAGCCGGTCCGCCTCTTCGCCGAGGCGCGAAACCGTGCCGCTGCCAAAAATGACGCGGGCGGGATTTCCGTTGTAGACGAACGTATTCACGTGTGGCTCCTATCGTGTCTGGTCCGGGCGGGCGAGAACAAAATCGAAGTCCGATCGCCAAAGTGTATCGCCCTGCTCCACACGCTGGAACGGCGCGACGAGCGACTTTTTGACACCGAAGACGGTATCCGATTCCAGATATGGATCGCCGCCGACGAATGTGTGCGTCACGAGCTTCTGAAAACCCTCTGCTCGCACCATGTAATGCATGTGCGCCGGGCGGTATGGATGCCGACCCAGATGCGCGAGCATCTCGCCGACCGGCCCGTCGTCCGGAATGGGATAAGAAACCGGCTTGATGCCGATAAAGCTGTACTCTCCGTCGGAACCAGTAATGAAGACGCCGCGATTGTTCCACTTCGGCTGGATATCCGGCTGCTGGACATCATAATAGCCTTCAGCATTGTCCGACCAGACATCGATCTTTGCGCCCTCGATCGGCTTTCCCTCAAGATCGAGCACACGCCCGATGAACAGGCAACTCTCGCCCTTGCCGTCCAGACAAATCTCGTCCCCCATCTGACGTACGGGCCCACCTTCGACATGGAAAGGACCGAATACGGTATTTTCGGTCGCTCCGTCAGGCCGGCGATTGTTGATTGCATCTGTCAGCATCGACAGACCGAGCGTATCGGAAAGGAGAATGAGCTCCTGCCGCTCCTGCGTGCACATCTGGCCGGTACGGGTGAGAAACGCGATACCGAACTCCCACTCCTCCTGCGTCAGTTCGACCTCACCGGCAAAACTGTGCAGATGCTTGACGAGACTCGCCATAACCTTGGCAAGACGAGGATCGACGTCCTTCCCCATCCGTGCGTTGACGGTCTCCACGGAGTTCTCTTCGGCAAAGTAACCGGTTGCGGCCATTCCACTGCGGGCCTCCTCACTCATCGGGTATCTCCTTGTTCAGCGAATGCTTCGGCCAGAATTTCGTGACCATCGGCTTGCACTTAGGCCTCGCATCCGCCATGGGTTCAGCCATTCAACAGAGTGATTTTGATGCTTTTGGTCGGGTCCTGTCCGAAGGCGAAGGCATCCACTGCGTCGGTCAATGCATAGTCGTGCGTCTGGATCGGCGAGAGGTCGAGACCTGTGCGCTCGAGGAAGCGGATGGCCGCGGGCCAGACACCGGGAGAACCGATGCAGCCGCGTACCGTCAGGTTCTTCATCTGGATATTGCCGAGCATGACCGGCACCTTACGGCCAATATTGATGCCGACCATCGAGACCCGACCTTCTTCACGCGCATAGTCAAAGGTGGCGGCCAGCGACGCATCGTGGCCCGATGCCTCAATGACGAGGTCGGCGCCATGACCACCGGTCAGTTCCCTGATCTTTTCCACAGCGCCGCCATCGGTTGGATCGATCGCCACCTCGGTACCAAGCCTCAAGGCGACATCGCGGCGGGTTGCCAGCGGATCGACGACGATCACCCTTGCACCCATGCCGATCGCTGCGGCCGCAGAGACGAGACCGATGGTTCCGCCGCCTGAAACGACGACGGTTTCGCTTGCATTGGTGCCACCTGAACGCAGGACCGCATAGAACCCGCAGGTAAAAGGTTCGATCAGCGCCGCCTTCTTGTCGTCGACGGCGTCTGGCAACTTGTGCAGCCATTCAGGATTGACCGCAAAGAATTCGCGATCAGCACCGCTCAGCGAAAACCCGAAATGGTGCAGCCGCTCAGGCGTCCTGACCACGCATTCGCCAACCACCCGATCGCCCTTGCGGAAACCGGTGACGTTTCGCCCGACGTCTACGATCTCGCCGCTCCATTCGTGGCCAGGAGTGACAGGATAGGAAATCGGGATGATATAGCGACCAGCCAGCAGCTCATAATCGGAATGGCAGATACCAACCGCACGCGTGCGAACCAACACTTCATTCGGCGAGATTTCCGGCATGGCCGCATCTACGATCACCGGTCTGTCTGGCGCTTCGAATACAAGGGCTTTCATCTCTTCCTCCTCAGACCCGTTCAAGGGCGCCGGTTTGCGCCGATCGAACGATTGCCTCCAGCAATGCGATATTGTTGACCATGTCCTCTCCGGTGATCGGGTAGTCCTCCCTACCCCGCACCGCGCGGGCAAAGGCGCGCAGGTTGTCGCGGACCGGCTCGGCGGGCGCGACCTCCCGCACCGTGATTGGCTTGCCCTTCCATCCCTCCGTCACCACCCATCCGTCTGGCGCCTCGACATGCGCCTTGTCGCGCACCTCGATCCATCCGAGTGTTCCGAAGATGGCAAAGCGGGAGACGAACGGTGTCGCCAAAGTCGCCGAAATATAGGCAGAGCCGCCACCGACGAAATGGATATGCGCGCTCATCGTGTCGCCCTGGGGGATTTCAGAGGCCAATTTCTCACAGAGCACCCGGACGTCCTTCGCCGGTCCCATCAGCTTCACCGAGAGATCGGTCAAGTGAATGCCTGTAGCCGTCATGCCCCCAGCTGGTGCCTGGTCGGCCTTGAGCCGCCAGTTGGTAGGATCGAGGGTCAGAAACTTGTCATGGCTGAAATTGGCTTCGATCTGCAACAGACGGCCAAGCCTGCCATTACTGGCGGCAGCCAGGATTTCGGCAATCGGCGGTTCGAACCGCCGTTCATGGCCCATACCGAGAACCAGACCTGCTTTGCGGCAGAGCTCTACCGACGCTTCGGCTCCCGCTTTCGTCAAGTCGAGCGGCTTTTCGCAAAACACATGCTTTCCCGCTGCAACGACTGCGGCGATCTGCTGCTGGTGCAGGGAATGCGGCGTCGCAAGCACCACGGCCTCGATGTCGGGATCGGCAAGCGCGTCTGCGATATCTGTCGAAAACTGCAGGCCGTTTTCCCTCGCGAAACCTTCGGCCTCCGTATTCGGATCGATGCCGCGGGTAAATCGCATCTCCGCACCGCCCGCATTGACGAGCGTGGCCATCTTCTTGCCCCACCAGCCAAGACCAACCAAGGCCGCGATGACGGGCTTTTCCTCGATAATGGTCATCTGTTGTCCACCCGCTTGTTGAACGGATGGATGTTGACAGTCTTCCAGACCCCGGACTTGGTGAACGGATCGGCAGTGTTGAAGGCAACAACGTCTTCCTTACGGTCCGCCTCGATCAGGAACAGCGAACCAATCATCGTCTCGTTATCCTCTGCCAAAAGCGGACCGGAAATGACTGTCTTGACAGGAACGCTGGCGAGATAGGCCTTGTGGGCATCGTAATTGGCGAGCCGCTTGTCAACGGCGCCTTCGTGGTCGAGGCAATGAACGATATAATGCATGGAATTGTCCTTCTTTCTAACTCAGGCGATCGAACAGCCGCCGTCCACCAACTGGCTGTTTTGCAGGCTCATGCCTTCATGTTCACCAGGATTTTCATGTGCGAAGCCTTGGGATCGATGAGTGCTTCGAAACCCTTTTCAACGACGTCTTCCGGTGCGATCTGCGCCGTAACGATCTTTTCGACTGGGAAGATTCCGGCGCCGATCATGGCCGCGATACGTGGCCAGATTTGCACGGGATAACACCAGGTCGCCTCGACGGTGATGTCCTTCAGCGCCCAGAGCATGGCGTCGATGGCGGCGGGCTTCACATGTAGGCCGACCTGGACGACAGTGCCCTGGCGACGGACCGCTTTTGCGCACAGATTGAGCGAAGCCTCGGCACCGACGCATTCCAGCGCGACGTCGACACCGACGCCGTCTTCCGTCTCATCGCGGAAAAGTTTGTCGGTATCCGTCTCGCGAGGGTCGAAGACGATGGCATCCGGAACCAGTTCCTTTGCCAGCGCACGACGATTGTGATTGAGCTCCGAAACGAAAATCTTGGTGGCACCTGCTGCCTTGGTAGCAAGCAACACAAGCGCGCCGATTGGGCCGACGCCGGAGACGAGAACGGTGCTGCCGCTGGTCACACCACCGCGATCAACGCCGTATTGAGCGACCGCAGCGGGTTCGATCATCGCCGCCTGCACGTCCGAGACCGTATCTGGCACCGGAAAGACGTTGTAACCATTGACCACGGCCTGTTCTGCCATGCCGCCCCATTCCCAGGATAGACCGACGCAAGCCATCTGCTCGCTCAGGTGATAGAGCCCTCGGCGACCATAATAGTCGTCGCGCGGAGAAATCAGCGGCTGGATCGAGACGCGCGAACCAGGAGAGACATGTGTTACGTTCTTGCCGACGGCAACAACCTTGGCGGAAAGCTCGTGGCCGAGAATCTGCGGCAGCGTCGCGTTGGAATAGACATGCGGTGTCGCCGGGGTAACGATCGGGCCCGCGATATATTCGTGGATGTCGGTTCCACAGATGCCGCAGACCAATGGCTCGATCAGAACCATGTCATCGCCCAAAGGACCTGTTGGCGCGGGCACGTCTTCGACGCGAATATCTTTCTTGGAGTAGTAGCGTACGGCCTTCATGGCATATCTCCCTTGTCTTTTATTGTGCTGTGTAGCCGCCGTCGCAGACCAGACTGCTGCCAGTGACAAAACGCGCTTCTTCTGATGCGAGAAAGAGGACGCAATTGGCGACATCGATCGGCTCACCGAGTGTCAGCGGATGTTTCGACTTCATCATTTCGAGATAGTGGTCCAGACCGCCCGGATAGGTCTCGCCTGCCTTCATGAAGAGGGCCGTCTTGGTCGAGCCGGGATGGACGGCGTTAACGCGAATTCCGTTTGGCGCATAGCAGATGGCATCCGTCTTGGTCATCGACAGGATGGCGCCCTTGGTGGCGTGATAGGGCGGCAGGTCGTCATTGCCGATCAGACCATAGATCGAAGAGAAATTGACGATCGACCCGGTCTTCGCCTCCATCATCTGGCGAACGGCGTGCTTGGTACACAAGAATGTGCCGCGGACGTTGATGGCGAAGATACGATCCCACTCTTCAACCGTCACCTCATGCGCGAACTTGTTGACGCCGGTCACCGCGGCATTGTTGACGAGGATATCGAGCTTGCCCCACGCGCCGACGACAGCGGCCACGGCCTGCGCGACATCGCTCTCCTCGGAAACGTCGACCCGGTGGAAGGACGCCTCGCCACCCTTGGCCTTGATCGATTGTACCACAGCTGCACCCTGTTCGACGCTGACATCGAAGATCGCGACCTTGGCGCCCTCCTCTGCAAAGCGCAGGCAGGTCGCCTCGCCGATCCCGGTGCTTCCGCCTGTAACGATCGCCACCTTGTTTGCTAAACGTGCCATATTATCCTCCCGATACTGGCTCAGATAAGGACCATGCCGCCGTCATGGCGCCTCCTCCCGAATTCTTCATTTGGCTGTGCGGACGTAGAGCGTTGCGGCAGCGATGATGACCACACCCTTGACGATGATCTGCAACTGCACGGGCATACCGATCATCACGACGGCATTGGACAGCACGACCAGAATCGCGGCGCCGGCAAGAGCTCCGGGGATGGTTCCTCGACCACCCGACAGAGCAACGCCGCCCATCACAGCTGCGACGATGGAATCGAGCTCGAACCCACGGCCGACGAAGTTATCGACGACCCCAACGAAGCCCGAGAGCACCAGCCCGGCCATTGCCGCCATTGCACCGCAGATAATGTAGCAAGTCATGGTAACGCGATCGGCAGCGATGCCGACAAGATGGGCTGTGATCGGGTTTCCGCCGGTGATGTAGACGCGGCGACCAAAGGCGGCGCGATGCAGCAGCACGGTGAAGGCAATCGCTAGCACCACCATAACCATCAGGTTGTAGGGCACTCCGTAGAAAGTGGCAGAGCCGAGCGCCCGGAAAACCGGCGGTACATTGCCAGATGGTGCGCCCTGAGTTGCCGCGAACCGAAAGCCCTGCAGGACAACCATGGTTGCTAGCGTTGCAAGAAACGGCGAGACGTTGCGCTTTGTCACCAGCAGACCATTGGCGAGACCGGTCGCCGCACCCATGGCGACACAAGCGAGCAGGATCACCAGAGCCGAACTGTCCTGGCCGCTGAAACTGGTGGCGATCACGGCAGCGGTCGCCATCACCGATGCGACTGACAGATCGAGCCCTCTGACGAGGATCACGAAGGTCTGGCCGATCACCACGATGGCGAGCGGCGCAAACTGCATCAGCATGTTGGCGATGTTCGCTGGGCTGAGAAAGGCAGGCGTGAGCGCCGTGGTTAGCAGTATCGCCGCCATCAGAAACAGGAATATCCCATATTTCTTTCCGATATCGCCAAGCCGAAATGCGGTACTGCTTGCCGTCGAATTGACTGCCTCGTTTACTTTTGCGACCGCCATCACGCTATCCTCCTCTTTTCGACATAGACCGATACGGCAGCGATAATCACCAGACCTTGAGCCACAAGCTGAAGATGCGTGGAGACACCGAGGAAGTTGAGGAGATTGCTGAGCAGCGACACGAGGTAGACCCCGAGCAGGGTTCCGAGTACGCCGCCCCGCCCGCCCGCCAGCATCGTACCGCCCACGACCACAGGGGTAATCGACGAGAGGGTGTAGTTGGCGCCGGTATAGGGTTGGCCGACACCGAAGCGGCTGACCAGGTATATGCCGGTCAGAGCGGCAAAGAAGCCGACTGCCATGTAAACCAGCATGATGATCCGCGACTTCGGCAGCCCCATCAGCGTTGCCGCATGCGGATCGTCTCCCACAGCATAGATGTAGCGGCCATTCCTGGTCCGGGCGAGAAGGAAGGCGACCAGAACGAACAGCACGACCGTGAACGTTGCACCAACCGAAAGCCCGCCCGGCAGACGACCATAGGCGAAATAGTCAAAGCTCTTCGGCACCTTGCCGATTGGGCCCAGCCCATAAAGCAACGCGATACCCTGAAGGATCGCTCCGGTTCCCAGGGTCACGATCAGCGGATGAACGCCCGTGACGATAATGATGCCGCCGTTCACCGCGCCGATAAGGATGCCAAGAACGAGAACGCCCGCAATGACCGGAACGACCATGGCCTGATCGCCATTGATAAGCCCCGAGGTCAGCATGGACGTCAGGCTGATGACCGAGCCGACCGAGAGATCGATGCCACCGGTCAGCACCGAGAGAGTCTGGCCCAGACTTACCAGCGCGAGCCCGGTCGATTGTTCGTAGACATTGAGCATGTTCCGACTGGTGCCGAACCTGTCCGATACCGCAACGCCGATAATGACAAGAATGATCAGAAGCGCGATCACGACGATGATGCCAGCTCGTGAACCGCCGAAAAGTGATGTGAATTTGGACGTCATGCTTTTCATATTTGCCTCACGCCGCAAGCTGGTTTGTGGCGAGTGCCATCACGGCCTCTTCGCTGATGTCACCCGCATCGAGCGAGCCCGTAACTTCGCCTTCGCGCATCACGAAAACGCGGTCCGACAGGCCGACGATTTCTGGCAGTTCGGAGGAAATCATCAGTATGGCGATGCCGCGATCGGCAAGCTCGTGGATGATCCGGTAAATCTCAGTCTTGGCGCCGACATCCACGCCTCGCGTCGGCTCGTCGAGAATGAGAACGCGCATGCTGGTTCGTGCCCAGCGCGCCAGGATGACCTTCTGCTGGTTACCCCCAGACATCTGCGCAACCGCAGTCGATGGCCCGCGACAGGCGATGCGATAATTACCGATCTCGCGCTCGGCGATCTCTTTCTCTTGTCTGCTGTTCACAAGACCGAACCGGGTTACGCTCGGCAAGGTCGACGCCGTGATGTTGGCGGCGATATCGAGCTGGATGGCCAGCCCCTGCCCCTTACGGTCCTCGGTAACCAGCCCGATCCCGGCAGCGATGGCGCGTGCCGGTGTGAACTTGGAAATGTCCTTGCCATCAAGAAAGACTTCACCTCCGGCTTTCCGCAGCGCGCCGAAAATAGCGAAGGCGAGTTCAGAACGGCCCGCACCGACCATGCCCGCAAGCCCTGTGATTTCACCGGCATGCAAGGTGATGGAGGCATCGCGGACACGGCCTGGGACCGAAACGTTCCTGACATCAAGGACAACCGGTCGATCGGCTTGCAGCGTCCGGCGCGGGGGGAACAGCTCCACGAGGGAGCGACCGACCATCATCGAGATCAGTTCGTCGCGGTTCACCTCGGCAATATCGCGGGTAGCGATATAGTGACCGTCTTTCAGGACGCTCACACGGTTGCAAAGCGCGAAAATCTCCTCCAACCGATGGGATATGTAGACGATCGCAACACCGGCATCGCGCAGCGAACGCAGGCGGGTGAACAACACCTCCACCTCATGGCCGGAGATAACAGCCGTGGGTTCGTCGAGGATCAGCAGCTTGACATCGTGGACGAGCGCCTTGGCAATCTCCACCATCTGCTGGTCGGCAACCGAAAGGTCCTTCACCAGCGCCTTCGGATCTAGATCGAGGCCGAAGCGCTCCAAAAGCTTTTTGGCATCAGCGGCGGCTTTGCGATGATCGATCAGCCCGAAGCGGTTGCGACGCTCGTAGCCGATGAAGATGTTCTCCGCGACACTGAGATGCTGGAAAAGGACGAATTCCTGGTAGATGACATGAATGCCAGCCTGCTTGGCATCACCCGGCTTTGCCCATTTGACGTCGTTGCCGTCAAAACCGATAACGCCTTCGTCAGGCTGATACACACCGGCGATAACGCGCGTCAGCGTCGATTTTCCAGCGCCGTTCTCGCCAACAAGCGCGTGAATTTCTCCAGCCCTGACATCAAGTCTTACGTCCTCCAGTGCCTTGACGCCGGGGAAAGATTTGGAGATTTTCTTCAAAGACAACATATCGCATCCTCTCGATAAAAGAGCCGGCGAGGCGCCAGGGACGCCCCGCCATGTCCTGGGAGGACTTATCGCGGATAATCGACCTTATAGGTCGAGGGGTTGTAGTCGGGACCCATGCCGCCGGTTACCAGCATGTCGGCGGGTGCGTTCGGCATCACCATGTCTTTGATGTGCACATCAGGACGTATGGATGGCGTCTCGTCGCCATCAGTGGTGGCGATCTGCGCATTGATCTCGTAGGTGCACGGAACCTTCGCACCGGCGAGAACCTTCAGCGCGACTTCGATTGCGGTACCGCCCATAGCCGGGGGATAGCCAACCTCAAGCATCGGAACCTTGTATTTCAGGGCCATCTGCAAGGGGCCGTTGACGTCCGATGTCGTATGCGGTGGAATTTCTCCCGGTTTGAAGCCAGCATCCAGGAATGCCTCGATAGAGCCGGGCGTCTGCAAACCGTGCGTGGAGAGGACGGCATTGATGTCCTTGCCGTATTTGGCAATCACCGCCTGCATAACCTGTTTGCCCTTAACGGGGCTCCAATCAGAATAGACGGTATCGAGGATCTTTATGTCTGGGTACTGGTCCAGCACCTGCTTGGCAGCGGTGACACGCGACTCGTTGGGGCTTGATCCAGCCTGTCCGCCAAGAATGACGATATTGCCTTTGCCATTGAGCTTTTCGACGATCCACTGGCCGAATAGGCGGCCCATCATAGCATCCGATGCGGTCACGAAGGTGACGAAATTGTTGGACGAAACGCGGCGGTCGACCATCACCACCGGAATGCCCTGCTCCATCGCGCGAGACACGGCTGGATCGACAGCCTGCTCCGTATTCGCGCTGACAATCAGCAAATCTACGCCCTGCGAAATCAGGTCCTGAATGTCGGAGACCTGCTTGGCGTCGTCATGTCCGGCATCGGTGATCAAGAGATGGCTGATCTGATCCTTGTGCTCGAATGCAGCCTTCTGCATCGAGTGCTGCATGACCACACGCCAGCTGTCGCCGAGGCCCGCATTCGAAAATCCGATGGTGTATGGCCCGTCTTTTTTATACTGCGCATTGTCTTTGAAGCAGACATCGAGTGACGGGTTGAACAGGAATGTACGCGGTACGCCCGTGTAGGGGTCCGCAAATGCTGCAGTTGTGCTGGAAAGCAAGACCAGCGACGCAAATACGCCAAAAGCTCTATTTCTCATTTTGAATCCTCCTCCGATGACTTTACAAACCGCGCGGCCACAAAGTACCGTTCGCAGAAATATTTATTTCTGCGTGAGACTATACTTGTTGACGACTTGCATTCCTCCCATAGGAACCGTCGTGCGATCCGCATCGAAAGCTACGGGATGCCCTATGCTTCGACAAACCTTTATTTATCCAGATTGGATATTTTAGGATAAGCATCTGCTCGCTGATCGACGCTATGATCTTCACGGGAGGATGAAGCGCGTGCAGGCACAACAGATATGCCTTTCGAACAGCATTCACCCACAGCAGCGACAGGGAAATTTCCGCACGGCATACCGCTGGCAGGAAAGGGAGAATGTGAATGAGCGACGCACTGAAAGTCGGCTGGGCTGGCATCGGCAAAATGGGAATGCCAATGAGCCGTCGGGTTCTTGAGAACGGATACGCTTTGTCCGTCTACGAGCCATTGCCCGAAAACCGGGCCTCGGTCGTGGCGCTCGGCGCCAATGTCGCCCATTCTCTCGATGATCTCGTTGCGTCGTCGGACGTGATCGTCCTTACCATTCCCAACGACGCCGTGCTGCGCAGTCTGACATTGGCACCCGGCACGCTTGCCGATCTGATGAAGCCCGGCCAGATCCTGATAGAAATGAGCACCGTTTCCCCCGAATTGTCCGCTGAAGTCGATATCGCTCTGACTGGGAAGGGCGTCGCCTATCTTCGGGCTCCCGTTTCAGGCAGCACACAGACTGCGTCTTCCGGCATGCTGTCTGTCATGGTCTCAGGCTCTGAACAGGCCTATCACCGTGTAGACCCGGTATTGGCCTGCTTTTCAGCCCGCAGATTCTATCTCGGCCCAGGCGAGGAAGCTCGTTATCTCAAGCTCGTCCTGAACGCCCTCGTCGGCGCGACGTCCGCATTGCTGGGCGAGGCCCTGACGCTCGGGCTGAAGGGCAACCTTTCCGTAGACACCATGCTTGAAGTCATCTGCGAAAGTGCGGTCGCTTCGCCGCTGATCGCCTATAAGCGCGACCTTTTGGTCAACCGTAATTTCGATCCTGCATTTTCCGTTTCGCAGATGATGAAGGACTTCGACCTCATTCTCGGCGCTGCGAAATCCGACCACGTTCCGATGTATCTCGTTTCGATGATCCGCCAGCAGTACGAGGCTGCCTATGCAGACGGGCTGGCTGAAAAGGACTTCTTCGTGCTGTTCGAACAGTATGAACGCCTGGCCGGAATGACGCCGCCGGACAGAGCCGCAAAGCCTCAGAACCTGAAATCGGTTTGAAGCAACTGGCGCAACGCGCCTCTGCCGATTAACGTAAATTCGGGAGTATGGTTGGGAGGCCGTCGTGAACGAATACGAAATGCTGCGCGTCATCGACTTCATCGAAAAGACGCGGCGTCCTTTCAGAGACGTTGTGGAACCGGCGGGTGAAGATGCCATCTGGTTCGTCGTTACCTATCTCATCAAGTCTCACATCCTCAGCCAATCTGTGACCATATCGACCCTTGGACAGGAATCCGGTCTTCCCTACGCAACGTCCATGCGGCTGATCAACCGGCTGATCGACGACGGTAGTATCCAGAAAGTCGCCAAGGGCACCACCGGCAAAAGCTTCGTACTGCAGCCCAGCGAACAGTTGCTGCGCTCTTTCGAGGCCTATGCCCGCAAGACCAAATCGCTGTTGGCGCAAATCCTCGGCCTGCGCGCCAGCGAGAAGGAAGATGAGTATTACTTCGGTGGCACACCGCTGGGCTCGCAGATCATTCCACCGATGCGGCTGGTGCAGGAACGCGCCAAATCGCACGTCGAACTGCGCTTCCTGCTGAACGACGACAATTACTTTTCCGCCATGCGCAACATGTGGGCGGACTTTCGCAACAATCTTGCATCGCGCAAGAATTTCGATCTTCTTCCCTTGCCCGACCTTTATCAGAAAGTGCGGGAAAACAGCGCCAAGCCGGTGTCCGATTACGACGTCATCGCCATCAACATGCCCTGGCTCGGCGAGTTTGCCGAAGGCGGAATCGTCAGGCCGATCGACACCTACATCCAAAAGACCGGCATCAATCCTCTGGACTTTCATCCGTCGATCTGGTCGACCGCGACATGGGACGGCAAGGACTATGGCGTTCCCGGCTATTGCACCGTGGAATTTCTAGCCGCCCGAAAAGACCTCTTCGCCGAGGCGGAGCTGGCTTTTCCGAAAACCTTTGACGACGTCATCGCCGCTGGTCGCAGCTTTCATGCACCCGATGAAGGCATGTTCGGTGCCGTATGGGATGGCGCCCGCGGCATGCCCATCGCCTCCAGTTTCCTATTCTTTCTCGGTGCCTGTGGGCAGCCGGCAATTTCTCTGCGAAAGACCCGATCTGGCTTTACGCTTGATGGCACCGATCTCGATCAACTGAGCTGCACGATTTTGTCAGACGCGGGCTTCGCCACTCTCGACTACATGCGACGGCTGATAGAAATCTCGCCGCCGAAAATCCTCGAAATGGCCTGGGACCAGACGCTTTCGGTGTTCTTCAAGGGCAAGGCAAGCCTCGGCTATTTCTGGACCATGCGCGCCGCCCGTTTCGAATACGACGTCCATTCCGTGGTCAAGCGACGGGTCGAGTATCTGCCGCAACCCTCAGGCCCCGGCGGCAACAGGGTTTCGCCCATCGGCGGCTTTCTGTTCTGCATCCCGACAAACCTACCCGAAGACCGTATGGAGCTAGCGGCAGACGCGATTGCCTGGATGGCCTCGCGCGAGGCGATGAAGGCGCATGTGAAGAATGGCTTTCCGGTCGCACCGCGCTTCTCCGTCAGCGCCGATCCGGAGGCTGCCGCCAGTTCGCCGATCGTCCGGTTCGTCGATCAATTGGCGAAGAAGAACCTCTTGAACACCTGGCAAAGGCCCAACATCCCGCAATATTCCGCCATCGAAAAAATCCTGGGCGTTGAAATCCATGATGCGCTGCTGGGAACCAAGTCGCCGCAGGCCGCACTTACCGCGGCGGCAATGCAGATCGAAGCGACTTTGAAGACAGGGCGAGCGAAAACGGCAACGCAGACAGTGGCTTCCGCCAGCGGCTTCTGACAGAGCGTATCTGGCTGGCAAACGCCTCCTGCTCCTCGCCGCGCCGGTCGGATCGCCTCCCAATTACGGGAGCAGCGCGATCTCCGGCAGAAGCAGGTCTCTCGCCTATGGAAATCGCATCTTTGTTTTTTCAAGTCGCGATAGTTCTTGGCTCGTTTGGTAGGCGTATACCCTAAGGCTCAGGTCATCAAAGTCTTTGCGCTTCAGGTGTGGCAACCAGTTTTGCCGCTTGCATATTCGCTTTTTGAAGCGCTTCGTTCATTGACCGACCGGACGCAATTTCGGCTGCCAGAACGCCGATGAACTCGTCTCCTGCACCGTGGGTACTCTCAACTTTTATCTTTACTGCCTCGATGACGATCTCCTCGCCATCGCGATTTGCGTAAGCGACCCCCGAGCCGCCAGCGGTAACGACGACCTGTGGGAAGGTCTGCACCAGTTTTCGTGCAGCCTCCAAAGCGCCCTCAAGTGTCTCAACGACCGGAACGCCTGCAAGCATTTCCGCTTCGATGGCGTTGACGACGAGGATGTCGATCAGCGGCTGGAGATCGCTGGAAAGTGCTCTGGCTGGTGCGGCATTGATCAGGACACGGCCACCAGCCTGCTTGACGGCTTTTGCGCCAACGACGTTGGCGGCATCGGGAATCTCGTTTTGGAGGACAAGCAGTGTTGTCTTCGACAGCAGTTCCTGAGCGGCGCTCACATCTGCTTCACCGAGGGTCAGATTGCTGCCGGATACGATAACGGCACCGTAGTCGCCCTCATCATCAAATATGGCGACGCTCATGCCGGTGGATTGTAAGGCATCTCGCCGGACGAAGCTGTGATCGACGCCTTTGCGTTCCAGATTGGTAAGCAAAAACCGCCCGAAATCATCATCTGCGACGGCTCCGATCATCGACGTCGCCACCCCGGTGCGCGCTGCCGAAACCGCCTGATTGCCGCCCTTGCCACCGCTCTTTGGATGCCATGACGTGCCGGTGACCGTCTCGCCCTTGCGTGGCCGTGACGGCCCCATGACGGCAATATCATAATGCAGACTGCCGAAAACGGTGACGAGAGGCGAAGATGTCATGAAGGTTTATCTTTCCGTTTGGATTTGACGGCAGACATGGTCCGGTCAAGATTTGTTTCCGCCGATTGATAGTCGCGCTGCGCAACGGCCATGAAGACGGCGTCGAGAATGTTGAGTTGCGCGATGCGCGCAGCAGCATTCTCACCCATGAGGGGAGATCCTTGCGCCGTAGAGCAGAGGACGACATCGGCGGCTTGCGCCAGAGCGGATGAGTTATAGTTGGTAACCGCAATCGTCTGTGCGCCATTGCGCTTGGCAAGCTGAAGCGCTTCGATGATGGCGGTAGTGTTGCCCGAATGGGAAAAGCCGATGGCGATATCGCCTTCGGATAACATTGCTGCCGACATCAGCATCATGTGCACATCGTCAAATACGCTGGCACGCACGCCGATACGCAGGAATTTATGGGCGACGTCTCGCGCGATCTGCGCCGAACCGCCCACTCCATAGAAATCCCTATGCTTCGCGCCATGAATGAGGTCCGCGGCCTTGTCGAAGGCGACCATATCCAAAATCGAAAGCGTTTCTTCCAGGGCATTGATAGACGTTCGGAAAACCTTCTGGACGATTTCCAGCGACGTATCATCGACCGAGAGTTCCTGATGCATTTCCGCAGTCGGTTGACGATTGTATTGGCTGACTGCCATGCGAAAATCGCGATATCCGGCAAAGCCAAGCTTCTTGGTGATTTTGACCACCATGGCTTCCGAGACGCCCGCATCATCTGCGATCTGTTTGAGCGACGTCTCATCGCTGAAGTCACGCATGGCAAATACGGTATCGACAACCTTTGCTTCGAGAGGCGTCAGCAGGGGCATCATCATGCGGATGCGTGGGCCAACGGCCTTTGTGTCGAAGCTTTCGGAATTCATTCTCTTCCCCTTGTCGCGCGATCGATCATCATTGCGACGAGGATTATAAGGCCGGTGGCGAGCAGTTGATAGAAGGCCTGAACATTCATCAACGTCAAACCATTGCGCATTGCACCCAAGATGATGGCGCCGAGAATGGTCCCGAGAATACTGCCCTTGCCACCCATCAAAGACGCGCCGCCGATGGCCGCTGCCGCGATCGCATCCAGTTCCCAGAGGTTGCCGAGGATCGGTTCCGCGGCACCCAGACGACCAATGAGGATGAGTGAGGCGAGAGCTGCGAGACCGCCTGAAATGACATAGGCAGTGATCTTTGTGCGAGCAATTGGAACACCCGCAACATAGGCGGCCTCCTCATTGCCACCGACAGCCATCAGATATTCGCCAATCGGCGTCTTCTTGAGCAGGATCCATGCGGCGATAGCAACGACGGCGACGATCAGCACGGGCGTCGGGATGCCGAAGAGATTGCCGTTGAACAAGGATCGGAAACCGGCAGGAATGCCAAGAACGGGATTGCCGCCTGTGTAGATCAGCGCAATGGCGCGGTAGGTGCTGAGCGTGCCGAGTGTCACGATGAAGGGTTGCAGGCCGACATAGGCAACGAGGCCGCCATTGATAAGGCCGCAGAGAACGCCAACGCCGAGACCAGCAAGGATGGCGAGCGGAATGGGGGTGCCAGCGACGAGCAGGCTGGCGGTGACGACCGCTGAGATCGCAGCCGTCGGGCCGACCGACAGATCGATACCGCCGGAGATGATGACCAGTGTCATGCCAAGCGCCAGGCACGCATTAATGCTGGACTGCTGCAAGATGTTGACGAGGTTTCGCTCGGAAATAAAGCCCGGAACCAGTGCGGCAAACACCGCCATGATGACGATGAGACCGATCAGCGTTCCCGCATCGCGCAGCGAAAACGAGAAGCGACGGAAGGCCGGGGCAGAGGTGGCGGGTGCGTTGGAAGTGCTGGTCATGGGTTGTCCTGTAGGTTCACACGGGTCGCGCAATGCGCGCGTCGTCCGCATCGGCATTCGCCCCTGGAATGGCATGCGCGACAATCGCGCTTTCGCTCAGTTGATCACGGTCTATGGTCGCGGCAATCCGCCCTTCGCGCATGACCAGCACGCGGTCCGACAGGCGGATGACTTCCGGCAGTTCGGAGGAGACGACGATGATGGAATGGCCCTCGCGGGCGAGGTCTTCGATCAGGTGATAGATTTCCGACTTGGCCCCGACATCGATGCCGCGTGTTGGCTCATCGAACAGCAGAATTTGCGATTTCGCTGCAAGCCAGCGGGCGATAATCGCTTTCTGCTGATTGCCGCCACTGAACAGGCGGATCGGGCGATCCAGCTGGAAAGGGCGCAGATTCACGCGCTTCAACAAATCCTGCGCGGTCGCGCGTAACTTGGAATTGTTGATCATGCCGCCGGATGAAAAGCTGCCAAGCGACGCCAAAGCCATGTTGGTGGCGACGGGGCGCAAGGGGATGATGCCCTCACGCTTGCGCTCTTCCGGAACCAGCCCGATACCGGCGGCAATAGCATCGCGCGGATTGGAGAAGCTCTGCTCCTTGCCGTCGATGCTGATCGATCCTGCGCTTAGGCGGTCGACACCCGCCAGCAGGCGTAAGAGTTCCGTGCGACCAGAGCCGACGAGACCGGCAATGCCGAGCACTTCGCCCTTGTGCAGGGTGAAAGACACATCGCGAATTCTTGTGGCCGAAGACAGGTTTCTAGCTTCGAGTTTCACGGTATTGGTAACGAAGGAATTATGCTCTTCCTGCATCAATTCGCGACCGACCATCTTGGCGATTACGTCGGTTTCCGAGACCTTGGCAAGGTCCACGATGTCCACCAGCTTGCCGTCGCGCATGATGCTGGAGCGCTGGCAGATGCGGAACACCTCATCCATCTTGTGCGACACGTAGATAATGGACACGCCACTTGCCGACAGGCTGGCAATGACTTCGGCCAGTCGATCGAACTCGCTGGGTGTCAGGCTCGATGTCGGCTCGTCCATGGCGATGACCTTCGCCTTGTCGAGAAGTGCGCGACCGATTTCGACGATCTGGCGCTGCGCGACCTTGAGAGACGAGATCGGGGCCGACGGGTCTATGGTCTTGTCGATCATAGCAAGTGCTTCGGCGGCGCGGGCTTCCTGCTCGCGGCGGGAGACGAACATGCCACCCATGTGCGTCAGCGAATGGCCGAGAAACATATTTTGGGCGACGCTCAAATGCGGCACCTGCTGAAGCTCCTGATGGATCATCGCGATACCGGCAGCACGCGCATCCATCGGCTTCTTGAAGGCGACAGCCTCACCATCCACGAAGACGGTGCCGGATGTCGGGCGAAAAACGCCTGATAGAATGCGCAGAAGCGTCGACTTACCAGCACCGTTTTCGCCGAGGAGTCCGTGAATTTCACCGGGAGCCACGTCGAAGGAGACATCCGTCAGCGCGTTGACGCCGGGAAAACTCTTGGAAATCGTCTCGAATCTCAGTCGCGGCGTCATCGTCCCACCTCTCAGGCTGATGGGGATGCGGGCAAAACCCGCCTCCCCTGAGCGCTTGTTACTTGGCAGTCTTTGCATCTTCCATCAGCACGGCGCGCACATCGACGCCCTCGCCCTGATAGCGGCTGAGATTGTCAGCGGTGATCAGCGCCTGTGGCGTGGCAACCACGCGCGGTAACTTCTGACCGGCAACGAGACGCAGCGCGGTTTCCAGCGCGACTTCGCCCGTCAGAACCGGGAAGCTGTCCACGGTGCCGGTGAGTTCGCCAGCCTTAATCGACGCATAGGCATCGGAAATGCCATCCGTGCCGAAGACTGCGACCTTGCCTGCAAGACCGGCAGCCTTGACCGCTTCGACAATACCCAGCGCCATGCCGTCATTGTTGGCGTAGAAACCAATCAGGTCGGGGTGCTGGTTGAGGATGTTAGTGGCAGCATCATAAGAGGTCTGGCGATCCCAGTTGCCGGGAACGCTGGCGACGACCTGGAACTTGCCGCCTTCGCTGATGGTCGACTTGAAGCCGTCGGTGCGCTGAACAGCGGCGTACACACCGGCCTGTCCTTCAACGATGGCCACCTTGCCACCTTCAGGACGGTTCTGGATGAACCACTTGGCGACACGCACGCCATTGTCACGCTGAACGTTACCGACATAGTGTTCCGCCTGCGGAATGACGGCATCGTTGACGTTGACGACTGGGATATTCGCGGCCTTGGCCTGCTCGATCACCGGCTGCAAGTTGGCATCCGTCTGCGGAGACACGAGCAGAACATTGTAGCCCTGCGTGATCATGCCTTCGGCAATCGTTAGCTGGCCCAACTGGTCACCCTCGCTCTGCGCGGCTTGGTAAGCAACGGGAACGTTGACCTTCTTGCCGAAAGCCTCATACCCCAGACCAAGGGAGCGCCAGTATTCGTTGGTCAGAGTCTTGGAGACAGCACCGGCCTTCGTGCCCTCAGGCAGTTTCGGGAACGGGCCAAGCTTGGCTTCAAGCTGCGACCAGTCCATGCGGTCCTTTTCGGTGTCGGAATTGAGCGGCGCGAGTTCCTGCGCGAAAGCTGCGCTGAACAGGAAGCTGGCGGCAAGCCCGGCAGCAAGGGTCGTCTTCAAAAAGGTCTTCATCGGTTTCCTCCCGGATGGAATATGTCGGCACGCTTGCTGCGTGCCCTTGGTTACGAGGGCTTGAGATTGTTTGGGCAAATCAGCCGAGCATCAGCTCCTGAATGACCGCCTGTGCAGACACGGCGTCCTGACGTTCGACAGCACCGGACAGGCGATTGTCCTGCTCGATCCGATCAACGATTTTCAGCATGCGCTTGACGGTCTGAATGTTGACTTCGCATTCGTGAACCGGGTCGAGACCCGTCATGTCAGGGAAGGTGTCGAAATAGATTGCGCCGTCATAACCGTCCTTGCGGATCTGGCGCAGCAGCTCGATCGTCTGCTGAGTGTGAACAGCGCCAACCATCAGACCATCATCGCGCTTGGCGTAACCGTCATTGAGGTGAACGCCGAGGACGCGGCTGTAGCGAGCAATCAGGGCCGCTGCGAAAGCGGGCTGTTCATCGGCGTAGAGGACGTGCGCGAAGTCCAGCGTGACGCCGAGATTGGACATATCAACGTCCTTGATCGCCAGAAGCGTCGTCGCGCAGTCCGGCATCAGGCTGTAGGATCGGGGCTCGTTCGGCTTGTATTCGATGCTGACGAGGCAATCCGGGTCATGCGCACAAACTTCACGAATTCCATCGATCTCGTGTTGCCACAGGGTGTGGTAATCGGCCTGGAACGCATAATCGAAGCCATCCTGACCCAACCAAAGCGTCATCAGGTTGCTGCCAGCGGCACGTGCGGCATCGATGCCCTTTTTCGTGAGGTCGATCGCTTCGCGTCTGACAGCCGCATCCGGATTGGTGAAAGCACCGATCTTGAAGGCCGGATTGGTATAGTAGCGCATGGCAAAGCCATTGATCGCCAGACCGAGATCGCCAATTTGACGAGCCAGAACAGCGGGATCGTCGTTGACGTGGTCAGGATAATTGAGATCGAGATCCGTCAGGCCTTCAACTTTCGCGGCCCGCGTTGCCATTTGCAGCATCGAAGGCTTGCCGGAAAGCTCCGGCCATTCCGCTGATGGTTTCGAGGCGAACGAGTTCAAACGGGTGGCAAATTTCAATTGGGTCACGGCAATGGCTCACTTCAATCGTTGTTATGGTAACTTCACAAATTAATTTTATTTTGTAAAGTTATATATGTTGTGCATTGCATCAAATCGTTTTCGCGACGCCGTTTTCTGACCTTATTTGGCAGTCTGAGAACGCCAAAAAAAGCGCGGCGGTGGCTGATGCAAGCAGTCATGGGCAGGCGTGACGGGGCAGAGACTTGCACCCGTAAATCTGACGGCGCGCTGATTACCTCAGCGCGCCAGTAATGCCTCGATTTCCGCAATGGTCGGCATGGCAGGCGCGGTGCCGCGCCGTGTCACGGCGATACCAGCCGTGGCGCATCCGAATCGAACAGCCTCAAGCGGAGCTACGCCTCGTGAAAGAGCTGCTGCGAAACCGCCCACGAAGGCATCTCCGGCACCGGTGGTATCGACAGCAGGGCCGTAAGACATGGCTGGCACGTGGACGGATTGGTCGACTGCATGAAACAACACACCGCGCGCGCCGAGCGTGATGAGCGCCACGCCGACACCGCGGGACAACAAAACGTCCCCTGCGCGCTTGGCATCATCCAACGTGTCGAGCGGGAAGCCCACCAGTGCTGCGGCTTCCGTTTCGTTGGGAACGATGAAGTCGCAGAGACTATAGATTTCCGTGGGAAAAGCTTCGGCAGGCGCTGGGTTGAAAATGGTCGTGACACCGGCATTGCGGGCTATTTCTAGCGCGCGATGCGCAGCGCGTGCGGGCTGTTCCAGTTGCGTGACGAACACTGCCGACTGCACAATGGCGTCACGGGCGGCTTCGACATCACCGACATCAATCGTGCCTGCTGCGCCTGCATACACGATGATGGCATTATCGCCTGTCGTGTCATTGACATAGATAAAGGCGGCACCGGTGGGTTGGTCGTCGAGAATGGTCAGCTTCGTCGTGACACCCGCCTGCTCATAGGTTTTCAGCGCCAGATCGCCAAAGGTATCGCGGCCGATCTTGGAAATGAACGTGACGTCGGCACCCGCCCGCGCCGCTGCCACCGCCTGATTGGAGCCCTTGCCACCGGGACCGACGGAAAAACCACTGCCGGTAACCGTTTCACCGATGGCAGGCATGCGCGGAGCGAGATAGGCGGTATCGGCAACGAAAATGCCGAGAATTGAAACTCCAGACCCCATGATAAACTCCAAGCCTTCCCTATTGAGTGTCGCGGCGTTCAGCCTCGCTTATTTGACCGCCCCGGCCGTCAGGCCCTTCACGATGTAGCGCTCCAGGAAAATGCCGACGAGGATCAGCGGCATGATGGCCGCTGTCGCAATCGCCGCCATAGACCACCAGTTGATGCCCTGCGACCCCGTCTGGCTGGCCACCATGACCGGCAGCGTCTTGGCATTAGAGCTCGTCAGCAGGGCTGCGAAGAAATATTCGTTCCAGCACAGAATGACCGAAAGGATGAAGGCCGCGACCATGCCCGGCAGGGCGATGGGCAGAACGATGCGCATGAACGCACCCCAAATGGAGCAACCATCCACCAGCGCTGCCTGCTCCAGCTCCACCGGGATCGTGTCGAACTGATCACGCATGATCCAGATGACGATGGGCAGGACCATCAGCGTGTAGACGAGGATAAGGCCGACCAGCGTGTCGAGCAGCATCAGGTGTTTGTAGAGAACCAGAAACGGCATGGCGAGCACCACCGGCGGCAGGATGAGCTGCGACAGGAAGAAAAAGGAAATGTCCTTATTCTTCATCCAGAGGAATTTGTAGGAAAAGCGGCTGAGACCATAGGCGGCGAGCGAGCCGATAACGACGGCGAGGAAAGATGCGCCAGCCGAGGCAACGATGCTATTGATGAACCGGCGGATGAATTCGTCACGCACCGTCGATTGCGCAAAGATCGTATCGGGCGACAGGCCCAGGGAGCGCCAGCCTTTCCAGTCGGGCGTGAAGTCCACGAAGGGGATGAGATGACCCTGCGTCACGTTCACCGCCGTCTTGAACGACGTGGTGATCGTCCAGTAAATCGGAAACAGCGAGACGAAAGCCCAGAACACCAAGGCTGCATAGATCAGCAGACTGCTGGTCAGAAACTGCGGACGGCGGGACCAGATGCTTGGCCGTGTCGTGGATGTCTCAACCTGTGTTGCCATGGGCTTCACCCTCAATTGTCGCGTTGCATCCACCGGCTCGCCCCTTTGAGGATGAGCGCGACGAAAATGATGATGATGACGAGATAGAATTCCGCAAGCATGGTGCCGTAGCCAACATTGGAGCGATCCCGGTATTCGCGGAAGATGAAGCTGGAGACCGTGTCCGTCGCCCCGCCCGGTCCACCAGCCGTGACGTTGATAACGATATCGGCAAGCTTCAGCTGGAAAATGATGCGCAAGATGATGACGGTGATGCTGACGGGCAGCATCAGCGGAAAGGTAATCTCCTTGAAACTCTGCCAGCCTGAAGCACCATCCACCTTCGCCGCCTCCTTGATCTCGGACGGCAACGCCTGAAGGCCTGCCAGCAGCAGGATCATCATGAAGGGAATGGACACCCAGGCATCCATGGCCATGATTGAGGTCCGCGCCAGCCATGGCGTGGAAAAAAACGCCGGATTGTCCCAGCCCAGATGGCGCGCGAGCGTGGCGGCGGGGCCGAAGCGATATTCCATCAGAGACTTGCCGATCATCCAGCTGACGGCAACCGGGCTCAGCATGAGCGGCAGCAGGAACGCGACGCGAAAGAATTTGCGCGCCTTGATCTCCGCGTTGAGCAGCAGCGCCAACCCGAAGGCGATGGCGTATTGCACCAGTACCGACAGAACATAATAGACCATGTTCAGCAGCGCGTTCCAAAAATAACGGTCCGCAAACAGGGTCCGCAGATTATCCAGCCCGTTGAAACGACGACCGGCAGCGGCGCTGAGGTTCCAGTCCGTAAACGCGATATAGAGGCCGAAGACGGTGGGAAACACCACCATGGCGACGGTGAAGAGGACAGCCGGAAGCACGAAGGCCGCACGCTGTCCCGCCTCCCCGCGGATCAGGATTTGCGCCGCGCAAAGCGCAGTTGCCCAGATGATGTAGGCAAACAGCAACGGTCGCCAGCTGACGAAACCAAATGCGGTTAATCCCGCCGCATCGGATATCTGAAGAGCGAGCACGACGAACATGAGGACAGTCGCGGCCAACAGCAAAAGCTTGCCGCGTTTGGCGGCGCTTGCCTGAACAGGCGCCTGTTCGACGGGCTGCAAAGTTGGCGTGATCGTATGCGACATGGGCAAACCTCAGGGCTGGAAAGCCGTCTTCAAGCGCGCTCAGGCGACACAGTGTTGTGCCGCCTGAGACGAGTGTTTCAGGCATCAGACGCCGAGAGACGCCTTGTAGAGCGCGATCTGCTTTTCACGGCCCAGCTGGTCGGTAACCTTTTCCCAGGCAGCGGCGATAGCGTCTGCCCCTTCCTGTGCCGAGGCTTGTCCGGCAAACACCTTGGCGAGCTCGTCTTCAGCCACGCTGTAATACTGGAAGATGCCCGGTATGCGTGGCTCGATGGCAGCGTTGGGGTGGTTGTAGGAGTTGGACTGGGAGGCGAGATAGTTCGAGATGAACGCCTCGTCATAGCCAGCTGTCACCCATTCCTTGATATCGAATTGGCTCTTGCGATAGCACTGGAAGCCGGATGGATAGGCTGCCGTCCACAGTGCAATATCCTTGCCACCGAGATGGGCTGCTGCACTCCACGCCGCCTTTTTCTTCTTCTCGTCGCTATCGACACGCGCCATGACGTAAACGCCCCAGCCGAGATAGGCCATGTTCGGCGCATAGTTGGGTCCGCTGGCAAGCTTGTCCCACTTGCCGGTCTTGGCGTTATAGACATCGTCGGAGCCCGGCAGGATATCAAAGCCGATGGTGTCACCGATGACAGATGTATCGCTGGTCCGCGCGGCAGCCCCCACGTCACCCCACCACGAGACCATCGATCCGGTGCCAGCCAGAAACTGCTGGAAGGCCGCCGTGCCGGGGTCGGCATTGAGCTGGTCGCCAGCTTCCGATGGCAGCGCGTCGATCACGTCCTGAATGGCGCGAACCCAGGCAGGATTGTTGATGCGCGGCTTCATCGTGTCGGTGTCGAACAGCCAGGCCTTGTCATCGGGGTGCTTGGCATAAGCCGTGGCGCGGCTGCCGAGGAAGTAGAAGCCGAAACCGCCCCAGGCCTTCGGCGAATCGAGATAACCGATGGCATCGGTGCCAGCAATTTTCTTGCCTTTGAGGAATTTGGTGACTTCCTGCACCTTCTGCCAGGTTCTCGGCACCGCCCAATCGCCCTGATGGCCTTCGTCCTTCCAGGCTTTAGCCAAGTCGGCATCGGCAAAGTAATCGGTACGGTAGTTGAAGTTGTGGCAATCGCCATCGACGGAGACACGGTAGGTTTTGCCATCCCAGGTGCCGACGGGCGCTTTGAGATAATCGACGTAGTCGTCCATGTCGATCTGGGCCTTGACCCAATCCGGCATTTCCGACGCCAATCCCTTGCCGCAGACATCGCCTTCGAAGGGAGCGCCCATCTCAAGCAGGTCGAAATCAACGGTACCGGTGGCAATGGCTTGCTGGAGGCGCGGATTGTAATCGGCCTGCGCCAGATCGATCCAGGTGATCTTGGCACCGGTGTAATCTTCCCACGGCTTCAAGAAGCCACGGAACAGAACGTTGTGGAGGTTCTGGTTGTTGAGACCCATGAAGGACAGCTCGATACCGGCAAACTCGCCCTGCTTGACGCTCTTCTTGGTGGCCTCCAGGCACATCTCACCGACCTTCTGCCAGTCGGCATCGGTTGGCGAGCCCTTGCCGACACCCGGAACCTGCAAAATCTGGGTGCGCAAGGATGCGTCCTGCGCATAAGCTGCACCGAACGGACCGAGCATACTGCCCGCCGCTGCAACGGCACCCAGGCTTGCGCTGGTCTTCAAAATAGCGCGGCGGCTCAGGCCGATCGCCATCATTCTCTCGAAATCACTGACTTTCATGCGGTTCTCCTCCCGTTGATATGGTGTCGTCGCTTTTCTCCTCGCAGCGACAACCAGAAATTCAGTCCAGCCTCAGCCCGCTTTCACCATCGAACAGATGGACCAGCGCAACATTCGGCGTCATGGCAATCGTGCCGCCCGCGGGTTCTTCCACCCGATCGCGAAACACACCGATGATCTTCTGCTGACCGATTTTTGCAAAGACCTGCGTTTCCGAGCCGGTCGATTCCACCACCGTGACCTGCGCGTTGACCGCGCCGCCAAGTGTGAAATGCTCCGGCCTGATACCGTAAAAGGCAGACTTGCCATCCGAACCGGCAGGCGCGCGCGAAAGCAGCAGGCGAATGCCGTCATCCGTCTCGAAATAGGGGTCTGCGGCGCTACGAATATGGCCCTTGATGAGGTTCATGGATGGGGAGCCGATGAATCCCGCGACAAAGGTGTTGGCGGGTTTGTCGTAGAGCGTCAGCGGCGAACCGATCTGCTCGACACGCCCATCCCGCAGCACGACGATGCGGTCCGCCATCGTCATGGCCTCCACCTGATCATGCGTCACATAGATCATGGTTGTCGCCAGCCGCCGCTGCAATTCCTTTATCTCGGCGCGCATCTGCACACGCAGCTTGGCATCGAGATTAGACAGCGGCTCATCGAACAGGAAGACTTTGGGATCGCGCACAATGGCACGGCCCATCGCCACACGCTGACGCTGGCCACCGGAAAGTTGGCGAGGATAGCGCGCTAGATACGGCACGAGGTCAAGGATTTCAGCCGCTTTACGCACGCGGGCGTCGATATCGACCTTGGTCTCACCGCGCATTTTCAGCGCAAAGCCCATGTTTTCGGCCACCGTCTTGTGCGGATAAAGCGCGTAGCTCTGGAACACCATCGCGATATCGCGGTCTTTCGGTGGCAGGTCGTTGACCACCTTCCCGTCGATCTGGATATCGCCGAATGTGATCGGCTCCAGCCCTGCCACCATGCGCAGCAGCGTTGATTTTCCGCAGCCGGACGGCCCCACCAAAACGACGAATTCGCCGTCGGGTATTTCAACGGAAACACCATGGATCACCGTCAGGCTGCCATAGGCCTTTCCGACATTGACGATATTCATCGATGCCAAAAGCGTTTCTCCTCCCACGGCGTCGCGCACTCCTCGCGACATTGCGCCCCCCTTTTCGGTCAGCGGGTGCAGCCAACCGCTGCACCCGCCGAACGTCTTATCCTTGGGAGGACGTCATCCGTTTCGAGAACTTCACACAGATTTTCGGTATTGTAAATTACGTTATTAGGAAGTTGACGAATATTTCTCAACGCACAGCAATTCGCCGCTATAATCGCACATCTACGCAGTATTTTGGCTGAGTTTGGACGAAAAACTGGCAATCAGTGCGAACGAATTACTCGCGTCGATTGCCGACATTACAAAAATCATATATTCTGTGAAGCAGATATCTGCATTCAGAGGAGGAGATGGCAGTGCTCAAAGGGATCGATCCGGTTATCAATGCTGAACTGCTTCATGCGCTTATGCTGATGGGGCATGGTGACCAATTGGTCCTGTGCGACATCAACCATCCCGCTGCAACCATCGCCCATCATACCACCTATGGAAAGATCATCAATCTTTCTGGATGCGGCCTGGAACGTGCCGCCGAGGCCATTCTGAAACTGTTTCCTCTCGACACCTTTATCGATGCTCCGGTAAAACGCATGCAAGTTGTGGGCGATCCCGACGGCCAGGTCCCGATTTTCGCAGCCATACAAAATGTCGTCAATCATTCCGAAAATCGACACGTTCAGATTGAAGCGTTGGAGCGTTTTGCGTTTTACGAGGCGGCCAAAAAATCTTTTGCGATCGTGCGAACATCCGATCCTGGACCGTACGGATGTTTCATTTTCGGCAAGGGCGTTATCTAGTGCCATCGTGGGCCAGCGCACCGCCTCGTTGCATAAGCGGCCTTTCGCGGTCGCTAGGTGAAACTGAACCCAAAGGTGCATGGCCGCACGTCTTCATCGTGACACCGTTCCTCGCCAACGCGATCAAGCCTGCCAGTACACATCGCTGAACAGGTTTTGATGAGCGCCCGACTTTACCATTGCACTCTTAATTCCGTCTGCGGGTCGAAGAGGTTGATACTGGTAGGATCGACGGTGAAGGCAACGGTCTCTCCGCGCTTACCGGCGAAACGTGGCTCCACGCGTGCGATCACGATCTGGCCAGCGATGAGGGTGGTGAGCATCGTGTCAGGCCCGGTGGGCTCGACAACGTCGATTGTGCCACGGAAAGCGGCAACTCCGTCGGCGTGGGCAACCTTCAACTCTTCCGGCCGCACGCCGAGGATGACGTCTTGTTCTGCCAGTTTCGTATCGCTGCGTCCCAAGTCCAGCGATACGTCTTCTGCCTTGAACTGCCAGCCGGACTCGCTGTTCACCAGCCGCCCTTTCAGAAAATTCATGGCAGGCGAACCGATGAAGCCGGCGACGAACATATTGGCAGGGCGTTCATAAATGGTGCGTGGATCGGCCAGTTGCTGGATATGGCCGCCTTTCATTACGGCCACTTTCGTTGCCAGCGTCATGGCCTCGATCTGATCGTGGGTGACGTAGACAATGCTCGTGCCTAGCCTCTCATGCAGCCGCTTGATCTCAGTACGCATTTCCACCCGCAGCTTGGCATCGAGGTTCGAGAGTGGTTCATCGAACAGGAATAAATCCGGATTTCGAACAATCGCGCGACCCATCGCCACGCGCTGGCGCTGGCCACCGGACAGGTTGGCCGGTTTGCGATCCAGCAGATGCGTGACCTGCAGCATATCTGCCGCACGCGCGACGGCTTCGCGGCGCTGATCGACAGGCGTACCGCGCATTTCCAGACCAAAACCGATGTTTCGCTCCACCGACATGGTCGGATAAAGCGCGTAGGACTGGAACACCATAGCGATGTTGCGATCTTTCGGCGGCAGGTTAGAGACCGATTGTCCGCCGATAGCGATATCGCCGCTGGACGTCTCATCGAGCCCGGCGATGATGTTGAGCAAGGTCGACTTGCCGCAGCCGGATGGCCCGAGCAGCACCAGAAAACCGCCATCCTCAAGCTCGATGTCGATACCATGCAGGACTTCGAGTGCGCCATAGGACTTGCGGACGTTGTTGAGTGAAAGTGTCGCCATTTTATGTGTTCCTTTAGCCCTTGATGGCTCCGGCGGTGAGACCCTGAACCATTGCCCGCTGGACGATCGCAAACAAAAGCATGACGGGGAGAATGCTGAGAATGCCACCTGCGGCGAGAACGCCCCAGGGAAGCTGGAATTCACCGACCATCAGTTGAAGCCCGACCGGCCATGTCCGAGAGCCCTGGCCAGTGGTCAGCATGAGAGCGAAGATGAACTCGTTCCAGGCGGCAATGGCGATGAAGACGGAGCTGGCGACAAGGCCGTTTCGTGCCAGGGGAAGCACGATGCGGACCATCGCGCCAAGCCGGGTCGAACCATCGATGCGCGCGGCACTTTCCAGCTCTTTGGGTGCAGCATCGAAAAAGCCCTTGAGCATCCACACGAAAAGCGGCAGCAGGAAGCTGGTATAGGCGAGAGCCAAGCCAAACCGGCTATCCACCAACCCCACGGTTCGCATCATGACGTAGAGCGGGATGATCATCATCACGGCCGGGAACATGCGGATCAGCAGGTAACCGAGCATGATGTTGTTGCGTCCACGAAACACCAGCCGGGAAAAGGCATACGCCGCCAGCGTGCCGGTGACGACGCAAATGGCGACGGTGACCGTGGTGACGATGAGGCTGTTGGTAATCAGCACCGGAAAGTTAGACTGGGTCCAGATCGCCACATAGTTTTCAAAAGTGATGTGCGTCGGGATATACTGCATCTGCGACGTGACGATATCGGCCTCGGGCTTCAGCGATGTCAGAAACATCCAGACCATGGGGCCAAGGCAGAAGGCCGCCAGCGTGAACAGAACCGCGTAAGTCAGGATATCGGCGGCCAGTCGTCTGCTGCGATTGCTTTTAAACATGGCTCACTCCTTCGTTATGCGCGACAGGCGGATGTAGATCGTTGCGAAGACCATCAGGATGAAGAACATCACAACTGAAAGAGCGCCCGCGTAACCGAAGTTAAAATCGCGATAGGCGGTCTGGAACGCATAGAGAGATAGAACCTGCGTGGCATTGCCGGGGCCACCGCCTGTCAGTACCAGCAAAAGATCCGGCGAGTTGACGAGACTGATGACGCGCAGGATGACGGCAGCCGTGATCACCGTCTTCAGCATCGGCACGGTGATCAATCTGAACTTGGTGAAGGAGCCAGCACCATCCACGGCTGCGGCCTTGTATAGGTCTTCCGGTATGCCCTTGAGGCCAGCCAGAAACAGAAGCGCGAAGAACGGAAACCCGTGCCATGCCTCGACAAGAATGGTCGCGGCAAGAGCGGTGTTCGGATCAGCAAACCAGGCCTTGTAGGAACTCAAGATGCCAAGCCGAACGAGGATGTCGTTGATAACGCCAAGGCGCGGATCGAGAAGCAGCGCCCACATATGCCCTGCCACCACATTGGGCAGGAAATACGGAAGCAGGATCAGCACGCCGAAAATCTTCGTGCCCGGGAGATTGCGGTTGAGTGCCACGGCTGCGATGAAGCCGAGCGTCATCTCGATCGTGACAGCTGCGACCACCCAGATTGCAGTGTTTTTCAGCGATATCCAGAAAACGCGATCCGACATCATCGCAACGTAATGCTTCATCCCCACAAATCCATTGAGGCCGGGCCGCGTCAGGCGCATTTCACGCACGCTGATGAAAAACCCGTAGATCGTAGGGTAAGCCACCACCAGAAACAGCAGGAGAAGGCTCGGAAGGAGAAGCAGATACACCCAGTAACGCGTTTCCGAGATGTCTCCGAGACTGCTGAAAGGATGGCGTCTTGAATGTGATGTCATGGAAACGCGGCGCTGACGCCGTCCCTGCTTGGCGCGCGATACGGCAAGCCGCACCGCGCCTGTAAGAGATTAGCGCAGCGCTGCTTCAAGTCCCTCGATCATGCGATCGACGGCTTGTTCGGGCGTCAATTGACCTGTGAGGACCGACTGGAATGTCGGATTGACGACGTTTTCAGACCAGCCCGCTGCACCGACGAAGCTGTTCGGCAGACGACCGAATTCGAGCGTCTGCGTGGCCGCAGCGTAAATCGGATTGCCGGTGATCCTCTCGTCTTTCAGCGCGGCGGTCGAAGCCGGGAAGTAGCCCGTCGCCTCAAGCAGCGCGATGGCCGCATCGGTCTGGCCCCAGAAGCTGATCCACTTCCACGCGGCCTCGACATTATCTTCCTTGAAGATGCCGTTACCCGCATAAGCAACGCGGGCAATGTGCGCCTTGGGGCCGGCTGGCATGGGCGCGGTGGCAAATTGGACGCCGGGTTTCAGTGCCGTGGAGATTTCGATCAGCGAACCGGTATGGTGCCAGATTATCGCCGTCTGGCCGGTTCTGAAACCTTCCATGATCTGACGATAGCTATCGTTCGGCGCACTTGGCGGCGCGACTTTTTCCTTGCGGAAGAGATTGGCGTAGAAGGTGATCGCCTCGACCGCCGCTGGCTTGTCGATGGCAGCCTGCCCATCTTTTACGAGCGGGGAGCCAAAGGATTCCATCACGTCGATCACATATTTGAACGCACCCGCGCCACCGCGCATGCCGAATGCGTAACGGTTTTTGGATGGGTCCGTCAGCTTGCGGCAGACGGTCAGAAATTCATCGAAGGTTTTGGGAGGAGCGGAAATTCCTGCTTCGTCGAAATAGTCCTTGCGGTAATACATCCAGTCAACGAAGGCATAGGCAGGCACCGCGTAAATCGCGCCTTCACTCGACATTCCGGCCCAACGATTGTCCGGCAGGTTGGCCTTGCCTTCCCACTTGTTGACACGCTCGCTGATATCGACCAGCGCACCCATCGCCGTCAGGTCGGCAAAACGTTCGGCAATCACCATGCCGGTATCGGGACGACCACCCGCCACGACGGCAGAGGAGACTTTCGCCATATATTCCGAATTCGGAATGCTTTCCTGCGTCACCGAAATATCCGGGTTTGCCGCTGCAAACAGCTGGATGATTTTGGCCAGTCCCGCCATTTCGGACTGGCTGGCGAAATGGTGCCAATAATTGATCGCCGTTGCAGCGTTGGCGCTGCGCAGGCTCGCGGCAAAAGCCAGGACTGCACTCGCTGCCAGAAATTCACGTTTGCTCAGATGCATCGAAACCTCCCAAGAGATCAGACTCCCAATCTGATCTATCAGTGGAAGCTAGCATCAATTCTCAACATCTGCAACAACGCACATCACCACCCTCTGAAATTAATGGTGCTAATTTATACCAGCCCGAGGTTACGTTGCATGGCCGCCTGGAAATGCGCCTGCAACGCCCTTTCCGCAGCTTCAGCATTTCGCGTGCCGCAGGCCTCGAGAATATCGAGATGCTCCTTCAGCGTTCGGATCATGATCGGCACCGTCACCTTGCGCTCCAATCGCAGCAGCCGCAGGTAATTGTGCATGCGCTTGTACGCGCTGTCTATGAGCGGATTGCGCAGCGCCTGGATGATGTGGCCGTGCAAGTCCAGCTCCAGCGAATCCATCTCAAGCAGCTGCTCCGGGCCAATACCGTCACGCTCCACACGACGCAGAAGCCTGGAATGCCTGACTTCCAGGGCATTTGTTATGTGCTCGTCTGCTTCTTCCGCAAACACCCGGACCGCCGCGCGCTCGACAATGGAGCGAAACTGATAAGTAGATCGGGTAAGCTCCAGGCCGGGCCGGATAAACTGAATACCCGACCGCGGATGAATGGTCAGAATGCCCTCGGCTTCCAGCACCCGCAACGCATCGCGCAGTGGCGCGACCGGCACATCGACAATAGCCGACAGTTCGTTCTGCGAAATGAAGGCGCCAACGGGCACCTTGCGCTCGAAAAGACTTTCGAGAATGCGCTCATAGGCGACATCGCTCAGGCGCGGCGCACCCGCTTCCATGATGCTTGATTTCACAGCTTGACGCTCCGACAATTTTTTCATGATGACAGAAAATTTCCTTTCTGATAGATCAGTATCAGTTTTTAAGCGATCAGAGAGCCCGCCATGACTATTTCTCATTTCCGTATAACGCGATTTCAGTTTGCCCGCGACCGTGTAATTGGCGATAGTCAGGTTCGTGCCGACGACGCCAACGTTGCAGCCCTGGAACTGGTCTCTGAAACAGGTGAGATAGGGTTGGGATTCATCCAGACCCTGTTCCACCCCCTGCCCGATCAGGCTGAAATAGAAGCCGTCTTTGAAAACGAGGTTTGGCCGACGTTGAAGGGCCAAAAAGCAATCGGCCTCGTGCACCGTGTCAACCGGCCGCGTGGCGGCAACCAACGCGCATTCTCTCTGCCGTTTCATGAAGCGCTACAAGTCGCACTCTGGGACCTCGCCGCAAAAGAGGCCGGCATGCCGTTGCATCAATTGCTGGGAAGCAGACGGGATCGTGTGCGCGCCTATGCCAGCGGTCTCGATTTCCACTTGAGCGACAAGGCTTTCTGCGCGCTGTTCCGCCATGCGGCGAGCATTGGATATAACGCCTTCAAAATCAAAGTCGGTCATCCTGATTTCAAGCGCGACCTGAAACGGCTCGATCTGCTTCAGCAATCAGTGCCAGAGGGTTCGCTGATCATGATCGATCCCAACGAGGCCTGGAACTCAAAGGAAGCACTCGTCAAGCTGACGGAAATCCGCGATGCTGGCCACGATCTGCTCTGGGTGGAAGACCCTATTCTGCGCCATGACTTCGAGGGCTTGCGGACGCTGCGTCACGCCGTCAACTGGACGCAGATCAACAGTGGCGAATATCTCGATATGCCCGGAAAGCGCATCCTTCTGGAAAACCACGGCACCGATCTTCTCAATGTCCATGGACAGGTGACCGATGTCATGCGCATCGGCTGGCTTGCCGCGGAAATGGGGATACCGGTCAGCCTTGGCAACACCTTCCTCGAAGTCGGCGTCCATATGGCCACAGCCCTGCCGGAAGTCGAATGGCTGGAATATTCCTTCCAGAACTTCGATCATCTCGTGGAAACCCCCATCGAAATCCGCGACGGCTACGCCTACGCCCCCGACAGGCCAGGCCATGGTCTCGTACTGTCTGAAGAAGCGAGACAGGAATGGGCAAGACCCAAACGCCTTGAGAGATCGCAACTCGGCGAGGCACCGAAAAATCCTCGTCTGCCGATTGAACAGGACTTGCTTTGATGAACTGCCCGGCGCGGGGCAGCTTCCTTTAATTGATATGCGAAAAGACATCCGGTGCAGTCTCATGGCGACTGCACCGTGGTTGGCAGTCTACATTGCGCCATACAAAGCTTTTTGAGCAATTTTCAGTGCGCCGATTGCGTCGTGCCGTGACTGGGCCTCTTGCAGCGCATCCACATCCAGCGCGTCGAGACCTCTCGATGCGGCCTTGAGGAAGTCGATGGCGTGGTTGGCCGTCGCGACACTGTCTTCGCGGAAGGGAAACTGATCGAGCTGCCATACACCTTCCCACTTGTTCTTCCTCAGCACGTGGAAAAACTCGAACAGTTCAATGGGATGCAGGCTGCCTGCCACAAGGTCGTCATCCCAGGACCGATAATTATCGTTCACGTCCATACCGAACAGGCGTCCATAGTCGATCGCCAGCTGGGCGCTGTCGGCAGCAGATTCTCCACCCATGATCGCGTGACCGAAATCCAAGAGAATGCCGACATTTGGCAAGCCGATCTTTTCGATACCCAACAACGTCCGCGCGACTGAACCGAAGCTCATCCGCACACGCGGTTCGCGGGGCTTGTACTCGATCACGAATTTCAGATCAGGATTTTCGCTGGCGAGCTTTCCAACACCATCGAGCGAGTGCTTCCACAGCGTGCCGTAGTCGACCTGAAAAGGATAATCCCAGCCATCCTGACCCGGCCACAGCTTGACGTAATCAGCATTGAAATAACGCACCTGCTCACAGGCTTCCGTCACCAACTCATGCGTTCGCCGCCGCACGCCTGCATCGGGATTTGTAAAAGAACCTTTGACGAACTCGCGCGTGTAAATTTCGGGGGTAATACCGATAACGCCGAGCTTGTTTCGATCAAGCGCCTCTTTCACCTGAGCGTTGGAAAAGTCCCCGCCAAAGAATGGATAGTTGATATCGACGACCGAGAGGTCATTTACCTGCCCCGCAAGATCGATAGCGTCGATCACGCTGCGAGGCGAACCATAGCCATCCGTCGCATAACGATCGAGATAGATTGCGAAATGCCAGATTCCGGCACCATAGCGCTGTGTTCCCATAATATCCTCCAAGTTTCATCATGACGAATATGTTTCAAATGAGCACGAAATGCCATTGGAGCCACCGTACTGGTCCTTCATCAACACGGCACCTTACTTTCTGAGGCCAGGTCTCAAAGCGCTACACATGACGCCATGATCGGGAGTCAGTCGAGAGTGACCACAACCTGCGCTCCTTCTGGGATATGGTGGAGAGCGGCTTCGACGCCACATGTGTGAACGTCATGAGGGCTGGCGATTCCGGCTGAATGCGCCGAAAAGGCACTTACAGAGAAGCGGCTTCGTCACGGAGCTTAATGAAGCGTTAATCAGCTTCGTGCAATTTTAAGTGTATATTAATTTAAACTTAATTGTGCTGGGCGTCGCGACCAATCCTTGTTTGGTTTCAGACGCGCCAAGTGCAAATTTCAAATAGGTTGGCGGCAGCGGCTGCTCACGTTCGAAATACGCTCGGTGATTAGGGTTTGTTATGATTGGTTTTATCGTCCAGCTGAATCGCCGCGCTCATTTCAGATTAGAATCCAAGACACTGCCTGCGGCAACGGCTTTTGTCGGCACCTCGGAGCGTCGCAGGCGTGACAGCCGACAACGACTGACCTTTCTGATTGCAGGCTTTGCCGTGATGTATATCGTGGTTGGCGCCCGCCTCGTGCAGTATGGTATGGTCGAACCTGTCGTCACGGGCTCCATTCTCCCCAGTGCCAATGCGGTTGCAACGCGTCCTGACATTCTCGACCGCAATGGAGAGCTGCTGGCAACTGACATAAACACGGTATCGCTCTACGCGGAACCACGCCGCATCGTTGATGCTGACGAGGTTGTGGAGAAACTTGCAACCGTTCTGCCGAACCTCGATTGGAGCGATACGCACAGGAAGCTTCGATCTGGCTCGGGTTTTCAGTGGTTGCGGCGCCAGCTCACGCCCCGCCAGCAGTCCGAAATTCTCGCACTGGGCATTCCTGGCATAGGTTTCCGGCCGGAAAAGCGACGTTTCTACCCCGGCGCGGCGACCGCCTCTCATATCGTCGGTCATGTCAATGTCGACAACCTCGGTCTTGCGGGTATGGAGCGGTACATCGATCAGCAGGGGTATGCCGACCTACGAGCCACAGGGCTGACGAATGATACGCGACTTGAGCCCGTAAGGCTTTCGATCGACGTTCGCGTTCAGCATATCGTTCGTGAAATAGCTGCGCGAGCGATGACGAACTATCAGGCGGAAGCCGCAGGCGCCGTCATTCTCGATGTGGAGACAGGAGAGGTCATCGCCATGGCCTCAGTGCCCGACTATGATCCCAACCAGCCTTCGCGCAACCTGCCGGATGGATCAATTGACAAGGAATACGAAAAGGGCTGGTTTAACCGTATCAGCAACGCCACTTTTGAAATGGGTTCGACGTTCAAAAGCTTCACGCTCGCTATGGGCCTGGATGCGGAGAAGATCACCCTGAACTCCGTCGTTGACGCGTCCCACCCCATTCGGATGGGTGGATTTACGATCAAGGACTTCAAAGGGAAGAACCGGCCTCTGTCCATTCCGGAAGTCTTCCAGTACTCATCGAACATTGGAACTGCCGCCGTTGCAGACAGGGTCGGGATAGAAGGTCATCAGGAATTTCTGACGAGGCTGGGACTGCTCTCGAAGATGGAAACGGAGATGCCCGGCGTCGCAACCCCGACCCAACCCCGGACGTGGAAGAAGATCAATTCCGTTACGATCTCATTCGGTCACGGCGTTGCCACCACGCCGCTTCAAACCGCTGTCGCCGCCGCAGCTCTCATCAATGGCGGCTCCCTCATGAATCCCACCTTCCTACCTCGTTCGAAGAACGAGGCGGCAATGATGTCCCGCGCCGTCATCAAAACGAAGACCAGCGCGGATATGCGGTTTCTCTACAATTGGAATGGCATAAAAGGTTCTGGTCGCGGTGCCCAGGTCGAAGGGTTTCACGTCGGCGGCAAGACTGGAACCGCTGACAAGGTCATCAATGGCAGGTACGCCAAGGACATCAATTTCAACGCTTTTGTCGCCGGGTTTCCGATGGACAAGCCGCGCTACGTGGTACTGACAATCATCGACGCTCCCAAAACCGGTGTGCACGGGGGCAGGACAGCCGCTTCCACGGCAGCACCGATGACTAAGGAAATCATCGAGAGAACCGCGTCATTGCTTGATGTGAAGCCACGCTTTGGTGGGGAAACCAACCCTCAACTGCTGGTCAACTACTGACTGGTCATGCGACGGGTAAAGCCGCATTTTCACCGAGACATACGATGCGTTGCATTGTCATTCTCTCCCCGGAACTGGCAGGCACAGCCGTTTTCCTGGCGTCGCGGCATGCTTTCGGTGCCGTGACGCGGCAAAAATTCAGATGGGTGGAGGACATATTTGCGGGTCGGACATAAGGGAAGAACGTCTTTTGCTGTGATAAGGTCGACCAGTCTCTACGCAACCCGGTGGGAATGCGGATCGACATTTTCGGCAAGCACAAGGTCAATCGGTAAAGCCAGACATGAACCCGGTTCGCAAAATCATCCACATCGATATGGACGCCTTTTACGCCTCCGTCGAGCAGCGTGACAACCCGGAACTGCGCGGGAAGCCGCTGGCGGTTGGGGGTTCTGCTGCGCGCGGGGTGGTGGCGGCTGCGAGTTATGAGGCACGTGCCTTCGGCGTCTATTCGGCCATGCCCTCTGTCACCGCCAAACGAAAATGCCCTGACCTGATTTTCGTGCCTCCTCGCTTCGAGGTCTATCGGCAGGTATCCCAGCAAATCCGCGAGATTTTCGCACAGTACACACCCATCATCGAGCCCCTGTCACTGGACGAAGCCTATCTCGACGTCACCGAGAACCTGAAAGGTATGGAGATCGCCACCGATATAGCGCTCGAAATTCGCGCGAAGATCAAAGAAGTCACCGGCCTTAACGCCTCCGCTGGCATCTCCTACAATAAATTCCTGGCGAAGATGGCGAGCGATCTAAACAAGCCCAATGGTCAGGCCGTGATAACGCCGAAGAACGGTCCAGCCTTTGTTGAGGCTCTTCCCGTCAAGAAATTCCATGGAGTAGGTCCTGCCACCGCCGAGCGGATGAAACGGCACGGTATCGAGACAGGTCTGGATTTGAAATCAAAACCGCTTGCATTCCTGCAGCAGCATTTTGGCAAATCCGGCCCGTATTTTTACGGCATTGCCCGAGGCATTGACGAGAGGCAAGTCAAACCCAACCGCATTCGTAAATCCATCGGCGCGGAAGACACGTTTGCCGAGGATATCGATCGCCTCGACCTCGCCAAGACCGAGTTGCGACCTCTGGCGGAAAAGGTCTGGCGGTACTGCGAGGCACATGACATCACCGGGAAAACCGTAACGGTCAAAATCAAATATTCGGATTTCACCCAGGCAACACGAAGCAAGACGATGCCGTCTGGCATTCCGAATTTGGAATTTGCTCTGGATCTAGCAGACACTTTGCTAGCGTCTGTCTTTCCATTCAAAAAGCCGGTCCGTCTCCTGGGTATCACTCTCTCCTCGCTCAGCACCGAAGACATTGCCGAAGCTCCGCAGCTTGATTTTGGGCTGTGATCCCACTTTCCGGCAGTCAGGCAGAACATTCGCAGCGGATACGCGCGGGCGATGAGGCTTTAAAGCACTGGAATTTTCGTCTCTGAAAATCGCATCTCGTGGAAAAGAAATGCTCCAACGCACAAACCAAGCGCACAGATAACCTATCAATTCACTAGGCTTTATCTACATTAAATCAAAACTGATATCTGCCGCTATCCACCGATGACAGCGTGCCTGTAACGGAGAATATTCCTTGTTCCGCAGAAGATTTTTGCAAGCATCCGTGTCGATGTTCGTTGCCGCAATTTCATTCGCTTCATCGTCAGCAAACGCCACCAATCCGGCATCGAAGCTGATCGTCGCCGACCAGGCAGAGCTCGTTCGCAATCTGTTGGACGCCAGCGGACAAGGCAAAAGCCTCTCATTCGATGTCGAGTTTCCCAATTTTGCAGGCGGCCCTGCCATTCTTGAAGCGATAAGGGCAGGCGCCGTCGACATTGCTTATGTCGGCGATACGCCACCGATTCAGGCGCGTGCATCGGGAACTCTTCTGCCAATCGTGGCGACATTCACGCGCGAGATCGCTCAATATCGGCTCACTAGCCGTCCGGGCCTCACGATCAATCATCTGGCTGAGCTCAAAGGTAAAAAACTGAGCTATGTCGAAGGGTCCGGCCGTCAGGTTTTCCTGATCGAGGCACTGAACAAGGCTGGTTTGAAACTGAGCGATGTCACGCTCGTCAATTTACGTGTAGCAGACCTGCCGGACGCCTTGCGCTCAGGTGCCGTTGATGTCGCCGTTCTTCAAGAGCCCTTCGTTACCCGTCTCGTCAACCAGGCAGGGGCAAGCCCCGTGCTCGATCCAGAAGAGCGAAAGCTGTTGCCGAGCACCTCTTACTTTTATGCGCGCCCGGAGGTTCTTGCAGACCCTGAAAAGGCCGAAGCAGTTCGCCAGTTCATATCGGCCTTTGTGAAGGCCGGAGAGTGGAGCAACAAGCACGACTCGGACTGGGCGAAATTCTACTATACGGACTTCCAGCGCGTTTCCGCTGAAGACACCGCCGCGATCCTCAAGGGCCAGTCGCCGTTGGTGTTTCAAACCTCGGCAGAGGCTATTACCCATCATCAAAAGCTGATCGACATCCTGTATCAAGCCGGATCGATCAAGGAACGTCTCGATGCCAAGGGGTCTTTTGTTGATACGTTCGACAAGACCATAGAGCAGTCACGTTGATCGGAGGTCTCATGGCAGACATTACATCAGGACGGTTTGCGAGCGGCGTCACCAGACGCGCCAGGGAGTTTAGCGGCCAGCGCAAAGCTGTCCGCCTTACCCCGGCAAAGCTGCCGCCGGGAATGCGGTTACTGGGGCCGATCATTCTGCTTGCGGTCTGGGAAGCGGCATCCCGGCTTGGCCTGCTATCTCCAAGCACGCTGGCTGCGCCATCGACCGCCATTCACACCGGCTATGACATGCTGGTGGACGGCACCCTCCTGCCCCACCTCGCGGCGTCAGCAATCCGCGCCTATTCCGGGCTGTTTCTGGGTGTTCTCGTCGGCGTCGTCCTGGCTTTGCTGTCAGGCCTCACTCGAACCGGCGAAGCTCTGATAGACGGCCTTGTCCAGATCAAAAGAGCGATACCGACGCTCGCGCTCATACCCCTCGTCATCATTTGGCTGGGCATCGGCGAGTCTATGAAGGTCTTCCTGATTTTCACCGCCGTACTCGTTCCGGTCTATATCAACACCCATGCGGCACTGCGCGGCATCGATATTGGTCATGTCGAGCTCGCGCGGACCTTGGGCCTGACCCGGCTTGAGTTCATCCGCCACGTTGCCCTGCCGGGAGCCCTGCCTGGCTTCTTCGTGTCGTTGCGTCTTGCGGTGGCTCTCTGTTGGACAGCCCTTGTGGTTCTGGAACTCGTCAATACGCAAACGGGCATAGGCTATCTGATGAACCGGGCGCGTGACTGGGGCCAGACAGACATCATCGTCGTCGGCATCATGATTTACGCCATTTTGGGTCTCGCCTCCGACGCGGTCGTAAGGTTGATCGAAACCCGAGCACTTTCCTACAGACGGGCGTTGGGATCATGAATGTACATGTGAAAAATGCTGTGGTTTTGCGCGACCTCTCACGCAGTTTCGACACCAAAACCGTTCTGGATCGCATTTCGTTGGATATTCCTGCTGGGCAATTCGTCACCCTGCTTGGAGAATCCGGGTCCGGCAAAACAACCCTGCTTAGGGCGCTTGCCGGACTTGACGACGATGCAGAAACGAAGGGCCATTACAGCACGCCGGAAAACGTATCCGTTCTTTTTCAGGACTCGCGGCTTCTGCCGTGGAAGACTGTCATCGACAATGTCACGCTTGGCCTACGTCGACCAGATGCACGAACAGCCGCGCAGGAAATGCTTGGGGATGTCGGCATTGGCGACAAGGCAGACGTCTGGCCATCGACGCTATCAGGCGGACAAAAACAGCGGGCTTCGCTGGCAAGATCGTTGATACGTATGCCAGATCTTTTGCTGGCCGACGAACCCTTCGGGGCACTGGACGCACTCACACGGTTGAAAATGCAGAGGCTTCTGATGCGTCTCGTCCAACACCAGAAGCCAACCATTATTCTTGTCACACACGATGTGGATGAGGCTTTGCTTCTGTCTGACCGCATCCTTGTCTTGAAGGACGGCAGTATCGCCGAAGACCATTCCATCTCGCTTCCCCACCCCCGCCGCGAGCACCAGAGCGAACTCTCCTTGCTACGAACAAAGCTGCTTAGAAGCCTTGGCGTCGAAGCCGACACTATTTGAAGGACATAACATGTCGCGTCAGTTGCATCTCAATCTGTTTCTCATGTCCCGCGGCCACCATGAGGGAGCGTGGAGACATCCCAAATCAAACCACAAGGCGCTGACCGACCTGAACCTCTATGTCGAGGCTGCAACAATCGCCGAAAACGCAAAGTTCGATGCCGTATTTCTGGCCGACACACTGGCGGCGGGTAACAGCAGCGGATTGGCGTCGTCGGGATCGCTGGAACCCATCGTTCTTCTTTCACTGCTTGCAGCTCATACGAAGAACATCGGCCTCATCGGCACAGCATCGACGACCTACAGCTTGCCCTATACCCTCGCCCGCCAGTTCGCCACGCTGGATCACCTGTCAAACGGTCGCGCAGGCTGGAATATCGTTACCTCCTGGGCACCGGAGGCGGGCACCAATTATGGGCTCCAGCAAAATCTCGATCATGGGGATCGTTACAAGCTGGCAGAAGAATTTGTCGAGGCAGTAGACGCCCTCTGGAAGAGCTTTCCCGCAGATGCCGTGCTGGACGACCGGGAAAGTGGGCACTATCTCGACCGCGACCGGATCGTCCCAGCAAACTACGTCGGCCACCACTATCGAACAGCAGGGCCGCTCAACGTACCCGAGAGCCCGCAATCCCGTCCGGTCTATATTCAGGCTGGCCAGTCCGATGCGGGCCGCGGTTTTGCAGCAAGATGGGCCGAGGCGATCTTCACCGCCCATATGACAAAGGAATCGGCCAAAGCATTCTATGCCGACGTCAAAACCCGCGCGACTGGCTACGGACGCAGTGCAGATGACATCGTCGTTTTGCCGGGCATAAGCGCTGCGATTGGCTCCACCATGAAAGAGGCTGAGCGGGTCTGGGAAGAACTGGATGATCTTACCAGTACCGATGTGGGTCTGACACGCCTGTCGGCCCGGTTCGGAGGCCATGACTTCAGCCACATTCCATTGGATAGACCGCTTACGCGCAATGATTTCCCCGATCCCGAAACGGTAGAGGCTTCGAAGAGCCGCGTGATCGGTTACGTGGATTTGACGCTCAAGGAAAACCTGACACTTCGTCAGTTGTTGCGCAAGCTGGCCGGTGCGCGCGGACATTTCGTGGCGACCGGCACTCCAGAACAGGTTGCCGACATCATCGAGGACTGGTTTCGCAGCGGTGCCGCAGACGGCTTCAACGTCATGCCGCCGATCATCAACAGCCAGCTTTCGCTCTTTGCCGAAGAGGTGGTTCCGATCCTGCAAAAGCGAGGCGTGTTCCGTAATGAGTATGAGGGCAACACCCTCCGGTCGCATTTCGGCCTGGGCCGCGTGGGCGATGTAAGAAACTTCGCGCAGTCTGCCTGAACGGCCTGTCCTGCATATTTTGACAAACAGTCAGCGGCTCATCGCAGGTGCGTTGCCGTGAGCACACTTGTACCAGCGTGACAGGCGCCTCTTTGGTACAGCCGAGCAACGCCACATGTAATCAACGGACATGAAGCCATTGCTCACGCCTTGTAGCTTAACCATTCGCGTCGGTTACGATCCCTAAAGCGCCAAGCATATAATCTAGCGCCTCGTACAGAATGCCCAAAACTATAAAAACCAATTTCAGCCTTCAGTAATTCATGGATGCTAAAGTCCGGCTGTTATTGGACACATTAGAATTTTTGGGCGATCGACTTGGACCTCAATACTGTCTTGCTTCTGCATAAGTCGTCACTTCTCGTTGGGGCTGTCTGCTTCATGTATGTCAGGTGGCAATCCGGCAAGCGCTTGGGTCTGCGGCTTATGGCAATCGCGTTTATCTTGCTGGCCATTGGCTCGTCGATTGCAGGTGCTGGCGAACGGGGCGAGCTGCCATATTATGCTTGGACACTGGTAAGCCTTGCTTTAGGCCCGCTCGCTTACGGAATGCTCTGGATCGGCATCCGGCGCCTCGTCACCGAAAAGGTTTCTCACCGAGATTCGATCGTGCTTGCGATCACACCTTTGACAGTCATAATCGCAATCGCGACTGATTTCCATTTGACCAACGTTTATCGTGCGTCGGTTTTCCTGACGCTGATGGCAATCTTTATGACGTCCTGTGGTGTCGTTGTCTTGCGCAACACACGCAGCGAGAACATTCGCGCTCGTTTTCCCTTGGCTTTGTCGTTTGCCGCCAAAGCACTATTGGGGTTGATTACGATTGCAAGCATTGCAACGCCCGAAGCGATCTCAATCTCCGTCAGCGAAACGTTCTTCCTTCTCATCCTCTGTCAGTTTTTTATCGCCATGTTCGTTCTCGTTTTCGCCAAGGAAAGGGCTGAAACCCGTCTGCTTCATCTGCTGGCAACGGACCCGTTGACACAGATTCATAATCGCCATTGGTTTTTCTCCAAATTGCCGTCGCAGACGGCGCCCGGTGATACCCTAGCGATCATCGATATCGATCATTTCAAGCGGGTCAACGATACCTTCGGTCACGCTGCAGGTGACCATGTTCTTATTGCGACAGCCAAAGGTATGGCCGAAACTCTGCCAAGAGACAGCATATTCGCAAGACTTGGTGGCGAGGAGTTTGGCCTTTATGTAAAGGCCTCGTCTACGCACGCTCTCATGCAACAGGCCGAACACCTACGCCGTACTGTCGAGGCGCTTGACATATGGCATGATGGAAAACATATCCCACTCACCATTAGTTTGGGCATTGCTACGGTCGCAGATGGAATGGCAATAAAAACTCTTCTGAGCAACGCCGACCAGGCGCTCTATGTCGCAAAACGGAACGGTCGCAATCGCGTAGAAGTATTTGAGGCACAGGGCTGAAGCTTCACCGCCGATGGAGTGCTGAAATCGGCTATTGGACATCGTCCCAGCAGATCATTTATCGCATGATCTATGATAAGGGTATCGGCATGTTTCATGCCTTCGCCCGCTACACGGCCCCATTGTTTAAACGTCGTCCTGTAGATTTGTCGAATAGATGAACCGAGCCGGTCTCTCCCCTGACATGGATCATTTCTCCGACAGTGATATCGGCGTCGCGAGGTAATTCCACCGTCAGCATGCGGGTGTCGCCTATCTCAAGATAGGCATATGTCTGACTGCCAAGCCGTTCTGCCACCACGACCTCGCCTGAGAACCATGCCTCTTCCGGCGGACAGCTGCTGAGGTCCTCGGGGCGAATACCGAATACAATAGGAGCCGCGCTGCGCTCCCCGACATATTCCGCAACATCAATCTGGCGTCCCAGAACGGTAATCGCCTTGTCACCTTCGAACGCCGCGTCGATGGTGTTCATCGTCGGACTACCTATGAACCGTGCCACGAAAAGGCTTGCGGGCCGTCGGTAGAGATCGAGGGGTTTGCCAATCTGTTCCACCCTGCCCGCATTCATGACGGCAATCCTGTCAGCCAGAGTCATTGCCTCGACCTGATCGTGGGTCACATAGACCGTCGTCGCTTTCATGCGATTGTGGAGCTTGGCGATCTCCAGACGCATTTCGACCCGCAAGGACGCGTCCAAATTGGAAAGCGGCTCATCAAACAGAAACGCGGCTGGCTCGCGGACGATTGCCCGGCCCATGGCAACACGCTGACGCTGACCACCGGACAATTGCGCAGGGCGACGTTCAAGGAAACCCGTGATCTTGAGCACAGTGGCGGCATTATCCACACGCCTGTCGATTTCGTCCTGTGATGTGCCACGCATCTTCAAGCCAAACGACATATTGTCTTCAACCGTCATATGCGGATAGAGCGCGTAGTCCTGAAATACCATCGCGATGTTACGTTCTGCAGGTGACAGATCGTTGACCGTGCTGCCGCCGATTGCAAGCTCACCACCGGAAATACCCTCAAGCCCAGCAATCATGCGCAACAGCGTAGATTTTCCGCAGCCGGAAGGTCCGACAAGGACCAGAAACTCACCGCTGCCAATATCGATATCAATACCGTGGATGACCTGGAGCTCGCCGTAGGACTTGCTGATATTCTTCAGCGTTATGGCCGTCATCAAGTTTCCTCCGGTGTTTTCGACCTTGACGGCCATTATCGATATCATTATCAATAATGATAATATATTCAAGCCTCCGTTGCTAGGCAGAGCAGATGACATATTTTTCGCCCAAACCCGTCGTGAACAAGCCTCCGAAAGCGGCAACGGCTTTCAACGCGCTGAAGCGCGACATCATGCTTGGGAACCTAACTGCGGGCACCGGGCTGACGGAATTGGAGCTGGCCGCACATTTCCAATGCAGTCAGGGCACCGTGCGTGAAGCGCTATTACAGTTGCAAGAAGAAGGCCTTGTCCGCCGCCAGGGCCATCGTGGTACGCAAGTTTCGGAATGCACAGCGGATGAAGCCATCGAGATGTTCCGCCTTCGCACGCACATCGAATGCAGCGGACTGCCACGGACGATGCGGTCCGCCAACAAGGCGCTGATCCTGGACCTGAACGTCATGCTCGATGAGATGCTGACGGCAGCGGATGACGATGATGAACTTCAGCTAGCCGCGATCGATCGTGATTTTCATCGGCGAATATTAGAGAGTGCAAGTCTTCCTGCGCTGGACCCAATCCTGCATCGATGCCTCGTGCACAATCACCGCTTCAAGATTTCGCAAAGCCGGATGGAACGCGACCTGAAGGCCACGGCCTTGCGCCATCGCAGCATCATCGATGCCATCGAAAGTGGCGACGTCGCCAACGCCATCACCGCCATGCGCCACCACATCGCGACCATTGTCGACTTCGGGCCCGATGTTTTTCCGGATGCGAACCAATGAGCGCGCACCAGGCCGATCCCGGCATCATCTCACCGCAGATGCAGGCCCTCATGGAAAAGGTGATGGCGGAAACCGGCCCTTTGCCGGATGCCACTCTTCTTCCACCTGCGGAAGGACGTGCGCTGTCTGAGCGCCTGAATCAGCGCTGGAACGTAGACCTGCCGCCGATGGCGTCGGATACCGAGGTCTGGATCGCGGCTGACACAAAGCTCGGGTCAGCGTCATGCCGGATGCGCATCCTGACACCGGAAAACGCCAGCAACGGAACAGTTCTGTTCGTGCACGGCGGCGGCTTTGCCTTTTGCAGCCCTGAAACCCACGAACGATGCGCTCGGGTGCTCGCCAACGAAACGGGCATGGCTGTTGCAATGCCGGATTATCGACTCGCCCCGGAACATCCGTTTCCTGCTGGCCTGCTTGATGTCGTCGCCTGTTTGAGAGCGCTTATCGCAGGCGACGTCAACGGAGTGAATACCGGACCCCTCTTGATTTCGGGAGATTCCGCCGGTGCCAATCTGGCGCTTGCCGCCATGTTGCACCAACAGGCGAACGGACATGCGCTGCCGAATGGCGGCCTGCTTTTTTATGGAAACTTTGCTGCCGATCTCACGGGGGACTCTCACGTCCGATTTGAAAACGGCCCGGGCCTGACGACTGCGAAGATGCATCGCTATTGGGCGTGGTATGCTGGCGACGGCGCGATTGACAGTGACCCATTCGCCTGCCCGCTAGTGGCAACCGACAAAGCGCTTTCGCATCTGCCACCGCTTTACCTGATGGCAGCGGGGGTCGATCCGCTGTTTTCGGACACAGTGGCGCTGCATCTGCGGCTGACAAACCTCGGACGCACGGACGATCTTGAGATCGTACCCGGTGTTACCCATGGCTTCCTGCAAAACACCAACGAACTGGAGGCAGCGCGGGAGGCGCTGCGGTCTGCTGGGAGGGCGGCAAGAAGGATGATGACGACCTGACAACGTGAATTGCTGATAACGGAGGAGATAACAGCAATGAAACTTCTGAAAAAACTAGCAATCAGTGTGGCTATGGCAGCGACCGCGGCGTTCAGCCCGGCCAATGCCGCTGACACTGTTCGCTTCTGGTACCATTTCGACAATCCGGCAAATCCGATGTCGGATCTTGTCGCCAAGTTTGAAAAAGCCAATCCGGACATCAAGATCGAAGCGGAAAACGTTCCGTGGAACAGTTACTACGACAATCTCTACACGGCTCTCGTGGGCGGCAGCGCGCCGGACGCAGCGATGGTCAAACTCTTCGCTCAACCGCGACTGTCCGAGATGGGCGCTCTGGCGCCACTCGATGATCGGATCAATGCCTGGCCGGGGAAGGCAGACCTTCTCGACAATCTGCTTGAATTGAACAAGGGCGCAGATGGCAAACAATATTATTTGCCCATCCAGTATGTCGTTCTTTACCTCTATTACCGCACAGATCTGTTCGAAGCAGCGGGCTTGAAGCCACCGGCAACCTGTGAGGATTTCCGCGAGGCCGCAATCAAGCTGACAAAGGCGCCCAACACCTATGGCTTCGGCCTGCGTGGCGGCAAGGGCGGCTGGGACCAGTGGGGCGCTTTCGTGTTCTCACAGGGTGCGGAACTGAAACCCGGCGGACTGACGACACCACAGGCGGTCGCCGCCAACCAGTGGCTAATCGACCTCTTCCAGAAAGACAAAGTCATTCCACCGTCTGCGCCCAATGATGGTTTCCAGGAAATCATCGCAGCATTCAAAACCGGCAAGACGGCCATGACCATTCATCACATCGGCTCGTCCAAAGATCTCGTCGCTGCGCTCGGAGACAAGGTTTCAGCCGTTCCTGTACCGAAATGCAGTGGCAAACAGTGGACCTCCTATGGCGATGAGTCACTCGCTGTCTTCTCGTCGTCCTCGGTCAAGGATGCTGCGTGGAAGTGGATTTCCTTCCTCGCGGAAGGCGAAAACAACGTCGCGTTCAACACCGCAACCGGCCAGATGACCGTGACGAAAAGCGGTTCTGCCGACTGGAAACTCCATGAACGCCGCTTCGTGGACGCCACCGTGCAGTCCCTGCCCTTCGCGCATGTGCTTCCCCAGAGTTCCGGCACGTCGGAATTCGTGAATACGGCGTGGCAGACGGCAATGCAGCAGGCGCTTACCGGCCAGACAACCTCGCAGCAGATGATGGAACAGCTCAACACACTGTTTGCGCAATAAGGCAGGCGGGCTCCAGTGGATGTTCCACCGGAGCCCTCTCAAAGCATCGATCCGAAAATCAGGAAACCGCATGTCGCCGATCGTCTCCACGCACCAGCAGCAGAAGGTAAAGCCGTTCTGGCAAAGCCAGCAGTTCATGCCCTATTGGCTGCTGGCGCCGGCTGTTGTCGTCACAGCGGTGATCGTCTTTCTGCCGATGATCCAGGCCGTTTTCACAAGCTTTTATGATCTTGTCCTGTTCAAGCCAAATGCAAGCCGCTTTGTCGGGTTCGGCAATTACGTCAAACTGTTCAATGACCCGGTCTTCTGGAGTGCATTGTGGAACACGGTCATCTGGATCGGCCTGACCGTGCCGCTGCAAATGGGCCTTGGCCTGCTCACGGCAATTCTGCTGAACCGCGAGTTTCCATGGCGTGGACTTGCGCGCGCGCTTATTATCATACCCTGGGCACTGCCAAGCGTAGTCATCGCACTGATGTGGCGCTGGATTTACGATCCCAACACAGGCGTTCTCAACGACATCCTGCTCTATCTGCATGTGGTCCAGACCGCTGTCCCATGGCTTGCCGATCCCGGCGTCGCTCTTTACGCCATCATCGCCACCCTCACGTGGCAAGGCTTTCCCTTCTTCGCAGTCATGATCCTGGCGGGGCTTCAGGGTATTCCGAAGAGCCAGTACGAGGCGGCGTCAATCGACGGTGCATCCGCCTGGCGGCAATTCGTCCACATCACGCTCCCGGGGATCGGCCCCGTTTTAGCCACCGCTGGCCTCTTGCGGGTCATCTGGGTCGCAAATTCGATGGACGTGATCTTCGTCATGACCGGCGGCGGGCCAGGCTATGCCACCCATACGCTGCCGCTCTACGCCTTCATCAAGGCACGTCAAAATCTCGATTTCGGCTATGGCACCACCATCGCGGTCACCTTCACCATTTTTCTCGGAACCTTCGTCGCCTTTTATCTTGCCAGAACCATGCGTGAGGTCGAACGATGAAAAAGCCTAGTAGCCTGCGCCGCATTCTGACGACGGATTTGCCTGTTCTCCTGACCGTCCTCTTCGCCATGGCGCCTTTCGCCTGGATGATTTTGACATCCCTGACGCCAACAGCCGTACTCAGCGCCACCGGCGTTTCGATTTCGCCATCGGGCTGGAGCTTTGACAATTACGTGCGTCTGATCGAGCAGACGTCATTTCTCAAAAACATGCTGGACAGCTTGATCATCGCCGTGGGCACCGTCGTTGTCGGCCTTCTGGTTGCGGTCACCGCAGCCTATGCGCTCTCGCGGTTCCGGTTCACCGGACGCAAGATATTCATGTTGCAGTTTCTGTTGATCAACATGTTCCCAATTGTGCTTCTGATCCTGCCGCTCTTCGTGCTGTTTCGAAAGCTCAACATCCTCGACACCCACTTCGCGCTGATCCTTGCCAATGCAACGGCAGCCATACCCTTTGCTGTCTGGATGCTGACGAGCTATGTCGGCGCAATTCCCAAAAGTCTCGATGAAGCCGCCATGACGGATGGCTGCACACGGTTGACGGCGCTGCGTCGTGTCGTGTTACCGCTCATGATCCCCGGCATCATCTCCACCGGCATCTACATCTTCATCACCGCCTGGAACGAATATCTCTACGCACTGACGCTGGGCGGACGGAACGTCCGTCCTGTCACCGTGGCGATCCAGACGTTGATCGGTGAGTACCAGATCGAATGGGGTTTGCTGGCCGCAGGCGCCGTGGTGGGGGCTCTTCCCGCCACACTGCTCTTCCTTCTCGTGCAACGCCGTTTGATCGGCGGACTGACCCAGGGAGCTGTCAAAGGCTGATTGAAAAATGGCTGCGGCGATGATGCTGGATCAGCCTAGAAAGAGGACCGACACATGAACCCGATCGGGTTGATCTCCATGCAATATGCAAGACCGTTCATAGCAGAGCACTTCCCGCTCTTCACCCGCATGCGTGAACATGGCTATGATTTCGTCGAGCTTCTGGTACCGGAAGTCGGCGAGATCGATATGAAAGAGGCACGCAAGGCGCTTGAACATTCCGGGCTTGGCGTCGTGCTTGCTGCACGCGTCAATCTCCAGCGCAATCTGTCTTCGGCTGATGTCGATGCCCATCGCGCAGGCATAGATTACCTGAAGTACACGGTGGATTGTGCAAAGGCACTCGGTGCAAACATCGTTGGTGGACCACTGACCGGCAATCCTCTAGTTTTTGCAGGCCGTCCGCCCCAGCCCGTGACGGAAGAAGAACGCCTTGCCCGTAAAGCGCGATGCGTCGCAGGTCTGCGCGAGGCAGGCGATTACGCCAAGGCCGCTGGCATCGTGCTGGCTGTCGAACCCCTCAACCGTTTCGAAAGCGACGTATTATGCACGACGCAGCAAGCCATCGAGCTGCTCGACGCTGTCGATCACTCCGCGATCCAGTTGATGCTCGATACGTTCCACATGCACATGGAAGAAAGCTCGATTGCCGAGGCCATTCTTCTGGGTGGCAGCCGGATCGTGCATTTCCAGGCAAACGAGAACCATCGCGGCTTTCCCGGCACCGGCGCAACCGACTGGGTCTCGGTCTGCCGCGCCCTCCATGCGGTCGGTTACAAGGGGCCTATATCCCTCGAACCCTTTCGCCGAACGGACGATCGGTTCGGCGTTCCCTTCGCGCAGTGGCGTCCACCGCACGAGGATGAGAGCAATCGCCTCAGCGCCTCCAGCGCCTTCATCAAGTCCCATCTCACACTGACGGAATATCGCCGATGACATTGAAAATTGGTTGGATCGGGTGTGGAATTCACGCGACCCAGATGCTTCTTCCCCAGCTCGTTCGCCATGACGTCCAGATTGCGGCACTCTGCGATATCGACGGCAAAAGACTTGCTGATGCAGGCAGGCAGTTTGGCGTTCAGGTATTGACCAGCGATGTTGAGACCTTGCTTCGTACACCGGGTCTCGATGCCGTCGGCATGGCGGTTGGCCCCGATCAGCATTTGGCTTTCGGAAAGGCGGCCCTTGAACGCGGTCTGAGCGTGTTCATGGAGAAGCCCCCGTCAGGCTCGGCAGCGGGCGCGCGCGAATTATTGGCGGCATCCGAAAAAGCCAAAAAACCACTTCTGCTGGGTTTTATGAAGCGCTACTCGGTCGGCAACAAAATCGCGGCCAACATCGTGAAATCAGGTAAGTTCGGCGATGTTCTGGGCCTTACCGGCTACTACATGACGGCACCCGGCTACTTCGTCGGAAATGTCGATTACACCGGCTTCTTTCTGCATCATTGCGTACACTACATGGACCTTGTCTCCTTCTTGGTTTCCCCTGTACGGTCGATCTCGGCACGCAAGGTCGAAAAGACACCGGGCCGCGTCCTGTTTCATGTCGGGTTCGAATTCGAATGCGGCGCCATCGGCAACATCGCCATGGGGACGATCCAGTCGCGAGGGACGCCGGTCGAGCGTATCGAAATCATGGGCGACCATCAGCGCATCGAAGTTGACGATGTTATCGAGGTCCGCTGGCACCGCAACCCTCCCTTCAAGATCGACGATCCGACAGCGACACTTGCGGATGACGTCGACACGCTGACGTGGAAGCCGAATTTTACAGCTGCGGCGAACGAGGACCCGAAGGGATATTATTCGCTTCTCGCCGATGTCGTCCCGGCTCTTGGCGGCGCAGATACCCCGGCCCCAACCATTGCCGATGGTGTGATCGCCATGGAGCGGCTGGAAACAATGCGGAGAGAACTGAGTTTGTGAAAACAACGCGACCAGCGAATTAAGGGTCTGGAAACCGAGGTCTCAAAGCGCGAAGGTCTCCGCTATCTCAGTACCGAAGTTTCGATGGGCATGAACGAGCGTGATTGTGCAGCGGTCGACATGGCAATCGCAATAGACAGGGCAATGCGCCCGTCTTCTCCGGTCGCGAGCGGATCGATGCCAGTCGTTATCGCCAAGTGAAATTGGCGAATGACCTCGCCGTAAGGATCGATATGCTGAAGTTGGATAGGTCTCTCGCCCGCTGACGTGACCAGTTTAAGCGTACCGGCTGGTCGGCCCGATAGGCAGTCACTCGCATAAAGGCTGCCTTCGGTGCCGTTGATCACGACTTCCGTCGCACTACCGGGTACGTTGAAGGCATCGAAAGTCTGCGCAAAGAGGCCCGATGCGAAGCGCATCGTGCTCATCACAGCCTGGGCAATCGAAGACGACCCCATCAAGACATCGCTTGTCATTGCCGTCACCTCGCATGGGGTTTCAAGCAGATATCGCAACAGATCGACGTCATGCGTGGCCTTGTCGAAGATGATTCCGCTTCCAGCCTCATCCGTCAGTCGCCCGCGATGAAGATGACCCGGCAAGAGACCTGCATTGACGACACGCGCGAAAAGCGGCTGGCCAATAGCTCCACTGCGAACAAGAGCAGCCATTTCGCGATTGACCGTTGACCCACGCAGATGATGATTGACGCTCAGGATGACGCCTGCCCGACGGCAGGCATTGATCATCTCGGACGCTTCACCAAGGCTTGTCGCCAGAGGTTTTTCGCACAGGATATGCTTTCCCGCAGCGGCAGCGGCAATCACATGTGCATGGTGCAACCTGTTCACGCTCGAAACATAAACGGCGTCACAGCGGTCGAAAAGCTCGACCATATCCGTGGTGCGACCGGGTATGCCGAGATCATCCGCAAATGCATCTGCTCGTCCTTGGTCAGACGAACAGACTGCGGTGACGTCACAACCATTGGAGCGTATCGCATTGACGAGCCGCTCCAGGGCAATTGTCGATGCGCCGATCAGTCCCCAGCGAATGCTATGTTCTGACATGCGGATGCTCCTTTGAATGGCCCCTTAGAACGGGAGATCGCCCCTTTTTTCGGAGCTCAAAACCGACCGGCAGGAATTGGCGAAGTACCGGCCCTTGCCTCGCTGGGCCGATTAAAAACTATTGGTCACTGTTGGCATCGAACACTTGTAAAATTTGACAACGACATGTCAAGTTGATGGACGAAGATACGCGTATCTGTAACTCCTAGGGCATACCCAAATTTTCGTAAACATATGAAACTATAAGTTTTAAAAATAGATTCAGTCTTTTTTGGCTAGCAATTTTCACGCACTTATCGGCTTACTACGCGAATTTTTACATTTACATGTAAATTTAATTGACAACATATCGTCTTGTTTTATGATGCCTTCAAGGGGAGGTATTTGAAGCTTGCTGAGACGCGAGACACTTCCCTGCTGTCTTCAATCGGGAGGTCCGGGGTGGGTTTGAGCAAGCAGCGGATCGTGCATCTGGGAAACGCTTTTCTCGACACGATCGTCTATCTGCCGGCGCTGCCGACGCAGCCGAGCAAAATCAGAGCGCTTGACGTTCTCAAAACCGGCGGCGGCATCGCAGCAACCGCTGCCTGCACGACTGCTCTGTTAGGCGCTGAGACACTTTATTGGGGTCGCCTCGGCAATGACGAGACGGGCGACCAGATTTTGACGCGCCTCCGAGCAGTTGGTGTCGATACCAGTTCGGTTCGGCGCGTGGATGGCGGCGTCAGCCCGATCGGCACGATCCTGGTTTCCGCTGATGGTGACCGCATGGCCTTTGGCTTTATAGGTCGCAACTTGGGTAACGAGGCCGAATGGTTGCCATTGAGCCAGCTTGATGGCGTAACGGGCGTGCTTGCCGACTACAGCTGGTGGGAAGGTGCGTCCGCCATGTTCGAAGCTGCCCGCACACGCAACATCGTCAGCGTCCTGGACGCTGATGTCGGCGACATGGATGCAGTCCACAAACTTCTACATCTTCCCGATCACGTCGTGTTTTCCGCCGCTTGCCTGCGGCGTCTTTCGGATAGCGACGACATCGAAACCGGCCTACGCCACGCGCGAAACATGTGCCGGGGCGTGGTCGCGGTCACGGATGGAGAGCACGGGTTCTTCTGGCTGAACGAGTCGGGTGTTCGTAACATCCCGGCATTCTCGATCAAGGCGATCGACACCAATGGTGCTGGTGACATCTTCCATGGTGCCTACACACTGGGTGTTGCTGAAGGTCTAGGCGTCGAAGACGCAGCTCGATTTGCAAGCGCCACGGCAGCGCTCAAATGCTCGAAGGGCAGCGGCTGGGAAAGCATTCCAGATCGTAAAGCTGTCGAAGATTTTCTCAAGAGGAGTGCATGATGAACATTACCCCCGGCAAACTTTGGGGTCTACGCCGACTTGCAGATGATGCAGGTCGTTTCAAGATGCTTGCGATGGATCAGACCGGACCGATCGTCAACCCGATCAAGGCCGCCCTTAATGTTGACCGCGCACCTTATAACCATGTCGCCGCAGTGAAGCGACTGCTTGGCACCTATCTGGCGCCCAAGGCGTCCGCGGTGTTGATTGATCCGCCGCTCGGCTATTCGGCTACCGTCGATGGCATTTCGGCGCGAAAGGGACTGCTGGTCGCGACGGAATGGGCAACGTGGGAGGTGACAAACACGGGACGCAAGTCGGAGAACATCCCCGGATGGAACCCGGGCGTCATCCGCAAGCTTGGCGGAGACGGTGTCAAGGTGAACCTCTGGTTTCGAGCCGATGTGAGCGACGACGTCAAGGAACATCAACTTGCCTATCTCAACAGCGTCAAACAGGATTGCCGAGAGAACGATATTCCCTTCATCCTTGAGTTCCTCGTCTACCCCTTTCCAGACGAGACGCAGGAAGCTTTCAACGCGCGTCGGGTCGAACTGGTGGTCGGCTCACTTGCAGATAAGGACATCATGAATCCTGATGGTGTGGATATCTACAAGCTCGAACCGCCGACGGAAACGGTCAATGTGCCAGATCCCAACGTTCCCGGTTCAGCGATGATCCAGAAGCGCTTCGATGACATGGCGAAAGGCTTGGGTCGCCCATGGGTTCTCTTGAGCGCGGGCTCCACGCCCGAAGATTTTCTGCGGCTTCTGACCTACGCCTACCGGGCGGGCGCAAGTGGATATCTCGCCGGTCGCGCCATCTGGTCCAAGGCCTTCTCGAACTTCCCCGACATCGAAGCAATGGAAAAAGCCTTGGCGGATCAGGCACCCCGCATCATGGACGACCTGAATGCACTGACCGACAAAATGGCCACGCCGTGGCGTGAAAATCGCAACTGGGAAAATGATGTTGTTGCGGCGCCAGCGGGCGAAGATTTCGCGCCACTCTACGCCGACTTCGCAAAGACTGGCCGCCTAGCCTGAACGACGATCATCTGGAGACTTTCTCGTGGGATATCTCGATTTTACCGGAGTGCTACTACGCAGCGACCTTCTGCTGAAAGGCATGCTGCTGACCGCGCAGATTTCGGTCATATCGATGCTATTTGCACTCGTGATTGCCGTTCTTGTGGCGAGTGTTTCCCTGAGCAGCAGCCGGTTCATCCGGCTGCCTGCGGTGGCCTATGTGGAAGCGATCCGCAACACGCCGTTTATCGTGCAGGTCTTTCTGATCTACTTCGGCCTGCCAAGCTTCGGCATCAGGCTCGACCCGACAATTGCGGCCATTCTGGCAATGTCGATCTATGGCGGCGCCTATTGCAGCGAAGTCATTCGTGCTGGCATCCAGAGCATTAGCAAAGGACAGATCGAGGCGGGGCGCGCGCTGGGCATGTCGCCGCTAACGATCTTCAAGCATGTGATCTTCAAGCCAGCGCTTGCAGCGGTTTTCCCGTCACTCGCGGCGCAGTTCATTCTGCTTCTTCTGTCATCCAGCGTCGTCTCCGCGATCTCTGTTCCCGAGTTGACCGGCATCGGCAATGACATCCAGGGCATCACGCTGCGAAACATGGAAGTCTATCTCGTCATTGCGGTTGTCTATGTGGTCCTCGTTGCGTTGCTGAAAGGCGTGATGACCGTTCTGGAACACATCCTGTTTCCATTCAAGTTTCTGGGGCGATAAGATGTTTCAACAATTCAGCCTCACACACGTCCAGTTCATGCTGACCGGACTTGGCTGGACAATCGGCCTGGCATTCATCGCGCTGGTCGGCGGCTCGATTGCTGGCTCCGTGATTGCCTTGATGCGCATGTCCGCCAATCCCATCATCAGCCTGCTCGCAAAGTTTTACATTTTTGTCGTGCAGGGCACGCCGCTGCTGGTCACACTGTTCATCGCCTATTTCGGTGCGACCTATATCGGCATTTCCGTGCAGCCGATCGTGGCCATCGCGGTGGCCTTTTCCTTCTATGCCGCGGCTTTTCTTGGAGATATCTGGCGCGGTGCCATCCAGTCCGTTCCGAAGGGGCAGCGGGAAGGTGCCCATGCGCTCGGTCTCGGGCGCGCCCACTCGATGATCTATATCATCATTCCGCAGGCAGTCAGGATCGCCATTCCGCCAACGGTCGGCTTTTTTGTTCAGCTTATCAAGAACACATCGCTGGCTTCGGTCGTCGGCATCGTCGAGCTGACACGCACGGCACAGATCGTCAGCAATGCCACGTTCAAACCGCTCGAGGTCTACATGACTGCTGCCGCCTTCTATTTTCTTGTCTGCTTTCCGCTGACGCTGATCAGCCGCAGCCTCGAGAAACGCCTTCAATCATAACATCGTAACGGAGGAGAACACGATGCTCGCATTCATTAGGAAAGCTGTCCTCGGCGTGGTTGCCGCGGCTTGCCTTTCATCGGTCGCGCTCGCACAGCAGACGACAAATACATTCGATGAGATCATCAAACGCGGCAAGATCATCGTCGGCATTTCGCTGTCAACGCCGCCTTACGGAATGACCGACGCCAGCATGAAACCTTCAGGCTTCGACGTGGCAGTCGCAAACCTCATCGCACGCGATCTCGGCGTGACGCTCGAAATCGTCGATCAGGTTTCGCAGGCACGTATCCCCAACCTGACCACCGGCAAAGTCGATATCGTCGTCTCCTCGCTCGGCATCACCGCAGAGCGTGCCAAGACGATCATGTATACCAACGCGATCTACGTGGATGAGCAGATGGTGCTCGCGCCGACAGAGTCCAAACTCGACAACCTTGAAGCCTTGGTCGGCAAACGCGTCGGCGTGACGCGCGCCAGCACGAATGACACCATCATCACCCAGAAGGCCGTCCAGGGAACGAACATCCAACGCTTCGAGGACGATGCCTCGACCAACCAGGCGCTCTTTACGGGCCAGGTCGATGCGATCGTCTCGGGTGTTGCTGCCGCCAATGCGATCAATGCGCAGACGGATAAGTTCGCCCGCAAATTCGCAGTCCGCCAGTCACCCATGGGAATCGGTGTTCGTCGTGGCGACTATGACCTCCACCAATGGCTCAACACGGAGATCATGATGCTGTGGAGCGGCGGCGAGCTTCAGGCTGCCCAGAAGCAATGGCTCGGCGTCGTCAACGCTGACGTCCCACGCTTCTGACTTCCATCGGGGTCTGCAGACAGCTGCAGGCCCGTCCTCACAGGAAAGCAACCAATATGCCCAGAATTACGCTCAGACAATTGCTCGACCACGCCGCTGAACACCAATATGGCGTTCCAGCCTTCAGCGTCACCTGCATGGAACAGATGTTGGCAGTCATGAATGCCGCCCAGGCCGTTGAGGCACCCGTTATTCTCCAAGTCGGCACCAAGGCCCGCTCCTATGCGGGAGACATCATGATCGAGCACCTTTTTGCGGCCCTTGAAAAAATTTACCCGGATATTCCGATGGTTGTTCATCAGGACCACGGCAACAGTGAAGCGACCTGCGCCACGGCCCTTCAGCACAAGTTCACGTCGGTGATGATGGATGGTTCTTTGCTCGAAGACGCCAAAACGCCATCCGATTATGACTACAACGCCCGCGTAACCGCCCGCGTGTCCGAAGTCGCGCATTATATGGGCGCCTCCGTCGAAGGCGAGATCGGCGTTTTGGGCAAACTCCAGTCGCGCACCGACGAACGCATGTTGACCGATCCCGATGAGGCCGTAAAATTCGTCAAGGCGACCAAGGTCGATGCACTCGCAATCGCGATGGGCACATCGCATGGCGCCTACAAATTCAGCCGTAAGCCGGATGGCGAAGTTCTGGCAATGGATCGGCTGGAGGAAATTTACCGGCGTCTGCCCGAAACCCACCTCGTCATGCACGGCTCATCCTCCGTCCCGCAGGAATTGCAAGACATCATGAACACGTACGGGGCGGACATAAAGCAAACCTGGGGTGTTCCGATCGAGGAAATCCAACGCGGCATCAAGCATGGCGTCCGCAAGATCAACATCGATACCGATAACCGAATGGCGCTGGTCGGCCAAATCCGCCGTGTTCTGCACGAAGACCCCAAGGAATTCGACATTCGCAACATGATGAAGCCAGGCATGGACGCCATCACAAAGCTCTGCAAACAGCGCCTGGAGGATTTCGGCACAGCCGGTCATGCCGGGAAGATCAAGGTCATTCCGCTGGCGGACATGGCTCGCCGTTACGCCTCTGGCGAACTCGACCCTAAGATCGTCTGATGGCCAAGGGGAAAAGATTGTGAGCGCAAATCATTCAAATGAAAAAGCCGATGGCGCGGTCGTGAAGGCACAGCAGGTTTCGAAATTCTTCGGAGCCTTCCAGGCTCTCAAGACTATCGATCTGACGGTCAATCGCGGTGAAACGATCGTCATATGCGGTCCGTCCGGATCAGGAAAATCGACCCTGATACGCTGCCTCAATGCGCTGGAGCAATATCAGTCCGGTTCTCTACGGGTCTGTGGCATCGACGTAACGGCTGCGCGTCCCTCTGTGGATGCGGTGCGTCGGCGCACAGGCATGGTCTTCCAGAACTTCAATCTTTTCCCGCACCTGACCGTGCTCGAAAACTGCATGATCGCACCGATGAAGGTCAAAGGCATCTCGCGTGAAGAAGCGCGGACGATCGCTCAGCGCTTCCTTGAACGCGTTCGAATTCCAGAGCAGGCTGGCAAATATCCATCGCAGCTTTCGGGTGGTCAACAGCAGCGTGTCGCTATCGCACGGGCACTGTCAATGAGCCCCGAACTGATGCTGTTTGACGAACCAACCTCGGCACTCGATCCAGAAATGGTCCGCGAAGTGCTCGATACGATGGTCGAACTTGCGAAAGAAGGTGGAACGATGATCTGCGTGACGCACGAGATGCACTTCGCGCGCCAGGTCGCTGATCGTATCATTTTCATGGATGCCGGCACGATTGTCGAAACCGGCAAGCCGGACGAGTTCTTCGCCAATCCGAAAACTGCACGAGCCCGGGAATTTCTTGCTCAGATCTTACACTAGTGATGAGGTAGGCGGCTTCTCCTGCCGCTCTATCGCTGACCGCGGGTCGACCGTCTACTTGTCAGTCGTCCCGCTTCAAGATGTTGCGCATCAAGGATAGCGGCACGCGCCTGAAGCAGGTGATACTTCATATAACTCGCAGCAGAATCACTGTCCTCGACGCTAATCGCGTTAAGGATTCTGGTATGCTCCTCCACGACGCGTAGACGCCGCGCCGGTGCGCGCTCCCTTGCAAGTTCGAGCCCGATGTTCATGGTCTCCTGCACCGGTCGACGCAAATCCTTCAGCAATACGGGAAAATACTCGTTACCAGCGGCAATAGCGACCGCATCGTGAAACGCGATATCTTGCGCCTGCCCCAATTCTCCCCGCACAATCGCCTCGTTCAGATCATCAATCGCCTGCCGAATGGCTTCCAGATGCCCGCGCGAACGTCGCATCGCCGCAAGCCGTGCGGCCTCGACTTCAATGACGATTCTCGGCTCGAAAGAACGCACATAGCTTGAAAGGTCGGCAGCATCGGCCAGTTCGGTCAGCCGTGTAGACGGCTTCGTCGAAATGAACGTGCCAATACCCCGCCGCGATTGGATGAGACCATCCGTGGATAGCCGCAGCAAGGCCTCCCGAACCACGGGTCTGGATACGTCAAAAGCAAGGGAAAGCTCCGCTTCGGACGGAAGCTTGTCTCCCTCGGTAAATTTGCCCGACGTAATCTCGAACAGAATTTGCCCGTAGACGGTATCAGCAAGCTTCTCTTTTCGGGCGGGCGTGACGATGATCTGCGACATGCGAACATCTTAGCCGAAACTGCTTGCATGAGAAAAGCGCTAATCACGAACAGCGGTGGTTCTCAGGTTGTTACGACCGAGCAAAGGGACGCGACACGCTCGATGTCCCTGCCTTGACTTTCGGCTCATTGATTTTCTTACGTAGCAGTGGCGCGCCGAGGGCGGAGACGTCTTGCGGCAGCGTTTCGAGACGTCAAAACGCTAAGGTGATCTACCGCCCGACGCCGATCCCGCAGTGCTCGCCGCCTATATCCTCACGGTCGCGCATGGGATTGCGGTGCAGACCAAGGCTGGTTTCTCCCGAGAAAGCAGTTTGCCTGAAATTAACGTGCTGCGTCAGTCACCACGACGATCTCGCTGTTCCAGTTTTCCGGTAACGGATCGGGCCGCGCAATCTGGATATCTTCGGTCACCAGACCTGCAACACCCTTAGCAAAAATACCCGGAATGCCGTTGGGATAGTCGATCAGGCCGATGATCTTGCCATCCGGGCCGAAACGCCATGCGTTGACACGGCCCGCACTCTTGTCTCCGATGGGAAAACGGTCAAAGCGGTCTTCTATGGTGGGGCGCATATCGTAGCACAGGCCGGTCTTCAGCGGACCCGGCTGTTGATCCAGCGAAATCCGGCGCAACGTGATGTCAGAAACGCCGCCCTGGTGTTCAGCAACCATGTTGATTGCGCCCTCCATCGTGCCGCTGACATCCTCCACCAGAACATCACTGACGGCACCGGCTGGAAACTCCTCCGGGCGGCGGTCGAGAACGGTGATGGTGATCGCCTCGCCCGAGCCCCAGAAGCCCGCAGGCGTTTCATGGCAATCGACAGTGATGCGCACGAAGCGAATGCCTTCGACCACCCCGCCATCGCGCGAGAAAATGCCCAGTCCACGGTTCGATTTTTCGATGCGAACGTCCTCGAACGAGATATTACGGAACGGCGAAAAGCTTTCGGTACCGAGTTTCAGCGCACAGGAGCGGCTTTCCACGATGCAGTTGCGAACGGTGACGTTTTCGCAAGGGCCGGTCAGCGAACCGTCTTCGCGACGGGTGGTTTTGAGAACAATTCCATCATCGGCCGTGCGGAAGGTGCTGTCGAAAATCCGGACATTGCGGCAGCCATCAATGACGATACCGTCCGTATTGGGCATGCGCCGGTCATTGTCCACCTCGACGCCCTTGACCTCGATGTTCTCGCAGCCGGCAAAATGCATGGTCCACATAGGTGAATCGTCAATGCGCAGCCCTTCGATACGGATATCGCGGCAGTCGTCCAGAACCAGAATACGGGGGCGATAGCGAGACGCCACCAGAGTGCCCATGTCGCCATCATCACCATGGGTATATTTCGTTGAACCCGCGCAGAAAATGCGCCCGCCGCCGATGAGAGCGATGTTGCGGACACCCACCGCCGTCATCATTGCCCGGTCGCTCTCTTCCGCAATGATGGCCACGGTCGTTTGCGCGTAGGCATCGTAACTGGGGATGAAATGCAGTTCGGCGCCGTCGGATATTTCGATGGTCAGGTCGGAGCGCAGGCGCAGACCTCCGCAATGATGGATGCCGGGTTCAAGCACGACATGCAGCGCCCCCTCATGCGTATCGAACAGGGATTGCAGTTGACCGGTAATGTCATCGGCCTGGGGTGACATGCGAATAGCGTGGGAGACAGACATGGAAGACCTGCTGGTTTCTTTGAAGTTCATGACAGTGGCCCGTATCTTCGGGCCGTCCGGTTCAGCAACGGGTTTGTAGCAGTGCGGCGATGTAGCCGTAGCAAAAGGCAAAGGCGACCTGCTGCTGGTTTTCACCCGATAGCGTCGGGGCATGGTCCGGCATGACCATGTACTGGTATCCGATGTCGCGCAGGGCATCGATGACGGCCGGCATGTCGATGTCGCCATCCTCGAGGAAGCTTTCGCGGAAGGAGTACCGCTTACCGACGATATTGCGGAAATGGATGTTCATGATCTTGCCGCGCTCACCGAACCAGCGCGTTATGGCAGGCACTTCCGACACGTCCTCGACCATCTCGCCCAGGGTTCCGATGCAGAAGTTAAGCCCGTGCACAGGACTTTCATGCATCTGAACGAATCGCTTCATTCCCTCGACCGATCCCAAAACGCGCGTCACGCCCATGAAGCCCGGCGGAGTTGCCGGATCGTGCGGATGGCAGGCAAGGCGGATATTGACGGATTCGGCGACTGGCACGACGCGGGCAAGGAAATAATCCACCCTCTCCCAGATCGTATCTTCGTCGATAGAGCCGATACCTTTCGGCGTTGGTTCGTTCGGATCGGCCAGATCGAGCCTGAAGGCCTCGGCCATGTATCCGCCCCTGCCCGGCTCCATCGGCGTGCGCGGAATGCCGATATAGTTGAAATTGTAGCGAACGGATGGAATGCCCACAGCCGCGCAGTTCTCGATCAGACGGCAGATGCCGTCGATCTGGCTGTCTCGCTCCGGCCCGGCCAGCATGATATCCTTGCACGGAACGTCGTCACGATCGACACGGGTCGAGGGCATTGGCAGTTGCGTCATGTCGAGTGTGAGGCCGAACCCTTCGATCTTCTCGCGAAACGCTTCGAGGGTCGGGCGATCCCATGTGCGCCAGTCACCCGGCGGCGTAGCCGAAATGTTGTTCACACCCAGCTGTTTCATTACCCGGTAGTCATCGTCATTGCGTGCGGGAATCTGTGTTCCGAGATACATGGCAAGCTTCTCCAATTGCAATTGGTGATCGGGCTGTTTCAACCGGCTCGATAGTGCGGCTCGGCCAGCCCCTGATATGGCAGATCCACGACATAGACATCGCCACCAGGCCCAACGCCATCGGCCCGGAGTGTGGTAATGAATGCCGTTTTCAGATCGCTGCCGATAAAACAGATGTTGGTGGGGTTTGGCACATCGATACGGATTTCTGCGTCTATTTCACCGTTGGGTGTCATGCGCAGCAAGCGGCCACTGTCACTGGCGGCAATCCAGTAACAACCATCGACGTCGATCGCAGCACCATCCGGCCGTCCGCCGAGCGTGGCTTTGTCTGCAAACAGTCGACCGTTGGTGAAGTTTCCACTGACCGGATCGAAATCATAGACCTGCACATATGGATTGAGCGGGTTGGAGTCCGACACATAGATGGACGTGCTGTCTGGGCTCCATGCCAGACCGTTCTGTGATCTGAAGCGCCCGCCTCTTTGAACGACCTCATTGTGAGCGCCAATGCTGAAGAGCGTGCCAAATGCGCCTGGCGCCGAGGTGTCCGGCGCCATGGAGCCGGACCAGAACCGTCCCTGCCGGTCACATGCGCCGTCATTCATCCGCCACCCTGGCCCAAGATCCGGCCCTGCACCAAACTCGAATTCCACCTGGCCATCGACGATGGAAAGCCTGGCGAAGCCACGATCGGTGGAGGCGATGAAATCACCGTCCATCGTCGAGGCAATCGCTCCCACGCGCATCGGCAGGTCAAATCGCTCGAGAAGAGCATCCGGGTAGGTGATCCTGTACAAGGAAGACCCCGGTGAATCGATCCAGGTGATCCGCGAGTGCTCAGGCTCCCATACGGGCGTCTCCGCAATGGTACAACCTGGTCTGGCGATCCGTTCCGCCACAAAAACAGGCGAGCCTAGTGTCATACTGTCCCAATCCGCTTCATAAACACTTGTTTTCGTTAGGTTAACGGCACCAATCGACGCTCTGTGTGCCTGTCGAACAACAAAGCTTTGCCATTTGCCACGCTCAAAGCCACGTCTTCGCCCATATGCAAGGGGCTGCGGCTCTTGGATGAAACAAGCAGTTGGCCCACCGGGCTATTGCAGATCACCGTGGTATCCGAACCCGTCGTCTCGACCGCGTGGACGGTGGCCGGTAGCGCGTTGACGGTGTCGCGGGCCACGACCTCCAGATATTCCGGACGAATGCCAACCACCACGTCCCGTCCGCCGATATCGCCATAGTTGCCGGGCACCGGCAACCGGCTCTGGCTGCTGCCCAGAAGCAGGTCTGCGCCATCGCCGCTGATCTTGGCGTTCATCATGTTGATGGCTGGCGATCCGATGAAGCTTGCGACGAAGACACTGTCAGGCAGGTCATAAAGCTGTAGCGGCGTTCCGACCTGCTCGACCCGGCCATCACGCAGCACGACGATCTTCTCGCCCATGGTCATGGCCTCCACCTGGTCGTGCGTGACATAGACGGATGTGGTCTTCCATTTATGATGCAGATCGCGAATTTCCCCTCGTACCTGGCTGCGCAGCTTCGCATCCAGGTTGGAAAGCGGTTCGTCGAAGAGGAATACGGACGGATTGCGCACAATCGCGCGTCCCATGGCGACGCGCTGTCGCTGACCACCGGAAAGTTCCTTGGGCAACCGGTCCAGCAGTTTTCCAAGGTCGAGCATCTGGGCAACCTGATCGATCTTCTGCTTGATCTCGTCCTTCGGACGTTTTGCCAGACGCAGCGAAAAGCTCATATTTTCGCGCACTGTCATCTGCGGGTAAAGCGCATAGCTCTGGAACACCATGGCGATATCGCGTTGTTTGGGTTCCAGATCGGTGACATCGCGCCCGCCAATGTGGATCGTGCCGCCACTGGCTGTCTCCAGCCCGGCGATAATCCGCAACAGCGTCGATTTGCCTGAACCGCTCGGCCCGATAAGGACGCAAAACTCGCCCTCCGCTATATCGATCGATACATCCTTGATGACGTCCACGGCACCAAACGACTTGGAAACACCCCGTAGGGAAACTGCACCCATTTCATTCCTCTTAAGATTGTTTCTGCGCAAGTGGCGCGATTAGCCTTTGACCGCGCCCGCCATGATGCCGCGGTTGAATTGCCGCTGGAGAAGGAGGTAGACGACGACGCTCGGAGCCATGGCGATGAGCGTTGCCGCCACCAGAATGTTCGGCGTGATCGTGTCATCCACACGCAGGGAACCCAGTGCCACCGGCAACGTCATCAGGTCCTTGTCGTTGACGACGATGAGCGGCAACAGATACTGATCCCATATCATGATGAAGCCGAAGATGAGCACGGTGCCAAGCGCCGGGCGCACCAGAGGCAGAATGACCCGGAAAAAGATCTGCCACTCGCTGGCACCATCGATCCGGGCAGCTTCTTCCAGCTCGAGCGGAATGGCACGCATAAACTCGGTCAGCATGAAAATCGAAAACGCCCAACCGACCACCGGCAGGATCATCGCCAGATAGGTGTTGTAAATCGACACGTTGATGATCGGAATTTCCTTCTGCATCACCAGATAAAGCGGAATGGCAATGACCTCTTCCGGCAGCATCAGCGTGCAAAGGATGAGCAGACTGACGATGGCTGCACCGCGAAATTTCTTGCGGGCCAGCGCATAGGCCGCCAGCGCACTGGCCGTGACCTGTAATCCGGTGCCGACAATCACCACGATCACCGAATTCATCAGATAACGCCACACCTTCATGTCGAAAAGCGCGATCCTGAAATTCTCCAGAGTCGGGCTTTGCGGAATCAGCGTCAACTGGCCCGGCTTGAGGCTGACACCGCTGAAAGCGGTAACGAGCGCACCCCAGAAGGGACCGACAAAAATGACGACAAGGATGGCATAGAGGACATACCGGCCCAGATTGAGCAGAAGAGAAGTTTTCATCGAAAGCCCCTTACGCTGTGAGCTTGGATTTGACCTTCATGTGCAGCACAGTCAGTGCGACCGTGAACAGCAGCAAAAGGAAGGAGACAGCGGACGCATATCCGTAATTCAATTCCTCGAACCCGACTTTGTAGATGTGGGTCATGATCGTCGACGTGGAGCCAGCTGGGCCGCCGCCCGTGGTCGCATAAACTTCGGCGAACACCCGAAAACCACGGATGAAGGACAGCATCAGAACGACCGATATCGATGGTATGATGCCGGGCAAGGTCACATGCCACAGTTTACGCCAGACGCTGGCACCATCGACGCTTGCCGCATCGTATAGCTCGCGGTTGACGCCAACGAGACCGGCGACGAAGATCACCATGTCATACGGCGCGCTCTTCCACGCACTCATGAGGATGAGCACCCAAAGCGCCTGGTTGGGATCGCTGAGAAATCCCTGGGGGGCAACTCCGAAGAAACCCAATATGGAATTGATGAGACCGTAATCAGCGGAATTGAACAGAATACGCCAGATTTCGGCGATGATCGCGACACTGGTGATGGCGGGCAAAAACACGGCTGTGCGGATGATGCTGAGATGACGGGCTGGCCCTTCCAGCGTCAAGGCCATGAAGAAGGCGACAACGCAGGCCGAAAGCGTTCCCACGATCACGTAGATCGTCGTGTGAATGACGGCGCTGCGCAGGGCAAGATCACTGAAGGCGCGGTAAAAATTGTCCAGCCCTACCCATTTGCTATCAGAGTAAAACTGCACGTCATAAAAAGACATGGAGAAGCCCGAGATCATCGGGTAGAATTTGAACCACGTGAAAATGATCAATGCAGGCGCAAGAAACAGCCAAGGCGTCAGTACCGTGCGGAGCCGCCATTTGACGACGCGAGGCTGTGGTCGGGATGTGTTCGCGGCCTGTCCAGAAGTGGACGGTGGGGACGTGACGGACATGTTCACCTCAAGGACAATGCTTGTTTCCCTGCGTCACCGCCATTGCAGCGACGCAGGGAAAGCTGCTTACTTATAGGAAGCGGAAAGGGCGTTCTGGCCACTCAATTCCGTCGCAACCTGCTTGTTCAGTGCTTCCAACTCGGCTGGCACGTCCGCATCGCATTGCGCAAGAATGCGGTTGAAGCCGTCGCCCGTCAGGGTACGAACCGCGGTCCAGTTCGGAACAGCTGGCATGTAACGCCCATATTTATCAAAGGTTTCCTTGAATACCGTCCAGCGTGGATCGTTGCGAATGGCATTGACGTCAACCTTGGTATTCACAGGCAATCGGACGATCGGCGTGCGACCCGAACCCTGCGCCATGGCGATTTCCTGGCCCTTCGGCGAAATCAGGAACGCCAGAAACTTGTTGGCGGCCTCCTCGTCCTTGACGCTTTTCAGCAGGTAGGCACTCGTGCCTTCTGCCAGAGACGCGATGCCGCCAGGACCCGCGGGCATCATAACAACCTCGACGACGTCCTTGCCCGGCTCGGCATCAAGCTGCGGAATGTGGTAGGGGCCTGAGACGAAGATGCCAGTCTGTCCGGATCTGAAGGTCGGCAGGGTATCGCCTGTCGTCGCATTGATGGCACCGGGCTGGGCAAACTTGTCGCAAATCATGCCACGCACATAGGTCAGCGCTTCTGCCACCTGCGGCGTGTTCAGTGTCGGAACGAAACCGTCCGCCTCCTGCTTGACGTAGTCACCACCGGCCTCCCAGATGAAGCTGCTCATGTACCAGCTTGCATAACCGCGCGTCGTTGATCCGGGAATGGCCATGCCGAACGTATCAGCCTTGCCATTCCCATCTGGGTCTTTCGTGGTGAAAGCCTCGGCAAGGTTACGAACGTCTTCCCACGTCTTGGGCTGCGGCATGTTCAATTTTTCGCGCCAATCTTTGCGAATGAACATGGCGAAGGACTGAGCCGAAATCGGCACCGAATAGAACTGTCCATCACTGGCCTTGGCACCGTCCCAAGCTGCAGGCGACACATCCTGACTGCCTGCAATCTTGGACTGATCAATGGAGCGCAAAATCCCCATCTGGTTCATCTGCCCCATTGCTGTCGTATCATTCAAGACAATATCCGGCAGGGTACGCCCGGCAGCGGCACGCGCAAGGCGCTGCTCGAAATCGATACCAGTGTTGAACGTATCGACCTTGATACCAGTATCTGCCGTAAATGCGTCGGTGAGCGCCTTCAGCACACTGATCGATTCATCCGTCTGCCTGGACCAGACGCTGATGGTTTGCGCCTGGGCACCGCCAACGCCTGCACACAATACGGCGCAGCCAACCAAAAGTGCCTTTAGAGACTTTCTATGCATTCGCACCTCCCAAATTTCTTTCGGATCGAGGCGCAGAACGATAACGCCCCAAACTCAAATGATGAATTAGAGGAAGTCATCACACAATACAAGCACATTATACTTTGATATACGATAAATAAGACATTTATATATTAGTAATACTCATTTTATTACTTAAATAATTTCTAATATGGTAGAGCGCTCATTAAACCTTATTCGATGGGAACAAAGACGACATAGCGCTGCGATGGCGATGTCCGCTTATGTCCGGCATCAAGACGGTTTTTATTCATAACGGCGTAACATGTCGCTCATTTTGTGTTTCGGCGTGGGAATATTCCACGCCGAAACAAAAGACCGATGTCCCGAACATTCCTAAACGTTAGGGCGCCCCCATCAACCGGCTAATCTTCCCACAGCACGCTGCGGGAAGATCAAACAGGACTTTCATCTTGGCTTAATAGCGGCGCAGAGCTGCCGCTTACTTTTTGACGTCAACGGCCTCGTTGATCTTCGCCATATCATCTTCCAAAACTTTATAAGTCTGGTCGAGCGTCAATTCACCCACGATCAACTGGCTCATGCGTTGAACGATCTGCTGGTAAACTGCCGATCCACCCTTTTTCTTTTCGAACTCGCGTGCGCCCTGGGGCACGTTCTTCTTGTTGTCCAGAAAGACCTGCATGGACGCTTTGGCGCTCTCGCCCGTCAGCTTGTAGTTCGGATTGCTGATCTCAGCGCCCGTCAGGATCACGTAATTCTCGGCGATTTCCCTTTGTACTTTTTCAGAGCCGAGAAACTCGATGAAATGGGCAACATCTTCGGGGTATTTGGTGCGCTTGAAGCCAACAATAGCGGTCGCGCCAGGCATGGCGTAGCATCCGGCGTCACCACAAGGCGCATTGATGGCTGTCCATTCAAAAGCGTCACCGATCTTGGTCTGGAACGGATTTACCATCCAGTTGCCCGCAAGATAGGTCACGGCATTGCCGTTGACGAACTCGTCCCCCATGCTCTTGTATTGTGATCCGCCAGCGGCGCCCCACATTTCCTTGGGAAAGCTGCCGTTTTGCGTCCAGGAGTAAACATCGGCGATGTATTTCTTCGTAGCGTCGTCAGGAAAACTGAACTTGCCATCCCTCACGTATTTTGCACCATAGGCAAAAGCACCGCCGGAGAAACGGTGACCGGAACGGTCCATGGTAAACGGTATCTGTACGCCCGTTGCCTTTGCCACACGCGCCGAGGCTTCAACGATCTCGCTGAGTTTTGCGGTCGGGCTAGGCAAGGGCTCGCCAGCCTGCTCGAACAGCGTCTTGTTGACGAAAGGCAAGTTCAGGGTCTGCGATGCTACGTAGCCATTGATAGACTTGGGATCGTTGATATTTGGCAGACGAAGTTGATCCAGGCTCACGCCATGCAATTTGGCGTAGGCTTCAGGATCCTTCATGTAGGGGCGCATATCGAGGTAGTAGGGTGCAAGTTGCCAGTCTGTGATCTTGGCGACGTCAGGACCTTCACCAACGGCCAACTGCACCGGTAACTGCTTGGAAACAGCATCGTAGCCGGAAGAAATGAAGTTCACCTTCACGCCAAGATTTGCGGCCTCGAACTCCTTGCTGAGTTCGGACATCCGTTGGACATAGCCTTGGTCATCATCGGTAAAAAGGAACGTGATTGTTCTGGTTTCGGCATGTGCCGCCGCCAGTCCGGCCAATGACGCGATGACAATGGCACTCGCGCCTGAAAAATACTTCAGCATTTAATCCTCCCTATGAAATCATTTTCATAAATCGAACGATAGCTCCCACAATCGTTTCGATTTCCTCTGTTTTGCGACTTGACAAGCGCGTCGTCAAGCTGTTTGTTCGGCGCAAATGATAGAAATTGACGTGTTTATCGTAAATTTTATATCATGAAAAATATTTCATAACGATCGATGGGAGGCGCGATCTATTATGATGAATGTACATGTGGCGGATACGACTACGGAACCTGCTTACGTTGCCCGAAAGGGTGATACGGTTACCGCTTGGATGGTGTCTGACCTGCTGGAAACGTCCTATCCCGGCATTCCCGCACCGGCTGAAGATCGCGTCAACTATCGTTTCATCAATGGATTTGTGGACGTGGGTGATCTGCCCTGCCGCAAGGCCTTCCAAAGTCATATGATCGGTAGAGATATTGCGCCCGAAACCGACTGGGCCGTTTCGCATCTGAATTTGCCCGGCTCCAACCGTCGTGTCGAATTTACCGGATTCTGGCACGTGCCGATGCATGTGCGTCGATGGTTGAAGGGGACATTCCACAGCGAAGAGGCGCGTAATGCCAGATTTCGGCTTTTCACCTGCGGTGGCGTGCGCATTTGGGTCAACGGTGTGGAGCAAGTCCGGTTCGAGCCATTTATTCGTAATGTCGAAAGTCATGTGGATATCATGCTCGCGCTCAAGGCGGGCGATAACGACATTCTAATCCATTGCGAAGATCTGGCAGAGCGCGACATCATCTGGTTCTTTGAACTTGAAGTGACGGATGACACGCCATTGTCCGTCGCTCTGCCTGTGGCGCTTGACCAGCAGGGAACAAAACGTCTTGCGGATTTGGTTCGTGATATCAGACCAGCGCGCGATGTTTTTGTCGGGCAGCCTCTGGAATTGATATTCGATAGCGCGCCAGAAAACGATCTGCCGGTGCATGTGGCGGTTAAAAGCCATGGGCATGAACGAGCTCTGTTGGCAGATGTCGATATGGTGCTGACTGCTGGCCAGACATGTCTCGAAATACCGGAAACGCTTGGCATCGCCGATGGCTATCACGCCGTGAAATTGACCATCGGTTCGGGCAGGGCAAAGGTTGAGCGGGCTATCGATGCCGCCTTCATGACGGATATCGTGGCCACCGCTGGCGATACGGATATCGTCCGCCGGAAAAAAGAGGCTCTGGCGTTTAGTGCAGAGTTCGGAGCCTGGCGCATTGGCCGAGCGTTGGCGATGGTGGCAACTGGCGATGATGATATCGATACGATAACGGACATTGTCGATACGACACTCAAGGCTATAGACCGACGAGAGGACTGCTCGGATTTCGTTCTTATCCCGCTGCTATGGCTGGTACACGCCTACGGTGAGCAACTGCCCGCGACGCTGCGCGAGCGGATTGACGCATCGATCGTGAACTATCGTTATTGGGTGGATGAGCCTGGTAATGACGTCATGTGGTTCTGGAGCGAAAACCACGTTCTCTGCTTCCACACAAGCCAGCTGCTGGCCGGGCGATACTTGCCGGATGCCATTTTCTCGGCGTCAGGACGGACAGGCGCGCAACAGGCGGCAATTGCGCAGGAGCGTCTCTCTCGTTGGTTTGACAGTGTCGAAGCGCACGGTTTGGCCGAGTGGAATTCCGCTGCATACTATCCTGTCGATTTTATCGGTCTTCTTGCCATTGAGCATTGGGCCGAGCCAACTTTGGCTGCAAGAGCGCGTCATCAACTCGATCTGATCTTCGAGATGATCGCTTTGCACACGCTTGCCGGCGTACCGGCTGGCTCTCAAGGCAGAGCCTATGACAAAGAGCTGCGTGCGGGACCGCTTACGGAGCTTGCGCCATTTGCCAAGGTTGCTTTCGGGAAAGGGTGGCTCAACGGTGGCGTGGCGTCGCTGCCGCTCTTCTGCTGCGGAAACTATGTGCCGCCCGCCCGTCTGGATGCACTGACGCAGCTCGATGCGGGGCGCGTGGTGGAGGCGCGCTATGCCCAGGGCTTGGAAAGCGGAAAACTCGTACTTTTTAAAAACGAGGCCGCGCAACTTTCGACTGTTGTTGATCACAAGACAGGCATGAGGGGGCATCAGCAACATGTCCTCGACATCCGACTTGCGGGACACCCGATGGCGCGACTGTGGGTCAATCATCCGGGCGAGGATGATCCCTGGGGAAGTCAGAGGCCATCCTATTGGGCTGGAAACGGCGTTTTGCCACGAGTGGCCCAACATCGTGACCTTGCCTTGATGATTTTCGATACGGACACGCACCGCAACGACTGGACGCATGCTTATTTCGGGCGAGATGGTCTCGATGGCGTTTCTATTGAGGGCAATTGGCTGTTTGCGCGCTCGGATCGTGGCTTTGCCGGGCTTTATGCAACGAACGGCCTGGAGTTAGTCACCACTGGCGCGACCGCCAACCGCGAAATCCGCTCACAGGGGAAACGATGCGGCTGGATCGGGACGATTGGATGCGGAAGTACCAATGACTTCGTGACTTTCCGCAATAAATTGCTTGGCACGCGTGTCAGCTTTGACCCAGAGCAACGCATTCTTTCCGTCAACGCACCGGATCGGCCCAAGGTCGTTTTGACGTGGGATGGTCAGTTCCAAATTGATGGTCAGACGATGGCTTTCGACCATGTCCAACCTTACCCCGCAATCACATTTGACAGCGCAGCGATCGTGAAAAACGAGCCTGCTCCGCTCTTCTATTCATGACTGGAATTAGCGATATGAATCATGCCCCCGTGCACAAACATGATCTCCAAAAGACCATCGATAACGTCGCTGCTGCTTTCAGCCGGTTAAAGGGCATTCAGGAGGGGCTCTCCACTGGTGGTGCGGATGGAAAAATTCAATTCGACGAATGGGATTGGGAAGTCGGCGTCGGTCTCTACGGCTTCCTGCGAAGGGCACTGGCGGCGAATGATCAAAACGCCATCGGCAATCTGGTGGACTGGTATAGCTGGCAAATCGAACGCGGTTTGCCACCGCGCCAGATCAACAGTTCTGCCCCAATGCTGCCGCTAGTCATTTTGACCGAACACGTAGACCGCCCGGATTTCCGGGCGCTGGTGGAGGATTGGGCTCAGTGGCTTGTCCATGAGCTTCCCAAAACTGAAGATGGTGGATTCCAGCATGTGGTTAAGGAGCGCTTGAACGATGGAGAGCTTTGGGACGACACGCTTTTCATGGCCTGCCTGTTTCTTGCCCGTGCCGGAGTTGTCTGCAAGCGGCAGGACTGGATCGATGAAGCCATTTATCAGTTTATGGTCCATGCACGTTATCTGTCCGATCCAGTGACCGGGCTTTGGTATCACGGCTGGACTTTCAACGGGCGCCACAATTTTGCAAATGCCTTCTGGGCGCGCGGCAATTCCTGGATCACCGTTGCCATTCCAGAACTTTTCGAACTCGTGCCGTCCATGGACGAGAAGGACAAGCGCTTTCTTACCAATGTTCTTGCAAGCCAGGTGCGTTCCCTGCTTCGCTATCAGCGGCAGGACGGCATGTTTCATACGCTTGTGGATGACCCGACATCCCCCGTCGAGACATCGGCAACCGCAGGCATCGCTTATGGCATTCTGCGCGGCATCAAATCCGGAATTCTCGACCCCGAAGATCGGTCGAACGCCGAGCGGGCATTAGCGGCGGTGTTGGGCAATATCGATGCGCAGGGTGTTGTCCATGGCGTTTCAGATGGCACCCCTATGGGACATGATCTGGATTTCTATCGTCGTATTCCCAACCTGCCCACGCCCTATGGTCAGGCGCTGACGATGCTGCTGCTGACGGACGTTTTCCTCGAAGAGAACATGGCGGCATGAGCGCCCGTGTCGATATTGCCATCAAGGCAAAGAACGAGGATGCGACCGCTGACATCCAACGCGCAATTGACGACGCGTCACGGAACGGTGGTGGGCGCGTTACGCTGTCGGCTGGTCGGCACGTCAGCGGTGGCCTTCGCCTGAAAAGCGACGTTGAATTACATCTTGAAAAGGATGCGCTCCTCGAATTCCTTGCGGATTACGACGCATATATCGACATGACTGTCTCAGTTCTTGCCGAAAAGTCGGATAGGGCCATGATCGTCGCCGTCGGCGCGCAGAATATCAGCGTAACCGGCTCCGGTCGGATAGAAGCCGGCGGAGAGAGTTTCATCATTGGCAATGACGAGGCGATGGGAACCTACATTCCCGCACATTTCCGCCCTCGAGTCATGGTGTTTGAACATTGCCAAAACGTGCGACTAAAAGACTTCACGGTGGCCAACTCGCCCATGTGGACGTTGCATATGGTCAATTGCGAAAATTTGCTTGTCCGTCAGGTATGCATTCTCAACGACCGTCGCTTGCCCAACACCGACGGGATCGTGCTGGATGCATGCCGCGAGGTGGTGATTGAGGCGTGCGATATCTCAACGGCGGACGATGGCATTTGCCTCAAGACCAGTGCCGGTGCAAATGGGCGCGCAGTGGGTATATGCGAAAATGTCAGTGTCCGTCATTGCAAGGTGTCCAGCCTCAGCTGTGCCCTTAAACTTGGCACAGAATCTTTCGGCGACTTCCGGAATGTGACGTTCGAGGACTGCCAAGTGATTGATTCCAATCGTGGGCTTGGGCTGTTTTCACGAGACGGCGGCGAAATGCGAAACATTCGTTTTTCCAGGATAGAGGTCGATTGCCAGGAGACGAGGGACGGTTTTTGGGGATCAGGCGAAGCACTGACGGTAACGGTGGTGGACAGAAAGCCGGATCGTCCTGCAGGCAGGATCGAAAACCTTGTTGTAGAACACCTCACCGGTCGCATGGAGGGGGCGATCAACCTCATTTCCACCTCCGATGCAGGAATTCATAACGTTGCACTGAACCATATTTCATTGCGCCAAGCTGCTGGAAAACTTGGAACAGGTCGTCGATACGATCTTCGCCCAACCAATGCGGATATTGCCCCCAGCGTGGACGCTGCGGGACGGGCAAATGCGTGGACGTTGGGTACGGATGGCCGCGTTATCGGTCTTGAAGATTATCCCGGCGGCATGCCTGCAATTTATCTTGCTGGTGTTCACCGCCTGACGACGAGTGATGTTGATATGAACAGAACAAAACCTTTGCCAGCTGGCTGGAACGTAAATGAAATCGTCACGATGACGCGTGCGCTTGAAGGGAGCAAGTGATGGGAAATCTGAAGCTTGCAAAACTCAACAAGGCGTTCGGTGCTGTCCACGTGCTGCACGATATCGATCTTGAAGTGAAGGATGGGGAATTCGTCGTCTTCGTGGGACCGTCAGGATGCGGGAAATCAACGCTTCTGCGCATCATTGCTGGTCTGGAAGATGTGAGCTCCGGTACTATCACGATTGGAGACCGGGACGTCAGCGCCCTCTCGCCTGCTGAGCGTAAAATCGCCATGGTGTTCCAATCCTACGCGCTTTACCCGCATATGAGCGTTCGAAAGAACCTTGCTTTCGGATTGGAAAACCTCAGGTTCAAGCCTGCGGAAATCGAAAGCCGCATCAACGAAGCTGCGCGAATGCTCGCCATCGAGCCTTATCTCGACCGTAAACCCAAGCAATTGTCCGGCGGGCAGCGCCAGCGTGTTGCGATCGGTCGCGCCATTGTTCGCGAGCCTGACCTTTTCCTCTTCGACGAGCCCTTGTCCAATCTGGACGCAGCCTTGCGTGTGCAGACCCGTGCGGAAATAACCCGTCTTCACCGTGATATCAAAACGACCATGATCTACGTGACCCACGATCAGGTCGAAGCCATGACCATGGCCGATAAGATTGTGGTCCTGCGTGCAGGACGGGTGGAGCAGGTGGGCAGTCCGCTTGAACTTTTTGACCATCCCCGCAATCTCTTCGTCGCAGGCTTCCTCGGATCTCCGCGCATGAACATCCTCAAGGGGACTGTTCAAGGCACCGGAGACGATGGTGTGATGATTGACGCTGGCTACGGCGTGCAACTGTCCTGCCTGCTCGATCCCTCTTCGGTCGAAGAAGGGCAACCGGTTTTGATCGGAGTAAGGCCCTCTCACTTCACGCTGACGCAAGGTGATGGGCTGCCTTTCGAAGTCCAGTACCATGAGAGCCTTGGAACGGAGACCTATATTTACGGCAATATTCAGGGCCGAAAAGAACCGATCATCGTGCATCAGGCTGGCCATTTTGCTCCGACACAAGGGGCTATACTCAACATCATGCCGGTGCGCGAACGGATCCATATTTTTGATCCTTCAACCGAACTGGCTCTGCCACGTATCGGAACCGGAGAAAGGGGCTGATATGACTCGCCAGAGGATTGCCCAGCTCGCCGACCGCGCTCTTGAGGGCGGGATGGCACTCGTGGAACGACCGATCAATGTCGTGGAACGGCTGATCGGCAGAAAGCGCATGCCGTATATCTTCCTGATGCCGAACATGGTTCTCTTCGGCATTTTCACCTTTCTGCCAATTGCCATTGCCGTAGGTTATGCCTTTACCGGCGGCACGGAACTTCTGATAACCAACAGGCCCTATGTCGGCTTCGACAATTTCAGCAAACTGCTGGATTGCACAAGCTATATGGAACCGGGAAGCTGCCAGGAATCCCTGTTCTGGACCGCGGTCTGGAATACGCTCTGGTTCGTCGCCTTCAATGTCGTGGCAACATTGTTGGTGGCGCTGATTACCGCGCTCATTCTCAATCGGGCTATGGCCGCGCGCGGCTTTTTTCGAGCGATGTTTTTCTATCCAGTCCTGCTGTCTCCGGTCGTCATTGGACTCATCTGGAAATGGTTTCTTGATCGAAATGGCCTGCTTAATGCCTTCCTGCAAATGCTGGGCGTGCCTCCAGAAATTTTCCTGCTGGATGTTGGCTGGTCGCGGTTCTTTGTCGTCGTTGTATCCGTCTGGTTCCACATGGGATTTTACACGCTGATCCTGCTGGCAGGGCTCCAGGCTATTCCAAAGGATCTCTATGAGGCTGCGGCCATCGATGCAGCGTCACCCCGGCGCGTTCTACTACGCATCACCCTGCCCTTGCTTGCGCCCAATCTGCTCGTGGTTCTGATCCTGCTGATGATCCGTTCCGTGCAGATTTTCGATGAGGCCTGGGTTTTGACCAATGGTGGCGGTCCTGGCACGGCTAATACCTTTGTCGTGCAGTATATTTACCAGATGGCCTTCGGCAGCGATCTGCGACTGTTCGGCCTTGCTTCCGCCGCCTCTGTTCTCATGGGGCTGGTCCTGCTGGTGTTGACGCTCGTACAACTGCGCCTTGGCCGAAAGATGGAGTCGTGATCATGTCCGGCAATCGAAACGCGATCGGCTTTTTAACCAGAACCCGCCGTCCCGGCCGCATCGGGCTCACTGATATTCTCTCTTGGGTTTGGCTTGTTGGCGGAACGATAGCAGTGCTAGTGCCTGTCGTCTGGGCGGCCATGTCTTCGCTGAAACCGGAAGCGGAAATCACGCGCTTTCCGCCGAGCTTGTTGCCACGTGCAGCGGTTCAAGTCGAGGTTCAGGGTTACGATAGGCCCCTCAGCCTGTGGAATGCACCTGTCGATGGTGAGACAAAAGAAATGGCGATGGTGCGGCGCATCGGGTTGCGAGCGCAGATGGTCGACCCGGCAAACCCCGGTCCGCCAGTGAGTGTCGATACGCGGGAGATAACACCCGTCCAGCGCCTGACGGTCGCAACGCAGAACTTCACGGACCCGCTGACGCGGTTCAGCTTCCTTACATTCCTGAAAAACTCGGTTTTTGTGACTGTTGTTGCGACCATGTTGACGCTGATCGTCAACGCGATGGCGGCATTTGCCCTGTCAAAATACAAATTCCGGGGTGATAAGGCGATCTTTGTGCTGATTATCTCCACGCTCATGATACCGCTGACCGTTGTCATGGTACCGGCTTACCTCGTCATCGTTGGCGTCGGGCTTGTCGATAATCTCTGGGGCGTCATCATCCCCACGGTTGCTACACCAACCGGGGTGTTTCTTCTCAGGCAATATATGTTGACCATTCCAGATGAACTCATCGAGGCGGCTCGTGTGGATGCGGCCAGTGAGTTCCGGATTTTCTGGCGTATCATTCTGCCGCTGACGGCACCGGCCCTCGCCGTTCTGGCGATCTTTTCGGTGCTATGGCGTTGGAACGACTTTCTCTGGCCCCTCATCGTGTTGAGCAGCCGTGAAAACTTTACGCTTCAAGTTGGACTGAACGCATTCCAAGGCGAGTTTTCCGTGCAGTGGCACTATATTCTGGCGATGACGTTCCTCAGTCTTGCGCCTGTGACTGTGGTCTTCCTGTTTCTTCAGCGGTATATCACCACCGGCATTTCCGGCACGGGGATGAAGTAGGACACTACGGCCTATCTCGGGGGTGGCGCGATGCTATCTCTGAGAATGAGACGACATCCAAGTTCCAGACGATGCGCTGGACGTGAAGGATCGTTGGCAAGAAGACGTTGTTCCAGCAAAGACAATGCTGCCCCACCCAGCCTGTCGGCTGGTAGTTGAATGGTACTGAGCGGCGGAGAACTGAACGCCGAGGGCATGATGTCGTCAAAGCCCAGCACCGAGATGTCTTTGGGAACGCTTACGCCAGCGTCCGACAATGCCTTTAAACAACCAAGAGCGAGATTATCAGCGGCACAGAAAATTGCCGTCGCGCCGCGAAGCGGCAGCTCTTCTTCGAGAAGGTGACGGATGGCTGCTTGACCGTGGCTGGGCTCATAGCCATCAGCTTCGAAGACCATATTGATGGGAAGCGGAAGGCCTGCAGCCAGAAACGCATCATTATATCCATCATAGCGACGGCGGATCGTGGTGCGACCCTTCCATGTAATATGCAATATTGTCCGGTGGCCTACATTCAGTAACTGCTCTATGCCAAGGCGTGCGCCGAAACGGTTTTCGGCAGTCACCGTATCAACGACCATCGCAGGGTCTTCGCCATTGATCAAAACGACCGGTCTCTGCTGAGATGACAGCTTTTGCACGAGGTCTTGTCTGTCGTCGTTCAGAATGACGATGCCATCCACATTGCCGGTTTCCGCAGCTTCACGAACCTCGTCCGCGTCTATTTTGTTGCTGCGGCTGATGAGTGGAACAATGCGCACGCCACGCGTTTCGCATGCGCGACGAAACCCGTTCAGCATCGTCCAGCTCACCATATTGAGATCACTTTGTGGAGCTGCGTCATTGGTCATGGCCAGCAGGACGACGCGCAAAGTGGTGATGGTTGCTTTTTGTCTACGACTTTCCAGATAGCCAAGGGAGCGGGCAGCTTCCAACACCCGTTCACGGACATCAACTGTAAGCTTGGCAGTCCCATTTATGGCGTGTGAGGCCGTGCTAAGGGAGACATTTGCCGCACGGGCGACATCCTTCAAAGTCTGTTTTTTTTCGACCGTCATAGAGCCAGTCGGTGTCCAACACACCCCAGCGCATGGTCTTGATAATGTGGAGTTTCATTCACTGCGGCGAGTTTCCGTAATGCCTACTTCAACAGACGTGACTTAGTCTTTCGACGCTACAGCATCGCCAGGAAAAACGGAATCTATTTCTACAGTTTGTCAGGGTTACGGGGATGACGCGGAACTGATTTGCCGAGTAACCAATGAGGTCAGCCCGAAACTTACACCCCCCTGAAGGCTAAGCGTCTGGTGGGCAGACACGCGCTCCCATACGCCGACCTAGTTAAGCGGGTTAAACGCTTGTCGACGGCAATAGCTTTTAGAACCCAAAGCGCGTGATTGAGAACATTGGCTGTCTTTACCAGACCGGACAGGTTCGTCCCAGCGGTAACTTATAGATCCGCGCCAACCGTCAGCCCGTCACGTTCTCATTTGCAGCGTTCGCGCACTGCTCAGATTCTGTTTTCCGCGTTCTTCCATCTCCGCGACCAGCAATTGAAAGCTGCGGTTTATGTCATCGGTGACGGCTTGGGATACTGCGGCCTTGTCGCGCGCTGTCAGGCCTTCGATGATGCGCAAATGCAGTTCGGTGCCACGACCGTCGCGCGCATCGAAACTGTCGGCAGATTGCCGCATTGCCGGGCCGATCTGGAGCCAGAGGCTTTCGATGAAGGGCATCAGGGTGCTGGAGCCGGCGATGGCATAGAGCGTGAAGTGGAACTGCATGTTGAGCTGCACGCTGGTCGGGATATCGCGGGCGTCATCCGCCTTCTTTTCTGCGTCCAGCAAGGTTTGCAGTCTGTCGATATCTTTCGCGGTGACGCGCTCGGTTGCCATTTCGGCGGCCAGTGTTTCCATAGCGAGCCTGACCCTGCGCAGATCGTCGATCCGGTCCAGCGTCATGATCGGTACGCGGGCGCTGCGATTAGGGGCAGCTTCAAGGGCACGTTCCGTGACGAGCTGGCGAATGCTTTCGCGCACCGGCTGAGACGATGTGCCGAAAACCTCTGCCAATTCGATAATCTTCAGCGGATGGCCCGGCTGAAAACGACCCATCATCAGCAATTCGCGCAGTTGGGTGTGGATGCGTGTCTGGATGGTTTCCGCATTGATGATGCGCAGATCAGACAGAGGTTGGCCCATAGTTTCTTTTTCTTTCTTGAACATTCGACCGTCAGTTAACCCCGACAGATCAGCATCCGGCGCTGACATCGCATTGTATGTCCTTTTACTTAATTTAAACCAGGTCGTGTCGTCAAAGCTGATGGCGGGTTCTCGTTCCCCCCAACATATTTTCGCAGTAGCGCCGTTTGATAGCCTTCAGCGGGACGATCACAGAAGCTCTGACGATGCACCCGTCTCTGCAAAACTTTGCGTGACCGAGCGCAACCCGGCTATATGGCCGTCTTCCGTGGGGGCCGAGACAAGATCAAGGGGCATCCAGGTTCGGAAATCGCGCTGCATGGCGCTGCGCACCGTGCTTTCGCAGCAGATATTGGTGGCCGTCCCTGTAACGATCAGATCGCGCCGTCCGTCTGCGCGCAATTTTGCCTCGATATCGGTCTGGAGAAAGGCATCGAAGCGTGGCTTGTCTACGATCCAGTCCTGGTCATGCACCGGCATTTCGGGGTCGAGCCCATGCATGGGGTTGCCGGGGGAGAGTGCTGCGGCTGCACCGCCGCGTTTGTCGGGGCCGACGAAATTGTCGAGATAGGTTGACCAATAGTTTTCCGATCCCGATGGCCCCATCGTGGTTCTAAACCAGACGATGCGAGCGCCCCGCGCCCGGCAAAGCTTGGCGAAGTCACCGATCCCGGTGAAAAAATCCCGCGTCTGCCCCGGCAACAGGCCACGAAACGGCGCGTCCTGTGCGGTCCAGGCCAGTTGTAGGTTCATGATGAGAACGGCAGTGGCACCCATATCCGGCTTGCCATAGACGGGTGCGCCGCCACGGCGATAACCGGCTTGGGCGACGATGGAATCGATGAAGCTCATGCGGCGGCTCCGGGGTTGAGACAGGCCACGCGGACGGCATCGCGGGGCACAAGTGCCGGGTCCTGTGCTGCACAGGCATCACTGGATACGTTGCAGCGACGGCGGAAGGCGCAGCCTGCGGGCGGGTTTGCCGGGTCGGGATATTCAGGCGCAAGGCCGCCGAGGGCCGGTTTGCTTTTGGCCCGCGTCGTGCTCAGCAACAGACTGGTATAGGGATGCGACGGTTGCCGGAACAGCGCTTCGGTCGGCCCTGTCTCGATGATCCGCCCGAAATACATCACCGCGACACGATCCGCCATGGCGCGGATGACGTTGAGATCGTGGCTGATCAGCACATAGGTCAGATTGAGCTCCGCCCGCAGATCCTTAAGCAAATTGAGGATCTGGGCCTGAACCGACACATCGAGCGCCGAGGTCGGTTCATCGCAAATGACGATTTCCGGCTTGAGGATCAGTGCCGAGGCAATGGCGACGCGCTGGCGCTGGCCTCCCGAAAGCTGCGAGGGTTGGCTGGCCGCAACGCGTGCGGGCAGACCGCACAGATCCATGAGGCGCCGGGCCTCCTGCGCCCGCTCTGCAGCGGTGCCGATCTGGTGGATATCCAGCGGAAGACGGATGGTTTCCTCCACCGTGCGGCGGGGATTGAGCGAGGAATAGGGATCCTGGAAAACCGGCTGCACCGCGCGGGCGCGGTCACGGCGGCCGAGTTCGGCAATCGGCTGGCCCTTGATGCGCACCATGCCGCTGGCGGGAACTTCAAGCCCCAGCAGCGCCCGTGCGAGGGTGGATTTTCCTGACCCGCTTTCGCCGACGAGGCCGAGGATTTCGCCCTGTTTGACCTCCAAATCGATGCCACGCAGCGCCTGAACGGTCTTTTTTGCGCCGAACATGCTGCGGCGTACGCTGTAACGTTGCTCGACGCCGCTAACGAGAAGCGCTGTCGGTGCCTCTGCACGACCCGCGGGCGCGGTCACGGCTGGCGGGGGAACGGGATCGACATGGCGCTCAGACACCTGTTCTGCCGTTAGCACACACAGCATGCGATGGGAATCGCCCTGCCAGGGTATGGGGCCGCTACAGGCCTCATGCGCGAGCGGACATCGCGACCGGAATTGACAGCCGGAGGCGTCGCCGATCAGCGAGGGCACGACACCGGGCAAGAAGCCCAGCCGGGCATCGGGGCCGGTGGCGCCCTCTTTCGGCACACAGGCCAGCAGCGCGCAGGTATAGGGGTGCAAGGGATTGCCGAGCACCTCGGCTGCCGTTCCGACCTCCACGAACTCACCCGCATACATGACCGCGATGCGGTCGGCGATGCGGCTGACGACGTTGAAATCATGGGTGACCAGAATGATGGCGAGGCCGAGTTTTTTCTGAATGTCCTTCAGCAGATCAATGATCTGTGCCGAGATCGTCGCATCGAGCGCGGTCGTCGGTTCGTCGGCGATCAGCAAATCCGGCGAGGTCATCAGCGCCATGGCGATCATCACGCGCTGGCGCAAGCCGCCGGAAAGCTGGTGCGGATATTGCGACAGGCGTCCTTCGGGGTCGGGAACGCCACAAATCTCCAGCAATTCCACGGCACGCCTGCGGGCCTCTGCCCGGCCTGTCTCAGGCCGATGCCGCAATGTGCCCTCGACAAGCTGCTCGCCGATCGTCCAGGAGGGGTTGAGCGAGGTCATCGGGTCCTGAAAGACCATGGCGATGCGGTCGCCGCGTAGCGGCTCCATTCCGAGGTCATCCAGCTTTTCGATGTTGTTGCCGCCAAAATCGATGACGCTGGCTTTGCGCAGCGCCTTGGGCGGCAACAGGTTCATCAGCGACAGAGAGGTCAGCGACTTGCCGCTGCCGGACTCGCCGACGATGCACAGCGTTTCACCGCGCATGACATCGAAATCGATGCCGCGCACGGCATGGAGCGGTCCCTTGGCGGTTTTGATTGTGACGGACAGGTCGCGGACGCGCAGGACAGGCGTTTCAACGTTCATGTTCGTTCCTTGGGGGCGATCAGGTTGCGAAGACCGTCACCGACGAGATTGATCGCCAGCACGAGAAGCATCAGGGTGAAACCGGCAATGGTGATCAGCCACGGATTGACGCCGATAAAGCTGCGCCCCTCCGACATCATCAGCCCCCAGGACGGTTCAGGTGCCTGAATGCCAAGGCCGAGGAAGCTGAGGGCCGCTGCGGCGAGGATGCATTGCGCCATCTCGAAGGTGAAGATGATGACGATCTGGCTCGATACATTGGGCAGGATTTCGGTGCGGATGACGCGCCCTTCGGACGCGCCCATGGCGCGGGCACGCGTAACGAAATCCTGAGAGGCGACTTGGCGCACCGTGGTGCGCATCACCACCGCAAAGCGATCCCAATGGGTCAGCGCCAGAACGACGACAACAATGACGACACCGGAACCGGCGATATTGAGGATCGCCAGCGCCAGCAGAAGCGATGGCAAGGCAAGGCGCACGGAGATGATGAAATTGACGATACGGTTGGCGACGCCACCGAAGACGCCCGCAATCACGCCCATGGTCACGCCGATCAGCATGGCGATGGCCGCCGCCCCAAGTCCGACGATCAGGGAAATACGGGTGCCGTAGATAAGTCGGGACAGATAGTCGCGACCAAAGGCGTCGGTGCCGAACGGATATGTCCAGGTCCCCCCCGCCCAGACCGGTGGCTTCAAGCGGGCAAGAAGGCTCTGCTTATAGGGATCGAAGGGCGCAAATTGCGGCGCGAAAATCGCCAGAACGACGAAAGCGACCAGAAGCACGACGCCGAAGCGAAAGCCTGCCGTGCCCGGTATTTTCAGGAATGTGCGACGCGCTGTAACTGCGGTGTCCGTTGGAGTTGTTGCTTGCGTGCTCATGTGTCTGCACTCATCAGGCGGGGGTCCAGCGCTGCATTCAGCAGGTCCGAAACCATGTTGAGGATGACGAAGATCATGGCAACCACCAGAACGACGGCCTGCACGACGGGATAATCCGAGCGCTGGATGCCGTTCCACGCCAGAAGTCCGATGCCATTGAGCGAGAAGACGCTTTCCACGACGATGGAGCCTCCCAGCATGAAGCCGAATTGCACGGTGGCAATCGAAACGATGGGCAGGATGGCGTTGCGCAGCGCATGTTTGAACAGCACCGTGCGGCGCGGCAGGCCCTTGGCACGCGCTGTGCGGATATAATCCGACGACAGCACGTCGATCATTCCGGCGCGCGCAAGCCGCAAGAGCACCGGCATGACGAACCAGGCGAGCGTCATGGCCGGCATGACGAAGCTGGCCCAGCTTTGATTGCCTGAAATCGGCAAGACCTTGAGATTGACCCCGAAGAGCACGATGAGCAGCAGGCCCACCCAGTAAGGCGGCATCGCCTGACCCAGAACCGCCATCCAAAGACAGATACGATCCAGCAGCGAACCGGGCTTTGTGGCGCATAGAACGCCAAGCGGCACCGAGATCACCAGGCCGAGCAATAGCGAGGAACAGGCAAGGGTGACGGTGACGGGCAGACGGTCGAAGATCAGGGTCAAGACATCTTCCTGGCTGAAATAGGACGTACCGAGATTGCCACGCAGGGCCTGGCCAGCCCAGGACAGGTACTGCACGACCAGTCCCTGATCGAGACCATAGACCTCTCGCAGCCGCTCAAGCTCTTCCGCACTTGCATCGAGACCGCCCATGGCGATGGCGAGATCGCCGGTGGACTGCACCAGAACGAAGGCGATGATCGAGACCGCAAGACACACCGCCACGGTTTCGAATATCTTTTTAAGGACGTAAGCTCCCATCCGACTACTTCGCCCAGCCCATCAGATACATCAGCGGATAGCCATCTGACGGCGGCTGGAAATCGAGGCCATCGCGATATCCGTAGTTCACGATGCGGGTGACCAGCGGAATATTCAGCACTTGATCGGCCATTTTCGAGAAGCCCTTGGTGTAGAGTTCCAGGCGCTTGTCCTTGTCGATGGTGCTGGCCGCCTCGGCGAACCAGTCATTGATTTCCTTGTCGCGGACATAGTCGCCCTTTCCTTCCTGGAAGAAAAAGGGCGTGATCGCCGACACGTCATAGACACCGTTCGAAGGCCACGGCACAACGCCCATGGAAATCTTGCCCGCGAAGTAATCCTTCACCCAGGCCGATGTTTCCTGCTGATTGACGGTGGCGCGGATGCCGATATCGTGCAGATTGCCGACGACAGCCTCGGCAATTCTAGCATTTTCGACAAAGGCAGCAATCGAGGTCTCGAAGCCATCGGGAAAGCCGGATTTCGCCAGATACTCCTTGGCCTTATCGACATTGTACTCGTATTTGGTGACCTCCTGAATGCAGCCGAACTGCCGCGGGTGACATGGAGCATTCAGCGCCACAGAGTCACCACCCTGCAAAACCGCAGCGATACCCTCCCGGTCGATGGCATGGATCATCGCCTTGCGGACATTGATGTCCTGAGCGGGATTGGGGCCAACGCGACCGGTTGGATCGAGCGACAGGAATGTCACGACTGTCGAGCTGCCGGTGACGGTCTTGATACCCTCGGACAACTGAAGTTCCAGCACCTGATCGGGCGTGACGTTCCAGAGGAAGTCTACCCGACCCGATGTCAGTTCCGCGATGCGGGTTTGCGGATCGGTGATGCTCAGCACGGTCATGCCGTCAAAGCGGGGCTTGCCCCAGTCCGCATCGTAATAGGTTTCGTTGCGCACCAGCGTCACCTGCTGTCCGGCCTCGAAGCTCTTGACCTTGTATGGACCGGTGCCGACGGGTGCACGGCCGAATTCGGCGGCATCCATTTTGGGATGGGTCTGGTCGGGAAGGATAAACAGTGTCTGCGACAGGCGGTCGATGGCCGAAGGCGTCGGCTTGGTCAGATGCATGCGCAGGGAATATTCGCCGGTCTTTTCGATGTTGTCGATAAAGCCGTAATCCGCCTGGGCTGATATCTTCGACTCTGGGTTCTTGATGAAGTTCATCGTGTAGACGACGTCGTCGGCATTGAAGGCTTCACCATTGCTGAAGGTGACGCCCTTGCGCAGTTCGAAATCGATGGTTTTGTCATCCACCCACTTCCACGAGGTCGCCAGCGCCGGGCGTGCCTCGCCCGCACTGTTGCGATAGAGCAGATGCTCCAGAACATTGCGCATCACCAGCTGCGCAGAACCCTTGTTGGTTGCGTAGGGGTTCATCGTCTCAAGCTGGCTGTCAAAACCCCAGGTCACCGTGTTCTCGGCCTTGCCGGCCATTGCTGGCGTTGCCGCAATAGCAGCCAGCACGAGAGTGGAAATCATCACGCTCTTCATTGAAGTTCCCGTTTTTTGTAGCGCCGTTTTGGCTGCCGTTCCCTTATTTGATCAAATATCAAAAATTCACATTTATGCCGACCTGTCAATCGTCCTGTCGGAACATGGGGTCGCTGCTGGTATCTGACTTCAGGTTAAGAAGAGGGTGATTTGGACATGAATTCTGCTCTGAGAAACCAGACTGAAAGCAGACTGAAAGCAGATCAAATTTCGCATTCAGACCGAGTGCCGCCTATCTGTAGCAACGGCAATTCCCGAAATGACGATCGACACTCTACCTTGCCCAAAGCAGCGTCCTCAGTTCGCCTCAACGCATTGAAGAAATGAAATTTTTCGGGATTTTTGGATAAGCTACCGCCGCATCGTCGGCAAGAAAATGGAATGCGCTCGACACCGCGTGTCGGAGGGAATTCCCTACGGTCGCTTCAGGTCACCGGCCCAAGTGTCAGTTTTACGCCGGTGACTGCATGATGATACAAAATGGCCGTCCGAAAACTAGACCGGCCTGACCTGCCGAAGAAACTGTGTATTCAGATCATCGAGGCTGCTCACACCAAGTAAGGCCATGTTTCGGTCGATCTCTTCGCTCAACAATTGAACCGCGTGCGTCACACCGGCATGTCCAACCCCTTAGCAACCTTTGCCGGCTCGTGCTTCCATCGAGCTCAACGTGCCGTACTCTTTGAAAGGACATTATCCTCACTCAACTCCGGTAATGTCGTCACACCCACCAATGCCATGTCTGTCAGCAGCTCGTTTCTCAGCAATTTGTACGCATGTGCCACACCCGCTTCACCAGCTACGCTGGCGGCGTAGTTGAAGGGGCGGCCGAGCCAGACGAAGGCGGCGCCCAGCGCCAGTGCCTTGATGATGTCGGTGCCGCGCCGAAAGCCGCCATCGATCATCACCGGCACGTTCCCGGCAGCCTTTACGGCGGCGGGAAGAACACGCATGGCTGAGGGTGAGCCATCCAGCTGTCGCCCGCCGTGATTGGACAGAATGATCGCGTCGACACCGGCCTTGGCTGCCATACTCACATCATCAGGATGCAGAACGCCTTTGACGACGAGCTTTCCCTTCCAGCGCTCCCGCAGGTGGTTGAGATGGTCCCAGGACAGCCAGTCTCGACCGCCGGTCTCTCGCGATACGTTACGGGAGACGATCGGCACGCCCCTGACGGCCTCGTTGTTTTCGAAATGCGGAACACCATGGTTCAACAGCGTGCGCATGGCGGTGTTGATCGTCCAGCCCGGATGAGAAATGCCCTGCCACAGCAGAGCCAGATCCGGTTCGAGCGGCGTCTTGAACCCGGCACGAATGTTGTTTTCGCGATTGGGCAAAACACTGACATCGACGGTTATGACCAGTGTCGTAAACCCGGCAGCTTCGATCCGCCGGATGAGCGCTTCCGTGCGCTCCCGTGTCGGCGGTACATAGGCTTGAAACCAGGTTTCAGGCGCTTCGCGCGCGACGTCTTCCAGCCGGATCAGGGACGAGCCGGACATGATGGCCGGAATACCCAGCGCCTTTGCCGCGCGCGCCAGCACGATATCGCCGCGATAGGCCGACAGGGCACTGAGGCCCATGGGCGCAATACCAAAGGGAGCGGAAAATTCCTGACCGAACAGCGATGCCATCGGCGTGCGCCGACTGACATCCCGCAAAATTCGCGGCATCAAAGCGATGTCGCGAAAGGCAACACGGTTATCGTGAAGACTATAATTATCTTCACTGCCACCTGCCACATAGGCGAAGACGGGTTTGGGCAGATGACGCCGGGCGGCGCGCTCGAAATCATCCAGATTGAGGATCGACGCGAGAGCGCGCCGCGGAAAGAACGTCGTCATGAATGATGCTCCAAACAAGCACCCACTATAGTCTTATCGACCGAAAAAATCGCGCACTCGCCACGCTTCTGGTTGCTGAACGGAAACGTCGAGCGAGTGCGCATGGAATGATCAGACGTCGTCAACGACGCCATTGGTCAAGACGCCGATGCCGCTGATCTCGACTTCGGCAGTGTCGCCCGGCTTCATGAAGATCGGCGGCTTGCGGGTGAAGCCCACGCCGCCCATCGTGCCGCTTGCGATGATATCGCCTGGCTTGAGTGGCAGCCATTCGGAGATATAGCTGATCAACTTCGCCACCGGGAAGATCATGTCGGCGGTGCTGGCTTTCTGAAGCACGGTGCCGTTCAACCTCAACTCGATATCCAGCGCTTGCGGATCGGCAATCTCGTCTGCGGTGACCAGCCAGGGCCCGACCCCGCCGGTGCGGTAAAAGTTCTTGCCCGGCGTTAGATTGCGGGAATGAAACTGGTAATCGCGAATGCTTCCTTCGTTCATCGCGCTATAGCCGAAGACGTATTGAAGGGCATCCTTCTGCTCGACATAACGGGGAACCTCTTTGCCGATCACCACCAGCAGTTCGGCCTCGTAATCGAGATCACTGGAAACCTTTGGTCGGACGATATTGCCGCGATGGCCCAAAAGCGTATCGGCCATACGCGCAAACATCATGGGATATTTCGGCGTTTCACGCCCGCCGGGAAGGTGCGCATTGGCTTCGGCGACGTGGTCTCCATAGTTCAGGGCGACACAGAGGATTTTGTCAGGGTTTGGGATGACGGGTAGAAGACTGACGCTGTCGAAATCCGCATCGCCTTGGCCGGAGCCAAGCGCATCCTCGGCGAGTTTTCGCCAATCATCGCTGGCGATAAAGGATTTCAGGTCTGGATAGGCACCGTTCAGCCGGGCTTTCAGATCGATGATCTTGTTGTCTTGGACAAGCCCAAAGCTCGCCTGCCCCTGGCTTTCATAGCTTACAAATTTCATTTTATTGATCCTTCAAATGAGGTTTTTCGGCAGATGGGTCAGAACTTCGGGCCTTCGCCACGTTTGCCTTCTGCAAAAGTCAGACCGCCAAGGCGCGCGTGAATTCTGCCGCCGCTGGACATGGCCAGGGCAAAGAGAACCTCGTTAGGACGAGGCGCATCTGCCACGCTGATATCGACGCCGTCGAAATGGCTGCGAACCCACGGGCTATGAACGCTGACAAGCGGAATATGCAGCCGCTCGCCCGCATTGCCGATGATCTGGCCTGCGGACACGAAACCACGTACGCCCAGCAGTTTCTTCAGTGCAGCACCTCCCGGCGCATGCCATGCAGCACCGACCTCGATTTCGCCATTCACGCCGACGATCGTACCCTTGCCGAAGGATTCGATTGCGCTTCCTTCCAGTTCCAGCGCGTCCAGCAGACGCCGGGCAAGCGTTGCGCCGAGATCATCAAGCGCTTTCATCCAGTCTGTCAGGTCTTCGGCATATTGTCCGGCATAGGGGTTGGCGACGATTGCAGCAGCGGCACCCTTGCGAAGTGGCCGCTCAGCTGGCGTGCCGCCGTCATGCCAGATGTCCTCAACGAAAACTGCGATCTTCCTGCATTGAATTTCGACCATTGTGCTCTCCCTTCGCTCGCCCATCACAAAGCCAGACAAGCTCAACTCTATTTTCGTCATAACCTAATTATTTCGAAAATTAAAATTATGATAGACAAAAAAATTAATGACGGATATTTTTTCCTCATTCGAAAACATCGGCTGGTTCCGTAAGCGGAGCAATGTCGAGAATTTTCAATAGGCTGCGCTGGGAGGCAGGCGGGACTGGAGTCCCGAATTTTAAAATGCACGCCTTATCGAAAGGCGTTTTGATCGCCCGCGTTTTGGCGGCATGAACTTTGTGCAGAATGATTATGGGAATGTGTGGTCTGGCCTTTGTTCATCCAACGGCGCACCACTGATTGAGGAGGTTGAATTATCCAATGACAAAGCACGACATCGGCATTCACAGGGCGTTTCGGAAACTACGTCCGGCGGACCACCCGGACGCACGCTATCCCGGTCTGCGACCTCTTCAAAAAATATTCCCTGCCGGAAGTGTGGCCCGTGAAGGCGCTATTGCTTTGACATGCGACATCGTCATGGACCAGGACGTCGCGGTCGAACTGCGCGACGGCAAACATATTTACGTCGATATTTTCCGGCCTGCGGGTCACGAACACCCACTCCCTACCCTCGTCAACTGGGGCCCATACGGCAAGCAGGGTGGTGGCGCGATTACATTTGAAGACCTGCCATTTCGCGGCGGCGTGCCCGTCAGCGCGCTTTCCGGCCTGGAAATGTTCGAGGGTGTAGACCCGGCCTACTGGTGCGCGCATGGCTATGCCGTCGTCAATGTTGATGCGCGCGGGGCCATGAGCAGCGAAGGCGATATCCATTGCTGGGGCCGCCAGGAAGGGAGAGACGGTCACGATCTGGTCGAATGGATCGCACGGCAGTCATGGAGCAACGGCAAGGTGGGGCTGACGGGCACGTCCTGGCTCGCCATCGTGCAATGGTTCATCGCGGCGGAAAAGCCACCGCATCTGGCGGCGATCTCGCCCTGCGAAGGCTGGACCGATCTTTACCGGACAGATGTCGTGCGTGGCGGTGTTCCCGACGCCGGGTTCAATGATCACATGCTGTCCAAATTTTCAGGCAGCGGCAGCGTCGAAGACATTCCGGCGATGGTCAAGGCCAACCCGCTCATGAACGACTATTGGCGAGACAAAATTCCAGACCTCGGCAGCATCGACGTGCCAACCTACGTCATCTCCAGCTGGACGAACCTCATTCACGCCGTCGGCACATTCAACGGCTGGCGCGGTATCGCGTCCCAAAAGAAGTGGCTTCGTGTCCACAATAGCCATGAATGGGATGATTATTACACCCAGCACGAAGATTCGCGTCAGTTCTTCGACCGCTTCCTGAAAGATGCCGATAATGGCTGGGACGACATGCCCAAGGTCAGATTGGCGGTCCTCGATCCGGGCGGCAAGGACATCGTAAACCGGCCGGAAGCCGATTTCCCGCTTCCGAACACGACCTACACGCCGCTTTATCTGGATGCGGCCTCTGGCTCGATGGGCCTCACCAAGCCCGAGCAGTCTGATTTCGTTGATTACGATCCTGTCGCAAAGACCGGGCGCGCGGTGTTCACCCATAGGTTCGAACGGGATATCGAAGTCGTCGGCTATATCAAGCTTCGTGTCTGGGTCGAGGCTATCGATGCCGATGATCTCGATCTCTACGCCGAGGTCAGAAAACTCGACACGGATGGTCAGCATCTTGGCTGCTGGACGTTCTTGCCACCGGGCACATCACGGGACGAAGGTCCGAAGGACCCGGAAAACCAGTCCGGCATGGTGGTCTTTTCCGGTGCGAAGGGCATACAGCGCGTATCCATGCGCGCAATCGATCCTGACCTGTCCGGCCCGGCCATGCCGCACCACAGGTTCGATCGCGTCGAAAAGCTGGTGCCGGGTGAAATCGTCCCCGTCGATATTCAGATATGGCCGCTCGGAATGCGATGGTCCGCTGGCCAGCAAATCCAGCTCGTCATTGCCGGCCACAAGGTATCAGGTCTGGAGTTTCCCGGCCTTGCCGGCCCAGACACGATCAATCGTGGCCGCCACAGAATTCATACCGGCCCACACCGGGATTCCCATCTGCTTTTGCCTGTAACCGGCTAAGCAGCCCTAGAGAATAATAGTCTTGCTGGGAGGCAAGGCATGCATGATGGAGGACATCTTGAAAATTGCAGTCATCGGAGCAACGGGAACGATTGGTGCCCATGTCACAAGCCTGTTGCTTGAGCGTGGCCATGCCGTAACCGCTATTGCGCGCAATCCCGAGGGTATTGCGGATCATCCGTTGCTCACCCGAAAGAAAGCGGACCTGTTTAGTTTTCCCGAACTGCGCGAAGCGATTGCCGGTCACGATACGCTCGTGGTGGCCTTCGCGCCGAAGGATAACAGCTATCTCGGCTACACGCAGCTGGTCGAGGCGGCATGGCGGATCAAGCGGGCTTTCAAGGAAACTATCCCTGATGCCTATTTCCTCAATGTGGGAGGCGCATCCAGCCTCTGGACCCCACGTGGCTTCCAGATGTTCGAAGACCCGCAATGGCCCCATTGGTTTTTCAATGCGGCCCCGGCTGCCCACTGGCACCGCCTTCATAAATTGAGCGGCGGGTTACCGGCGTTCAAGGAAATGGGAGAACAGCGAGACAGGATTCTCGCTGATCCCACCAAGGACCGCTATGCCAACTTTACCGGCGAGATCATAGAGACCTGGTATAAGGAGATCGACAGGATTTTCGGCAAAGGTATGGGCGGTCGCGCGCAACTGGAGTTCTTCGAATGCGATCACAGTTTCCGCTGGAGCTTCGTGTCACCCCCATGGCTGCTCGGCCAGCCGGAGGTAACGGGTCGGTATCGCACCACGATCGACATGCTGCCTGTCGAAGATGGTCAGCCAGCCGGTATTTCCGTTGAAGATCTTGCGCTGGCCATTACGGATGCAACCGAAAAACATGACCGCATTCACCAGCACTGGAGTGCTGCCCGCGTTCTGCCCGAGGGCGTAACGGGCTGATCCGTTACACGTTACTTTGATGATAGGCCGCCCCGCAAGCCGCAGGGCGGCCTTTAAAATATTCATGCGGCCTTGATGTTGACGTCGGCGGGGAAGAGATGCGCTGCGGACGTCAGAACGTTATCCGTCGTTTCACGAATGTGCTGCTCGATCAGATCGAGGGCCTCCGGCGAACGATCCAGCACCGCATCACGAATGATTTTATGTTCGGCCTCTTTCGGGCGCCAGCTGGCGCGGAACTGCGCGGATATGCGGCGATAGCGGTGCGCCCGGTCGAACAGCTTCTGCCTGATGTCCAGCAGCAAGGGTGAACGGCATGCGCTGACGAGTGACGTATGAAACTTGCTGTGGAGCGCGGTCCATTCCGCATCGGCCTGATAATTATCGCCCAACCGCTCCTGCAATCGCTCCATGCGATGGAACACCGCCAGAATGCCAGCCTCCCAGCTATCATCGCCATATTGCATGGACAGTCGCATCATTTCACGGTCCAGAAGCACACGGGCATTCGTCAGGTCTTCCAGATCGGCAATCGATACAGGTGCAACGGCAAAGCCGCGCTGCCCTTCGGACAGGACCAGACCTTCCTCGGACAGCCGTGCCAGAGCCTCGCGCAGCGTCGAGAAGCTGACCTCATAACGATCCTTGAGGATTTCGAAACGCAACTTCTCACCGGGCGTGAGACGACAGCTCAAAATGTCGTCGCGGATGCGAAGCAGGACATCGCCTGCGCGGGTTTCTCCCTTGGTTTTCATGCTAGACCATTCCCTTCTCTGACCGTTATGGGCTCGGCGATTCCAAGCGAGACGTCTCCAAAGGAGTAAAATCTAGAATTTCGCAAAATTCAAGTTTTTTCGCATATAATCTTTCAAGAAAGCCGATACATACGCTCTATTCCCGAGCTTTGACCGAAAGGAACCTACCAAAATCACAAACGCACATGGCTATAATTTCGTAATATAGAATTTTTTCGAAATTCCTTGATTTTCTCATTTCACCGGATTATGCCTTTTCTCATCAGTTTTTTGTGCCAGTTCAGCGGAGGAGTTGCATGGCCCAGATCGTTCACGCCACGGGACATTTGAAGATAAACGCCAAGGACGCGGAGGCATTGGTTCGCGATTCCTCGGATATATTGGGGCTTCACGTCACCCGTGAGATCGGCAATCAGACATGGTTGTCGTCCAATGGCCGCACAGCGGAACTCGTTGTGATTGAAGCGGAGGAAAATTCTGCGCACACAATCGGTCTGGAGGCCCTGACCGCCGAGGATGTCAGAAGTGCTGCTTCGCGAGTCGAAGAGGCAGGCTGCATGATCGTCGCCGATGGTCCCAGCCTCGACTGCATGGATGATGGCGTGACGTTCACGACACCAGAGGGACTTCGGTTCGAAATCCACACGCCCATCCGTGATGCCATTTTCAAACCGCGTCACGACACCTATGGCGTTGGCCCGCGTCGTCTGGATCACATGAATATTCTGACGCCGAACCCCTTGGCGACCTTCGCGCAATTGAACCTGATCGGTGATCTGCGCCTTGCCGAGAAGATGGTGGATAATTCGCTGACCTGGCTGTACGGCGGCAATCGCCAGCATCACGTCATCGGCCTCGTCAAAGGCCAGGGACCCGGGCTGCACCACTATTCCTTCGAATTCGTGGAATTCAACATGTATTGCCGCCTAGGCGATCTTCTCGACCGGAAGGATCGTCAGGTTCTGTGGGGCCCCGGACGCCACCGTCCTGGTGACAACACCTATGCCTATTATATCGATGCGAGCGGCGCCATGGTGGAAGTTTCAGGCCCGATGGCATCGATTGCCGACGAGAAACATTTCACACCGCGTGTCATCACCAATCTCGAAAGACCCGGCAACGTTCGGGAGATGAATGTTTGGGGTTCTCCGGCACCCCTGGAATGGCGACAGCATTTCCACCCCTTTGCAGCGCTCTGACACTGACGAAGAGCATCGCCCGTTCGATTTCTATTTCGAAATTGCAGAAGATGAAATTCAAGAGATGGAGGAGCCCTCTCAGGAATTTTAAAAAAGGCGACAGTGCAAGCGCTTCGGCAACGCTCTCTCTTGGGACAGCGTTGCCGCCAGACTGAATAGGGAGACCGGGTATGCGACCACTTGCTGTGCAGTTCACTGCCAGGGTCGCATTCCCTACGAGGGATTGAGGAGAAATCACTATGATGCTTGCCCGGATCGACCGTACAGCTCTGGCTGTTACGGAGCGCATTGCTACATTTGGCGTTCTGGCCATTATCGCTGTTGCCGTGGTCACTGTCGCGGATGTTTTGCTGCGAGAAATCTTCCATAGCCCGATCCGTGGTCTGAACGAAATCACCCAGCCGCTGATGGCGCTGGGTGTTTCCGCCTGTATTCCGGCGGGCGTCATGGGCCGTGTGAACATCACCATCAATGCCGCAGAAGGGCTTGTCTCCAAAATCGTTTTTGCCTGGCTGCGGGTTCTCAGCGCTTCGGCGCTGTTCCTGTTTTTCGGGCTGGTCACAGCAAGGCTGTGGTCGCTGGCCGCCAAGGCAAGCGACCTCGGCAGTTCCACATCCATTCTCATGCTGCCCACCGGCACAATGCTCAAGGTCACGACCACCCTGTTGGCGCTGGCCGTGGCGGCGCAGATCGTGCCCGTCACACGCACCATTGCCGACGCATTTCAACTCAACCGCCGCGTTTCTCTCATCGTCTCTGCGGTAATCCTGTGCATAGGCTTTGGGTCCATCGCGTTCTGGCCATCGCTGAGCGCGTTCCTGCTCTGGCTGATCGAGATGCCTTCTGCCGATCTGGCACTCGCCTGTTTCGGTCTGGTCCTCGCTTCGGTGCTTTTGACGATCCCGATTGCAGCTGCCATGGGGCTGTCGGGCCTGCTGGGAAGCGTCATCCTGCTGGGCAATGGCCCCGGACTGACGATGTTCGGCATCAAGGTCCATGAAATGCTGTTTAACGACAGCCTTGCCGTCCTGCCGCTGTTTCTCCTGATGGGGTCCTTTGCAACGATTGCCGGCATGTCCAGCGAGATCTACCGCTGCGCTCACGCTCTGATAGGCCATCTTCGTGGTGGACTGGCCATCGCCACGGTTCTTGGATCAGCCGGATTCGGCGCCCTGACGGGTTCGTCTCTCGCGACATCTGTTACCATCGGCAAGGTCGCCCTGCCGGAAATGGAATCGCGCAAATATAGCCGTTCGCTTGCCGCAGGCACGGTCGCTGCCGGAGGTCCGCTCGGGCAGCTCGTGCCGCCTTCGACCCTCATCGTGGTCTACGCACTGCTGTCGGAAGAATCCATCGGAACGCTTTTCATCGCCAGCATCGGTCCGGCGATCCTGACGACGATCCTCTACATCATCGCCATCATGATCATCACCCACTTCCGTCCCGAACTCGGACCGCCCGGCCCGCGTTCGACCGGACGTGAAATTGCTTACTCGCTGGCAGCGTCGTGGAAAGCCATCCTGCTGATCGGCTCTGTGATAGGCGGTATCTACACGGGTATCTTCACCGAAGTCGAAGCCGCATCGGTCGGTGTCATCGGTGCTTTCGCGGTGGCCGTCTTCAAGGGAGCGGTCAGACGCGACACCATTTGGGACGTAATGCGCGAGACGACCGCGACAGTGGCGCTGATCTACCCGTTGATCTTCGGTGCAGCCAGCTTCTCCTTCCTGATGGGCATTTCCGGGCTTCCCGAACTCTTCGTGCACATCATGACCTCCATCACGAGTGAACCTCTGCTCATCGTTCTCATGATCGTGGTGATGTATCTCGTCCTCGGCACGGTCATGGACAGTGTCGCCATCATGATCATCACCGTGCCGGTGTTCCTACCGCTGATCCACCAATTGGGACTTGATCCCGTCTGGTGGGCGATCCTGACGATTTGCCTCGTTGAAACAGGCCTGATCACACCGCCTTTCGGTCTCAACCTGTTCATCATGAAATCGATCGATCCGAAGCTCACCTTGCCGGAAATCTATCGCGGTGTCGCGCCCTTCATCCTGGCGGATCTCTTCAAGATCGTGCTGCTGATCGCATTCCCGATCATCACGATGTGGTTGCCTGGGACGCGGTAGACCTCATCAGGAACACATATTTAGCAGTTGCCGCAGGCGCTGCACAAAGGGACGGAGATTTAAATGGAAAAGAAACAAACGCTTGGAGTGATGGCGGGAAGTCTGCGCAAGCAATCCTTCAGCCGCGCGCTTGGCCACTGCCTCGGCGCACTCGCTCCAGAACATGTCACCATCGAGGAACTGCCCTCTATCGGTGACCTTCCACTGTTCAATCAGGACATAATGGATGAAACGGGCGCGCCTACGGCTCTCACACAACTGGCCGAGCGCATCTCAGCCGTCGATGGTGTCATCATAATATCGCCTGAATATAACTGGTCCATTCCGGGCGCATTGAAAAATGCGCTAGACTGGCTCTCCCGCCTCAATCCAGCCCCGCTTGCGGAAAAGCCGGTCACGATCTTCACCTGCTCCCCCGGTCTGCTGGGTGGCGCGCGGGCACACCCGCCAATCCGCAACGTGTTGCATGCGCTGGATTGCCGTATTCTCGCCCGCCCGGAAGTCCAGATCACCCAGATCAAAGCAAAAATGGCTCCCGATCTCAGCGCTGTCACGGATTCTGCGACAGCCGAGTTCATCACGCAGCGGCTGGCGGCCTTCAGCGCCTTTGCGCAGCGTGGATGATGCCGCGCTTCACACGAGACGTATCGCCAAAATCATCATAGGAGGAACATGATGAAAAGACGCGCGCTATTGACATCCATGCTGCTTGTGGCGGCTTTCGGCTCCGCGCCAGCACGTGGTGCCGAGCCTATCGAACTGCGATTTGCGGTTTCTTCGTCGGCTCAGGTTTTTTATAATTCCCAGGCGCTGATCCCCTGGGCCAAAAAGGTCACCGAAGATTCCCAAGGCACGCTCAACGTCAAACTGTACTTTGCCGGAGCACTGGGACGCGCAGGGCAGTTTGTCGACATTGTCGAAAGCGGTGCCGCAGACATTGCGATGGATATCACCTCCTATTATCCAGGCCGGTTTCCACAGGCCGATGTGACCTATCTGCCCTCCTTGATCGGGAATGATGCTGCCAAGGCATCGGATGCACTCTGGTCCATGTATGAGGAAGGCCTGTTCAATCGCGATTTTGCAGGCTTGAAATTGCTGGGCATCGGCACGCCCACAGCCGCGATGCTGTTGACGACCGAAAAGCCGGTGAAACTGCCGTCCGATACCGTGGGTTTGAAAATCGGTGCTGGCGGCAGAATGAAGGCAGCCATTCTGGACGCGACCGGCGCGGCCATGATCAATCTCGAAGCCTTCAACATGTATCAGCCGATGGAACGCGGCGTGGTCGATGGCGTGATCACGCACATGACCGGTGTTCCCCCGTTCAGGCTCTACGAAATAGGCAAATTCTACACGATGGTGCCGCTGGGGGGATCGTTTACACCCGTCTTCATGTCGCAGGCACGCTTCGACTCCCTGCCGGAGCCCGCACGCCACGCCATTGAGATCAATTCCGGGGCTGTGCTGACGAAAAAGCTCGGCGCCGTCTGGCAGAAGGCCAGCGATGATGGTGTTGCGGTGGTGAAACGCTCCGGCGGAACCATCATCATTCCCGACGAGGCAGAGCACGAGGAATGGGAACGGAAAATGCAGCCCGTCGTCCAGGCCTGGATCAAGGCGGGCGACGATCGCCAACGGATTTTCGATACGCTCAAGGCGAAACTCGCGCAGTAAACTCACCCGTATCGGTGTATGCTTCTCATGAAGCGAGTTGGCTCATGGAACAACCATGAGCCAACCACACTCACAATGATGCCGACGCCCCAGCGATTACGATTCTGATCATTTCGCCGCTCCCTCCAGCGCGACATCGAAAGGCGCATCCGTTTTCGACTGGATTTCGTCCAGCGACACGCCATCAGCCAGTTCGATCAGCGTCAGCTTGGGCGGTCCCTGACGGGCAACGGTAAAAACGCCGAGGTCTGTAATAACCAGATCGGCCACCCGCTGGCCCGTCAGCGGAAGGTTACATTCCCTCAGCAATTTCGGCTCGCCTTTGGCTTCATGTTCCATAACCACGACGACGCGTTTTACACCAGCTACCAGATCCATGGCTCCACCCATGCCCTTGACCATTTTGCCGGGGATCATCCAGTTGGCGAGATCACCACTTTCCGAAACCTGCATCGCACCCAGGATCGAGAGGTCGATGTGGCCGCCGCGCACCATTGCGAAACTATCAGCGGACGAGAAGTAGCTGGTTTTGGCAAGTTCGGTAATCGTCTGCTTGCCAGCATTGATGAGATCGGCGTCTTCCTCTCCCTCGAACGGAAATGGCCCCATGCCCAGCATTCCGTTTTCACTTTGCAGCGTCACTTCCATTCCCTCGGGAATGTAATTTGCGACAAGTGTGGGAATTCCGATGCCGAGATTGACGTAGAAGCCGTCCTGCAATTCCTTGGCAGCCCGTGCCGCCATCTGTTCGCGTGTCCAGGCCATCTTATGCGGTCTCCTTCTGCGCCCTGGTGCGGGTCGTGCGCTGCTCGATCCGTTTTTCCGGGTTCGGTACATGAACCACGCGCTGGACGAAAATCCCGGGCGTATGCACGTGGTCCGGGTCGATGTCACCAGCGGGCACGAGATGCTCGACTTCGGCGACCGTGAGCTTCGCAGCTGTCGCCATCACCGGGTTGAAGTTGCGCGCCGTCTTGCGATAGACGAGATTGCCTTCGCTGTCGGACTTATAGGCGTGCAAGATGGCGAGGTCAGCAACCAGCCCCGTCTCCATCACATAATCACTGTCACCAAAACGGCGGACCTCCTTGCCTTCCGCGATCAGGGTTCCGACCCCGGTCTTTGTGTAGAAGGCCGGAATGCCCGCACCCCCGGCGCGAATACGTTCGGCCAGCGTTCCTTGCGGATTGAACTCCAGTTCCAGAGCGCCCGACAGGAACTGCTCAGCAAACAGCTTGTTCTCGCCGACATAGGACGAGATCATTTTCCGTATCTGTTTGGTTTCCAGCAAGACACCGAGGCCATATCCATCGACGCCAGCATTGTTGGAAATGACCGTCAGGTCTTTGACACCAGAAAGGCGGATGGCGTCGATAAGGCTTGACGGAATTCCGCAAAGCCCGAACCCGCCGGACATGATTGTCATGCCATCGGATAATGCATCCGCCAGAGCCTCCACCGCGGTTGCTTTTAACTTCTTCATATCTCCTCCTTCACCGCCGCCAAAAAGCGCGGCAGTCCTTCGAAAGTAGGCTTGATAATCGGCATCGGTTAGCCGTATTTATACGGCAGTGAGGGGAGAGCTTATGAATGAGGGAAGACAGTCAGCAAAGTCGCTTTTTATTGGGCGAAATACCCGTGCCCATGGTCTACGCAACCCATCGCATCATCAGGGACTGCAACGATGAATTTGCCCGGCTTTTTCGTTACGCGCGGCTGGACCTGATCGACCAAAGCTTTGCGCGCCTCTACCCCAAGCATTCGGACTTCGTCCGCACGGGGCGCATGTGGAAGGCCCATCTTCCCGGCGGCCAGGTCTATTATGACGAACGCATCATGACGGCTAGCGATGGCAGGCGTTTCTGGTGCCAGGTTCACGGGCGAACACGTCATGCGACGGATCCTTTCGCCCAAGCCCTTTATTGCTTCCAGCCCATTTCGCGCCCGGTTGCTCAGCAGCGCCTGACGCTGACCGATCGTCAGCGGCAGATCGTGACCCTTATTTCACAGGGCAAAACCAATGGCGCGATTGCCGGTGAACTCGGCTTGTCACAACGAACCATCGAGTCGCATCGCGCACGGCTTATGAAAGCGACCGGGCTGAAAAACACGGCCGAACTCGTCGCACATTTCGCAACCGAGACATGATCCCGAACAAACTAACCTGCGGTATATCCACCGTCGGCGTAGAGAGTGTGGCCCGTATAGAAGTCCGATGCTTTCGATGAGAGAAAGAGCAGCGGCCCAGCCAGATCGGACGGCTCACCCAGTCGGCCTTTGGGGACACGCGACAGAAAGCCTTTGCGGACCTCTTGCGCTTTTTCCGTATCTTCGAACATCCATGCCGTCAGCGGCGAGCGGAACACCGTGGGTGCGATGGCGTTGACCGTGATGCCCGTCTCACCCCATTCGCAGCCCAAAGCTCTGGTCATTCCATCGACGGCAGATTTCGAAGCGCAGTAGGCGGTGTAACCGGCAGGATGGCCGAGAAGCCCGCGGGCCGAGGACATCAAGACAACCTTGCCACCCTCTCCCTGTTCGATCATGCGCTTGCCTGCCGCGCGCGCCATTAGCCAGCTTTGCGTGACATTCGCATCCATGACATCGAGAAAACGATCCGGTGACATGTCCACGATCTTGGCAACGTCGTTCTTGCCAGAGGCAACGACCAGAACATCGACGCGGCCAAACGCAGCAACCGTATCGGCAATGATCGCCTCACAGGTCGCCTCATCGGTCGGGCGCCGATTGATCGACAGCGTCTCGGCACCCAAGGCGGCGCAGGCATCGGCTGTTTCCTTGAGCGCATCTTGATTGCCCGCCACAAGCGCAATACGAGCCCCGGCACCGGCAAGAATTTTTGCGGCCAGCGCACCAAAAGCACCGGACGCGCCCGTCACAACAGCGACTTTTCCGCGCACATCGAAAAGAGCATAGGGATTTGTGAGAAATTCATCAGTGTTCACGTTCAGGCTCCCGACGGATAAGGGATGACGACAAGCATCTTGCACACCTGATTGGTGCGATTTTCGAGCTCACGGATTTCACCGGCGGGAATGGTGCAACTGTCCAACGGACCCAGCATGACCTCCTCCCCGCCCGCAACCACCGTCATGTGGCCTTCGAAAACGATATAAACTTTCTCGAACGGCGTGGAGTCAGGCCCCGCCCCGCCACCGGGAAGAAATTGGGAAAGTCCCACCCACTGGTTCTTCGGCCCTTTGTCTTCAAACCCCTGAAGCCGAAGACCCACAACGCCCCTGTGGTTCGGCGCGTCATAGGGTCTGGCCTCGTCGAAGCGTTTTACGAACATGTCTCCTCCTCCTCGTCTACAGATGCGCAGCGGCGAATGAACACCGCTCCTCCCACCTCAATGTATCTTAATACGATACAACTGTATCGCATCATGTCAATTGGCAGGCGTGGCATAAAATATATTTTCGAGGAGATGACTTAGGTTTCTAAAGCGAGCGTAGCCGCATGGCTGACTTTCAGCCCTCGTCGTTAGCGGTTCCCAAAGCCCGCACCACAGCCAATCGCGCTTCCTTCAGCTTGGCGATGATGTTGTCCATGACCAGCGGGAAGCGTGAAGATGGGACAGGAACGGAAATGGCATAGACGTTTCCGGCTGCGTCGCGAAAACCCGTTCCAACCGCGCAAATCCCGGCGGTGTGCTCATCATGATTGTAGCTGATGCCAGTGCTGCGGGCCTGTTCGACATCGTTGGCGATGGCCTCGACGGATCGCGGCGCGTCTGCTCCCAGACCGGCAACCTCGTGCTCGATCAATGCAAGTGCTGTCTCAGGATCAAGCATAGACAGGCAGGCTTTGCCGTTGGCTGTGTTGGTCAGCGGGAATATTTCGCCAACGGCAGAAACGGTTCGAAGGCGATGCGTTCCGGTGATCTGGTCGATGAACAGCACCTGGTTTCCACGCAGCATGGAGAGGTCGACCGTCTCTCCGGTCGCTTGCGATAGCGCCACGACATGGTTGCGTGCGGCGGTCGCCACGTCGACGCGACCAGCCTGCGCCAGAGCCTGTAGACTTGGGCCCAGCCTGTAGCCGCCCTCCTGACCGGCTGGAACCACGAAATCCTCTTCGATCAACGCATTGACGATGCGCTGGACCGTAGAACGGGGCAGACCGACCTGTGCCGCGATCTGCGCAAGGCTTGGCGCCTTGCCATCGCTCTTGAGGCACCGCAAGACCGACGCGGCCCGCGCAATGACCTGAATTCCCGTCGCACGCCCTTCTTCCAGATCATCTTTCGTCGCAGGCATGAGAGGCTCCTTCGTTCTTTACGTCCCGAATCTGCCCCGACACACGGGGGCCACCCATGCATGTATCACAATGCAATACATGTAAACCAAAATATTCTACAAATTAATTGACCGCAATGCGGTTCATTTGTATCAATATGCGAGACAGCGCTGAGGCGCTTTGCGATTTCACCCGGGATGGAGGAGATTTTCATGGTGATGATTCGAGGTATCGAATTCGAGGGAAACCTGGACAATTCGATGGGACTGGAGTTCTACAATCTGAGCCACAGGTTCGGCTTCCAGAATCCAAACTGGCCATATTTTGAGGATACGAAGATCGAGCGTATCCACTACATGGCAAAGTCTGGCGTGCTCAGCCAGCGCATTACCACCACCATGCACGCCACGACCCATATCGATGCACCGGCCCATGTGGTGCAGGGCACGCCCTTCATCGACGAAGTGCCATTGCCGCATTTCTTCGGGACAGGCATAGTCGTTTCACTGCCGAAGAAAAAATGGGAGCCGATTACGGCAGACGATCTCGAAAAAGCCTGCGGACACGCCATTCGCAAGGGTGACGTGCTGATCATCAATACCGGCTGGCATAAACAGTATGAAGACGGCGACTATTTCGCCTACTGCCCCGGCTTCGTTGCCTCGGCTGGCGAATGGATGGTGGAGAAGGGCGTCAAGGTCGTGGGTCACGACACCCAGGCTAATGACCATCCGCTGGCGACGGCAATCGGTCCGCAGCGTAACGGTCCTCTCCTTCCCCATCTGAAGGAAGAATATGCGGAATGGTCAGGCGGTAGAGACTGGGCGGACGATTTCCCTGACTGGGAGCCCGTACACAACATCCTTTTCAAGAACGGCATTCTCGGTATCGAGAACGTGGGCGGCGACCTCGACGCCGTGACCGGCAAGCGCTGCACCTTCGCATTTTTCCCCTGGAACTGGGATCGTGGTGACGGCTGCATCATTCGCCTTGTCGCGATGCTCGATAAAGGCCAGCAATACCGGATCGAAGCGGGCGACAGTTTCTGAACTGTCAACCACGGTTTGATCTGACGGTCAAAAGCTGGACCACAAAACCGAGGCATGCGTAACCACAGGATCGGCGGATGGGCTTATTGCCCCATCCCCGCGCAGCGTCATGGCAGCACTGCCATGACGTTTGTTCCTGTATTCGCAGGCCTGACGAAAGAGCGCGTAGAGTGCCCACCATCAATCGAATTGCTGTCATCGGTGCTGGCCTCATGGGTCACGGCATTGCTCTGGCCTGTGCCCGTGCAGGCTTCGACGTGACCATTACCGACCCGATCCCAGATGCGCGCATCTCCGTTAAAACGCGCATCGCCGAAAGCCTGAGCCTGCTCGGCATTGGCAAAGCCGAGATCGAAGCAGCCCTTGAGAAAATCGATGTCTGCCCTGACGTGCGTGAGGCCGTCGAAAACGCTGGCTTGGTCTTTGAGGCGGCACCGGAAAAGCTCGCGCTGAAGCAATCCATTTTCGCCGAAATCGAAACCTACGCACCGCAGGATGCCATTCTCGCATCGAACACAAGCGTGATGCCCATCACGGCGATCATGAGCCAGTTGAAAGACAAAGGCCGTGCCCTTGGTACGCATTGGTGGAACCCGCCGCACATCATTCCGCTGGTCGAGGTGATCCGCACGGCTGAAACAACCGAAGATACGATGGCAACGACGATTGCCGTTCTCACGCAGGCGGGAAAAACGCCGGTTCGCGTGGAAAAGGATGTTCCGGGCTTTATCGGCAACAGGCTACAGCATGCGCTGTGGCGGGAGGCGATCAGCCTTGTCGAGCGCGGCATCTGCGATGCGCGCGCGGTCGATACCGTCGTCAAGGCCAGCTTCGGCAGACGCCTTGCCGTTCTTGGGCCCCTTGAAAATGCCGATCTCGTCGGTTGCGACCTGACGCTAGATATTCACAACACCGTGCTTGCGGATCTCGAACGCAGAGCGGGACCGTCACCCTTGCTTGAAGAGCTGGTCGCGACTGGACGATTGGGCATGAAGACGGGCGACGGGTTCCGCTCCTGGTCACCTGAAGAAGCAAAAGCGCTGCGGGAAAAGGTTGTTACTCATCTGCGCAGGCTCGAACAGATTCTGGACTGAGCAAACCCGATTATTTTGAAGAACATCTGCATATCACTCTGTTGAAAAGGCATATCGTCATGGCCAAGCGTCCGAGGACAATCATCACCTGCGCAATCACCGGTGCCATTCACACACCAACGATGTCCGATGCGCTACCCTACAGTGCAGACGATATTGCGCAGCAGGCCGTGGAAGCGGCGGAAGCCGGCGCATCGATCCTCCACCTTCACGCGCGTCGCCCCGAAGATGGCGGCGTGACGATCGATCCCGACGCATTCTCCACGTTCCTTCCACGGATCAAGCAGGCGACGAATGCCGTAATCAACATCTCCACCGGCGGCAGCCTGAAAAACTCGATCGAGGAACGCGTCGCACCGGCCAAACGCTTTTCACCGGAGATGTGCAGCCTCAATATGGGCTCGATGAATTTTTCCTTCCATCCACTCGCGAAGCGTTACGATTCTTGGAAATTCGACTGGGAAAAGGAATATGTCGCCAATTCCGACACATATATTTTCCGCAACACTTTCCGGGACATAGAGACTGTCGCGACGGAACTGGCGTCCCATGACATTAAATTCGAGCACGAGTGCTACGATGTCGGTCACCTCTACAACCTGCGTTTCTGCATGGATATCGGGCTGTTCAAAGCCCCGATCTTCATCCAGTTCATCTTTGGCATTCTCGGCGGCATCGGGCCCGAAGTGGACAATCTCATCTTCATGAAGAGAACTGCCGACCGTCTGTTTGGAGATGAGTATCGCTGGTCGGTTCTGGGCGCAGGCGGCGCGCAGATGGGCCTTGCCACCACGGCCAGCCAGATGGGCGGCAATGTTCGCGTGGGTCTGGAAGACAGCCTGTTCATAAGCCGGGGCGAACTGGCCCAATCCAATGCCCAGCAGGTCGCCAAGATACGACAGATCATCGAGAGCTTGGGATGCGAGGTCGCAACACCCGATGAGGCGAGAGAAATCCTCAACCTCAAAGGCGCGGATCGTGTCGGTTTTTAAGGGTTGGTCGCCTATCGCCCTGTTTCCGGTACAGGTGACGAAAAGAGAGCGTTTCCTTGTTAAAGGGAAACGCTCTTTTCATGAGTCTGGGGTCAAGACGGGCACCAAAGACCTCACAGAACAAAGTGCTGAATTGTCTTCGTTCTGTGAGAAATGGGAGCGTGAGTTAAGCCTACCTTACGCGTATCGCCGCACTGCGTCCCTGCGATGGTCGGTAACGGCTCTGGATTGAAGACCGACCGCGCCAAGTTGGAAATGCGAGAGAAGATCGCTCAACTTCTGGCTTTCCTGCGCCAGACCGGCCCCTGCCGCGTTCATTTCCTCCACCATCGCTGCATTTTGCTGCGTTGCCTGATCCATGTGGTTAACCGCCGTATTGACCTCGGCAAGACCGGAAGACTGTTCCTGAGCGGCAGTGGCGATTGCATCCATATGCGAATTGACCACCTGCACCAGTTGCTCGATGGAAGAAAGGCCCTCGCCGGTATCGCTGACGAGCTTCACGCCTTCCGAGACGGCAAGGGCCGAATTGTTGATCAGCGTCTTGATCTCCTTGGCGGCATTTGCAGAACGCTGCGCCAGTTCCCGCACCTCTTGTGCAACCACGGCGAAGCCTTTGCCAGCTTCCCCTGCTCTTGCCGCTTCCACACCGGCATTCAAGGCCAGAAGGTTTGTCTGGAAAGCAATTTCGTCGATGACCGAGATGATCTGGTTGATCTGCCGTGACGATTCCTCGATACGCTCCATGGCACTCACCGCATTGCGGACAACAGCGCCCGACTTGTCGGCGTGGTTTCTTGCATCGCGCACGATATCCCGCGCCTCCGCCGTACGTTTGGAGGTCGACACCACATTGGCCGTAATCTCTTCCAACGCCGCTGCGGTCTCTTCAAGCGAGGCTGCCTGCTGTTCCGTACGCTTGGCCAGATTGTCCGATGCGTCGGAGATTTCCTGCGAACCGCCGGTCACCGTGGCGACCGAGTTTTCGACGGAGACGAGCGCCTCGCGCAGATGGCGAACGGAAGTGTTGAAATCAGCCCGGAGTGCTTCGAACTGCGCTGTCATCGGCGTGTCGATTTCGCATTGCATGTCACCCTCGGCAAGTCGCCGCAGGTTGGCAGCAAAGGTTCTGGTCGTCTGATTGAGACGCTCTTCGGCTTCGGCTTCCGCACGGGCCTGCATTTCTGCGCGTTCTGCCTCTGCACGAATACGTGTCGTTGCCGCTTCGGCTTCGAGTTCCGCATTGCGAATGGCTGCCTGCCTGAACACTTCGACAGCATTGGCCATTTCGCCGATTTCGTCTTTACGACCGAGATTGGGGATGCCGCTCTCCCTGTCGCCATCCGCCAAAGTGCCCATGCGGTGAGCGATCCCATGAATGGCCGTGGACAGCGCTTTGAACACAAAGAAGGAAAGGACGAGCGTCAACGCAATCAGAACGGCCATGCCAGCCAGCACAATCATCAAATTGCGGCTGGCAACATCGATTTTTCTCATCGCCAGATCATCGAGATTATCGACCGTCGCATCCAGCATGGTGGCAAAAGCCAAACGGCGCGCATTCATTGCCGCATTCCATGCATCGATATCCCCTGCAGCGGGGCTGTACGTCACATTTTTGTTTATATTGTCGACCGTTTTCTCGATCAACTGGCCATCGGGAGACTGCCAGAAACGATTGTAATCCGCCATCAGCGATGTGGGAACGAATTCCTGCATCGTCTTCGCCGAATTGGTAATCAAGCCCTTACCGAAAAAGAAATGCTTCAAATCATCGACAGGCAGGCTTCCGGTCTGCGTGTATCGTCGGCCCAGGGTCAGGTATAGCAAATAGCCATTATTGGCTTGAAGAAACGCATAATAACCCCGAACGCCCCGCGATAGCTCCGCATCCTCGACAAGATTGCCTGCACGCCCGGCAATATCGAGACCGATGGATGATATCGGCTGCAAATACTTTATCGGAAGAAGCAGATCGGTATCGCCGGAATCAACTTTCTGGCGATATTCGGAAAGGTTGGCAAAGTTCTGTGTCAGCCTTGCTTTCATCCCGGCAAGAATCGGATCCTCGTTGCCAGCTGCAAACGATGCGTCATAGGTTTGCATGAGGTCGGCATAGTCTTGGTCCGTCTTCTGCCGGAGCGCGGGCCTCTCGGCTGGCTTTGCCCCCGCTTCCGCTGGCATCGATCTTTGAAGAGCCGCACCCGCCCGCGCCACACGAACCAGATCGACTGCCTTTTCCAAGGCAACGAATTGGCCGTAGGCACTATGACTGACCATCACCCCCAGAACACCCGTCGCAACCAACGGAACGATCGCAAGCATGACCAACTGCGTACGAAACGAAAATTTCTTCAAAAAACCAAACATTTAACTCCCCCAACTAGAAGTCGATTTAAGTGCCCAACTTAGAAAAGGTATAATTGTATAAAATCATTATAATTGTACTAAAAACGGTCCACAAACAGCGATAGAAAGTGCGTTCAGCGGCAAAAAACGAATGGCGATAGAAGATAGTCGGACGTCTAAATCGATCGACCAGTCGCCACCCTCAACGCCACATCGACGCTGGACGTGACGTTTGTTTCACCTCTATTTCAGCGCAACATAGGTCTGCGGATCAAGCATGCCGGACCGCACCGCGACATGCAGCCCGGTCGCATCCGCAATGATTTCGCGGATCAGTTTGCAGACTTCCGTTATCCGTTCCCGGCTGCGTTCAGGCCTTGGCAGAAGCAGGATTTCGGCGTTGACAGCCGGTTGATCCTCAAGCCCGCAGACGTCCACGATGACGATCTGACAGGCCGTTACATCCACATCGAGCTCGCGACACAGCATGCTGCGGAGTGGCTGAAGAATGCCGCGAATGTCTGCTACAGTCTGCGCCCCACGACCGGCATCGACGTAAATTTTCATATTTGGCATGGTTGATCCTCACACGGGTGTCAGGACGAAATCGAAGGGTGAACGCCACAGCGTCTCGCCATCTGCCACCTTTTCGAAAGGTGCGACCAGCGTTTCCTTCACGCCGAACACCGCATCTGAGGTCAGATACATATCGTCTCCGACGAAGGTATGCGTCACCACGGTTTCGTACCCGGGCGCCGTGATGATGTAATGCATATGGGCAGGCCGGTAGGGATGGCGACCGAGATGGCCGAGCATTTTACCGACGGGTCCGTCGTCAGGAATAGGATAGGGAACCGGTTTGATGCCGACGAAGGAATAGCGCCCGTCCTCGCCTGTGATGAAAATCCCGCGATTGTTCCATTTGGGCTGAATGCCCGGCTGCTGGACATCATAAAAACCATCGGCATTGTCTGACCAGACATCGATCTTGGCACTGGAGATAGGATTGCCCTGCATATCCACAACAGACCCTTCGAAGAAACACGGTTCACCCTTGCCATCGAGGCTGATATCGTCCCCCATCTGACGCACAGGAGCATCCGCGACATGGAATGGTCCCAGCACCGTATTTTCCGTCGCACCCGGCGGACGGCGGTTGTTGATGGCATCGACCAGCATGGACATTCCCAGCGTGTCGGACAGCAGGATGAATTCCTGCCGCTCGTCGGAACAAATCTGACCGACCTTCGTCAGGAATTCGATGCCATATTCCCACTCGGCTTGCGTCAACTGGATGTCCTTGGCAAAAGCGTGGAGATGGGTCACCAGGCAACTCAGAACCTCGGCGAGCCGTGGGTCGGTCGACAGGCCCATACGTCGGTTGACGGCGTCGACGGAGTTTTTTTCGGTGAAATAGTGCGTCATGGAGCACTCCTTATGGCTGATGGTTCAATGGGACGCAGGCGCTGGTGGCGCCAGATGTGGCAGGGATGGTCCTGGTGTTTTCGGCGGCCTCTGGCGCAGCGGGAAAATCTCGATGCCGAAGCGATCGGCCAACGTGCCCCAGAGGCCACGCCGGGCATACAGCATGATGACGATTCCGATCATACCGAGCAGGATCAGGTAGACGGTGCCGTAATCGGCAAAGACCCGTTGGAGGATGTAGAAAACGACGACCCCGACAATCGGGCCGGGAAGCGTGCCGATGCCACCGATGACCACGACAAAAACGACAAAAGCCGTCCAGTCGATGACCGAAAACGCGGCATCGGGGGTGATACGGGTAATTTGCAGGAACATGAGAGCCCCGCACAGTCCGGTTCCGAACGCGCAAAGCAGGAAAACCGCCGACTTTAATCTCAGCGGATCGACACCTACGGACCTGGCTGCAACTTCGTTGTCGCGGATGGCCTGAAGGCCAAGCCCCATGCGTGACCTCAGAAAAAACCAGGATGCGATGAGCATGACCACGGCAAGCGTGAGCGCCAGCCAGTACACCAGCGCATCGGTTGCGGCGGCGACGGAGACATCCAGAAGTGCCCTGATCTGTTCCACACCCACCATCGCTTTTGCGGTACCCTTCGGCAACGAGGTTCCGGTGCCGCCGCCAAGCGCTTTGATTTGCCCCGCCGCCAGCCGCACGATATCGGCGACGACCCAGGTACCGATGGCGAAGTAAGCACCGTTAAGCCTGAAAGCGAAAAACGCCATGGGAATGGAGAGCGCCATGGCGACCAGACCGCCGATGACGATGCCGACCAGCGGATCGAGACCCAGGATGATGACTGCGGCAAACATGGCATAGGCGCCGATACCGACAAAGGCCTGCTGACCGACGGACACAAGTCCTGCAAAACCGGCCAACATATTCCAGTTCATGGCAAGGACGAGCAACGTCAACAGGCCAAACAGATCCTGAACGATGGCGCGTGACGCAAAGAACGGGACTGCCGCCAGGGTCAGGAGAGCAGCAACGCCAACGGCCCCGATTGCAAGGCGGCCAGTTGTTTTGGGCATGAGCAACATGACGGACCTCAATCGATTGCCCGGGGAAACAGACCCCGTGGACGGAACAGAAGAATGACGACGAAAGCGATATGGCCGGATAAAATTTGCCATTCGGGATTGAGAGCCGCACCCAGCGCCTGGGCAAGACCGATGACGATACCGCCGATCAGCGTTCCCCATAGACTACCAAGCCCGCCGATGATGACGGCCTCGAACGCATAGAGCAGGCGAGCGGGCCCGATGGACGGATCGAAATTGGCGCGTATTCCGAGATAGAGCGCAGCAATGGTGGCAACCACCATCGCGATGCCGGTGGCAATCGAAAATATCCGCGCGGGTCGGATGCCCATCAACTGAACGGTAACGACATCATCGGAGGTGGCCCGAAATGCCCGTCCTAGCGCCGTTCGGTAGAAAATCTGGTTTAACACGAAGATCACCGCAATTGCCGACCCAAGCGTGATCAGCGGCATGACACCAAGCGATGAGGAACCGACAGAGACGGAGCTGGCTTCGATAGCCCCCGCGGTCAGCTTGCGGCTATCGGCCGAGAAGCCTTCAAGCAGAAGGTTCTGAATGACCACGGAAAGTCCGAAGGTGACAAGCAGAGGCGGCAGAACGTCAGGTCCCAACACGCGGTTGAAGAGGTAGGTTTGCAAGATCCAGCCGAGAAAAAACATGATCGGCAAGGCAATCAGCACCGCAATAAAGGGATTGAGGCCGAGAACCGTGGTGATCGTCAGGACGAGATAGGCCGCCAGCACGATGAGATCGCCATGGGCCAGATTGACAAGGCGCATTATGCCGAAGACGAGGCTCAGTCCCGCTGCAAAAAGGGCGTAAAGACCGCCGAGCAGAATCCCCTGCATGATCGTATCGACCCAGATCATGTCCTTACTCCGAAATAGGCGTTGTGGATCGCTTCGCGCGACAGCGTTTGCGGTGTTCCTTCGAGCGTGAACCGCCCTTCCATCATGCAATAGATGCGATCGGCGACCTTGAGCGCCTGCCCGATGTCCTGCTCTACGACAATGACAGACGCGCCGGAGGCCTTGATTGCGGGAAGAGCTGCGTAAATGTCGCGGATGACGACGGGCGCGAGGCCGAGCGAAAGTTCATCGCACAGAAGAACGCGCGGGTTGCTCATCAACGCCCGGCCAACCGCCACCATCTGCTGCTGGCCACCCGAAAGCGCCGTGCCCGGATGGTGTCTGCGGTCCTTCAGGATGGGGAAGAGTTTATAGATCGCATCGAGCGTCCACGGCCCTGTAACCTTGCGGGCATCGGCCCCGATCAGCAGATTTTCCTCTACCGACAGCGAGGGAAACAGGCGACGTCCCTCAGGGACCGTGGCAATTCCCATCTTGAGAATATCGGGCGCCATGCGCTCATGAACCGGTTGTCCATCGAGATGGATGGTGCCGCCGGTCGCCCTGACGATGCCCGTGATGGCACGCATCAAGGTGGTTTTTCCGGCGCCGTTTGCACCGATAATGGCGATCGTTTCACCTGCGTTCAGGACCATGTCGACGCCGAAAAGCGCCTGAAAATCCCCGTAACCGGCCTTGAGCTGTGAAAGTGAGAGAAGTGCGCCGGTCATGTCTCGATCCCCAGATAGATTTCCCGAACTTCTGGCGAGGCCATGACGGCATCCGGCTCCCCGATCATCAGCATTTTGCCGAAATTCAGCACCAGCAGGCGGCTGACCACATTGGTCAGGGCGTGAAGCACGTGCTCGATCCAGATGATCGAGGCACCCTCGGCGTGGATGTAATTGATCGTTGCGACAAGTTCCTCGCACTCGCCTTGCGTCAGACCGCCGGCGATCTCGTCGAGCAGGATGACCCTGGGTCTGGTTGCCATGGCGCGCGCAAGTTCCAGTCGCTTGCGGCGGAGCAGCGGCAGACTGCCCGCCAATGTTTCCGCCTGAGCGGCCAACCCGGTTCGGCCCAGTATATCCATGCAGAAATCCGGGGCATCCACAGCCTTTACATTGCCGCCGAACCTGGCAGCCACCAGCAGATTTTCATAAACGGACAGGCGGTCGAAAGGCTGCGGAATCTGGAAAGATCGACCGATTCCGCCCTTGCATCGCTCCATCGCCGACATACTGGTAATCGTGCGGCCTTCAAGCATGATGTCACCCTGATCGGCGGCGATGTTGCCGGTGATCAGATTGAACAGCGTGGATTTTCCGGCCCCGTTCGGGCCGATGATGCCGAGCGCTTCGCCACGGGCGAGGTCGAAGGAGACGTTGTCCGTCACCTTAAGCGCACCAAAGGACTTCGACACCGCATTGAGCGAGAGTATCGGCATGGACATAAATCCTGAACAGAGTTGTAAGGGGCCCGGCGTGTCGGGCGTCAGACCCCGTTTCGATCAGTTGAGAGCTTCCAGCTTGCCGCCAAGCGGAATGTTCGGCGCATTGGCATTCTCCACGATAACGAGATCGAACGTCCCGTCGCCCTGCCGTCGCCACTGGCCGCCGACGAGCGGCGTCTTGGCAACGTTCTTACGCGCAAACGGCGGCACATTATCCTTGCCCCACCCGATGTTGCCGACCACCGTATCGAGTTTGGTTGCGGCAATGGCCTCCACCAATGCCGCGCTGTCGGTGGGATCGGTTGCCCGCTTCAGGACATCGGCGGCAACCTCGAACAAGGCATGTGTGAAGCCGACGGGCTGCGTCCATTGACGTTTGGCGGAGGCGGTGAACCCGGCTGCAAGCTCTTCGCAGCTTTCACCCGTCAATGAAGACTTGAAGGGAAATTTCGGCGACCAATAGATTTCTGCCGAGAGGTTATGGCCAAGATCGCCAAGGGCATTGATGCTTTCTGGAAACAGCAGGGCTTTGGCGATCGAGGCCGCCTTCGGCTTGAAACCCTGCTGGGCAGCCTGCGTCCAGAACGTGGTGAAGTCCGGCGGGATCGGGATGCCGGTCATGATTTCGCAGTTTGCCTTTTTGAACGCATTGATCTGCGCGGAAAAATCATCCGTCAGGTTCTGGTAGCGACCGGGATCGGTCAGTTTGTAGCCGGATTTCGCCAGAACCGGCGGCAGCCCGACATCCGATGACCAGGCATTGCCATCACCATCATTCGGCCAGAGCGCCCCGACCTGCTTGTTGGTGTCGAGGCTGTTCCACATGTTGAGAAAGACCGAGACATTGTCCTCAAGCCCCCAGAAGAAATGATAGACGAAGTCGAAAGGCTTCCAGCTGGCAGGGTCGAGCGGATTGCCCTGTTGGCCGATAAACCAGGGCTGCCAGGGAGCAACCGAGGATATAACGGGAATTTCTTCGGCTTCCGCCACGCTACACACCGGATTGGTTGTTTCCGGTGTCGAGGCCACGAGCATCATGCTCACCTCGTCGCGACTGATCAGCTCCCTGGCAACTTCAGCGGCACGGTTTGGGTTGGACTGGCTGTCCTTGACGACAACCTCTACATCCAGACCGGAGGCTTTTGCGGCCTCGATGAACCGCGCAACCATATAGCTATCGGCTTGCGCAAAGGCGGAAAGCGGTCCCGATTGCGGTGTTACATAGCCGATTTTGATTTTTGAACCGGCAGCAATGGCTGGCATGGCAAAACTCGCCACCGCCGTCGCTGCTGTCGCCTGTAATAGAGTTCGTCTCGTCAGCATCGCAGTTCCTCCCACAGAATTGATGATGATAGTCAGTCCGGTCTGGTCCCTTCCCACGCCTTGCGGATCAATGTTCTGATCCCCTCAGCTTCGACAGGGCGCGGATTGTAATAGGGGTTGAGCGTCGCCAGCTCGCTGGCACGCTCGATATCGGCGGCCAGAAAGCCAAGGCTGGCAAGGCTGAGCGGCGCGCCAAGGCTGGCAGCAAAATCATAAAGACCGGTGCCCGCAGAGGATGCGCCAAACAGATCGGCGACCGGCCTCAGCAGATCGGTGGCACCCTGCTCGGTATAGGCTGTCGTGTGCGGCAAAAGCACCGCATGTGTCTCTGCATGCGGCATATCGAAACTGCCGCCAATCGTGTGGCACAGCTTGTGATGCAGGGCCATGGAGACCATGCCAAGCACACTGCCGCACAGCCATGAACCATAAAGCGCCTGTGAGCGTGCAGCGATATCATCGGGTGTAGCAACGATGGCCGGAAGCGCTTTGCGCAACGCGCCCAACCCCTCAAGCGCCATCATGCTGGTGATCGGGTTACGGTCTGTCGCGTAAAGCGCTTCCACCGCATGCGCCATGGCATTCAGGCCACTAGTGACACTCATTGCCACCGGCAGGCCACAGGTCAGTTCAGGGTCGTAAATCACCGTTTCCGCCAATATCTCCGGTCCACGGACTGTGGTTTTGATGCCACCATCCGTTTCGCCGAGAATGTTGGTGACTTCCGAACCGGCATAGGTCGTGGCGATGACGATCTGGTCGGTGCCATTGCGACGGGCGATGGCCTTGCCGAGCCCGATGGTCGAGCCGCCGCCCAGCGAAACGACACAATCGGCGCGCGCCGCATCAAATGCCGCCACAGCCTGCATCGTGATATCCACGGGCGTGTGCATGGTCGCCTGCGCAAATACGCCAGCGGCAAGTGTGCCAAGCGAAGCGGCAAGCTTCTCGGCATCCGCCTTCTGGAACGGTGTTGCCAGGATCAATGCGCGGCTGTGCCCCAACCGACGGATTTCCTCGCCAAGACTGGCACGGCTGCCGCATCCAAACAGGATGCGGGCTGGATTGCCAGTATATGTGAAAGACGACATCGACATTTCGCGACCTATCGTTTCTGGAGATCAGGCAACTGCGCGTTGTGGCTCCGCAATCAGATGAAGATGCGAGATCACCTCATCGAAACGGCGGCGCAGATCGGCTGGCGAACTAGCCGTCGCGGCAACGTAGAAGTCCGGGCGCAACAGCACGTAGGTCGCTCCGATTTCGTTCAGCCAGCGGGCATAGGTGCCTTCGACATCGACCACATCACTATCCGTGCCCATTGAGCCGATGCGGACGGTGCGCCCTCCGATAAGATCGAATGCTTCCCTCTGCTGGAGAGACAGGGCGTGGGCGGGATCGGCATCCAGACCGATCACCATCCAGCCGACACCGACCACCTGATCGAAGCGATCGCGCTTGCCCTGGAAATCGACCACGCCCTGGACGGACAGTTCGCCCGCATGGGCGGTATCGGCGCACCAAATTCCCGGTCCAAGCTGACAGATATCGGTTGGCACCGGCTTGCCGTTGCGCGCCAGCAGATCTTCCCGCATTTGCCGGTCACGCTCTGCCGCCTGCGCCGGATCGGCGATGCAAATGATGCTGCCGAGCTTCTGGCTGAAATCGATATAGTATTTGGCATGCTCGATGCGCTCGGACGTGTAGCTGTCGAGAACATCGGGCGCGATCTTGCCCTCAAGGATGGCATTCAGCCGCCAACCAAGCGCAATCGCATCTCGCAGGCCTGCACACATACCCTCTCCCGCAAAGGGCGGCATCAGATGTGCAGCATCGCCTGCAATTGCGCAGCGGCCCTTGTTCCAGACTTTCGCCCAGCGCGCCTGAAAGCGGTAGACGGCACTGCGTTCCAGCACGGCATTGTCAGGCGTCAAACCCCAAGGCTCAAGCAATTTCCAGGCATTCTCCGGGCTGGCAAGCTCCTCGGCATTTTCGCCCGGCAGCACCATATATTCCCAGCGGCGGCGGCGCGGACCACCCGGCACGGGGCCAGGACCACCAGGCACGACCGTCGTCGGGCGTTTCGGATCGCAAAGCTGCCACTGTGCCGGTTCGCCATTGCGCGAAGCGACGTAGTCGAATTCCGGCAGCATATCGAGAATGAGCCAGTCGAAGAAATAGCCCTTATCTTCGTTCTCAATCCCGAGCGCCTGCCGCACCATGCTGTTGGCACCATCTGCTCCCACCACATAGCGCGCACGGATCGTCCGGATTTCAGTGTCCTGCGCATCCTCAAGCGGATTGCGCTTGATTTTCAACGTGGCAGACGCGGCATCCTGTTGTAGATCGATGGCCTCGTAGCCCGCCAGACGGGTGATCGAGGGATGCTCACCTGCAATGCCAGTCAGGCGCGCTTCAAGCTCCGGCTGGTTGAACCAGTAGCGAACGCGCCAACCCGATGCGGACTGGCTTTGCCAATCGACAATCTGAATATCTTCACGGTCTGCACTTTTCCAGTAATACAGCTCGTCGTGATAATTGATCGCATCGTCGTTTTCGGAATCGATGCCGAAACTGGCCAGAATACGGGCGACCTCGTGATCGTAGGTTACGGCGCGGGGGCGGCCATAGGCGCCTGTCCAGCGCTCGATGAGCGTGACCTTCTTGCCGGTTTTACCCAGCAAAATCGCCAGCATCGTTCCAACCGGCCCACCGCCGACAATTGCAACGTCAGCATCGAACTGGTCCGCCGTCTCCGGCCGGTAATTTCCTTGAAACATTCTCATCTCCTCCCTCATTTGCGCGATGACATCTCACTGACGACCCAAAAAGCACGGTCGCAACGCGCCAATGACAGGTCGTTGGCGAAATGACGAACCGGCAATTTCATGGATTTAGAGCACCCACCACGACAGCCATTCGGCCATTACGGTCGTTTACCCTGTTGTCAGGCAGCATCGCCCATCACGCTGTGACATTGGCAAACACCCCATCATCTCCATCCTGAAAATACGATATCTCATAAATGAATGACTTTCAATAAAGAAAGTAAGTCATTTTTGGATTATATTCATTTGCGGTGCAACATGATTCTTCTGTTTATTTTTCAGCACTTTACAGTTTTATCAGATAAAGCCTTATGTGAATTCGGAGGAAATGAACTGATTTTTCGCATCGCATCATCAGCTAAATTCATTTCTGATAAGCTTTCATTATTGAACATTCATCATATTTGGATAGAATAAGCGATGACCGAGGGAGGGTTCATTGACCAGCAAGGAAACCGAAGGCCGCGTGGCGCGCCGACAGCGTCGCAATCGCGAAGCTCTGCTCAAGGCAGGGCATGAAGTCATTTCCGAAAAAGGGATCGATGCTGCGACCATGCTGGAGATTGCCGAGCGCGCCGATGTCGCGTCAGGCACGATCTATAATTATTTCAAGTCCAAGGACGAGCTGGCAATTGCCGTGCTGGAACTGGTGATGGAGCAACTGGCCGCCCGCATAGAGAATGTCACCAATACGTTCGAAGACCCGGCTCAGGTCTATGCCTATGGCGTCCGCACCGTACTGGAAACCGCCACCGGGGATATGCGGTGGAGGCAATTGCTCGATCGCTCCGAAGTCATCGCCAACGCCACGTTCCACCGAATGGGACCGTTTGCCATACGAGACATCAGAAACGCGACCGCTGCGGGCCGGTTTTCGACGCCAGATCCAGATCTGACATGGCGCATGACATGCTTCGCCATCGTTGGCGTCTCCCTGGCAATGATCAAGGACAGTTCTTCCGCCCCATCGCTCGACGAAGTCGTGGTGCGCCTTCTCTGTATGGCGGGCATGAGCGAAACAGATTCCCGCGAACTTGCGAAACGACCACGCCCCCTCCTGCCACCCGAATCCGCACATGACTGGAACCGGGTCCGACAATAGGCATGTGGTAAGTCAGAATCATCGCAAACTGCGTGTCCTGCGTTTTTCTTTCATGCAGCAAGCTTTCTGACGACTTTGGCAAAGAAGCCACCCTGTCGAAGGAGTTCTGTTTCACGGGGCGTATCGGCTCTGAGAATGGCGGCGAGTTCCCGAGTTGCGCCATCGCATGCGATACGGATGACGCATTGCGGACGAAAAAGTGCTTCCGTTTCAAGCCGGTCGATGGTGACCGTGATATCCGCCGACCCGGACAGCAGCGTCATGAGGTCTTTGTCATAATCAGCTGCATTCTGAAGCTGGATTGGCAGCACACCCATCATCACGAGATTGCTGCGGTGAATACGCTCGAAGCTTCTTGCGATCACGGCGCGGACACCCAGCAAGGCTGTGCCCTTGGCGGCCCAGTCGCGCGCGCTGCCGCTACCGTAGCGTTCACCCGCAAAAATGATCGTCGGCACGTTCTCATCGGCATAGCGACGCGCCGCCTCAAAGATCGACATGACCTCTCCACCCGGCAAATGGCGGGTAACTGGCCCTTCGATGTCTGATGTCAGAAAATTGCGGATGCGCGTATTGGCGAAGGTGCCCCGGACCATGATGTCGTGGTTGCCGCGACGTGCCGCGTATGTGTTGAAACGCTCAGGTGGCACACCCGCATCGATCAGGAAACGGGCGGCATCCGACGTTTTTGCGATGGGACCGACAGGGCTGATGTGATCTGTGGTAATGGCATCGCCCAGCACCAGCAAAGGCCGCGCATTCTTGATGGGCGGCAAACGGTTATCACCTGCATCGTCGAAAAACGGCGGCTTGATGAAATAGTTGGACGCCTCGTCCCATTCGAAACATTCGCCGGTTTGTGCGGGCAGAGCGCTCCACGCCTGCGTCTCGACAATCGTGGTCGGTGTCGGCTGGGAATGGTCGAGAATATCTGAAATCTCGGTTGCCGTAGGCCAGAGGTCCGATAACACCACGTCCCTCCCGTCGATCTGGGCGATCACATCCGAGGTGATGTCGATATCGATGCGCCCGGCCAGCGCGAAGGCCACCACCAGTGCAGGGCTCATCAGATAGGCAGATAGCAGGGCCGGATGAATACGGCCTTCGAAATTGCGGTTGCCGGAAAGCACAGCAACCGCAGCACCTCCCTCTGCCACGATCTTTTCTTCAACGCCCAGTGCCAGTTTCCCCGTATTGCCGACACAGACGCCACAGCCAAATGCGGCGATGTGAAAGCCCAGCGCGGCAAGGTCTTGCAGGAGGCCGGAGGCTTCGAGATAGCCGGCGATGCGGCGCGAACCGGGCGCAAGCACCGTCTTGATGGATGGGTGGACGGCAAGCCCCAGCGCCCGCGCCTTGCGCGCAACCAGACCCGCCGCCACCATGGATGCCGGATTGGCGGTATTGGTGCAGGACGTTATGGCGGCGAGCGCAATGCGGTGATCCCAGACCGCGCCATCCCGGCTGCGCAGCCCCGCGAGATCCGGCACGTCAACCAGTTGGTCAGGCCGCGATGGGCCTGCGACACGTAGCCTGATCGAGCCGAGATCGAAATGGAGGGTTCTGTTGTAAACAGCGCCCGGACGGGAGGACCAACCGAAAATCTTCTGGTCTTGCAGATGCTCGGCAATCACCTGGAGGTGGTCTTCGCTTCTGCCGGTATCTTTGAGATAATCGATAACGGCTTGGTCGCAGGGGAAGAAAGCCAGGGTTGCCCCGTATTCGGGTGCCATATTGGCAAGAGTGCAGCGGTCTGGAACGCTGATATTGTCCACGCCGTCACCGACAAATTCCAGATAGCTGCCGACGATGCCTGCCTTGCGCAAAAATGCTGTGAGCGTCAGGGCGATATCGGCGGCCATCACGCCCGGCCGGGGACATCCTGTCAGTTCGACCTTGACGAATTCGGGCCTCACGAGATCGAGCGGTTCATCCAGCAAAAGCTGTTCAGCCTCGATGCCGCCCACGCCCCAACCGACGATGCCGAGGCCATTGATCATGGTGGCGTGGCTGTCCGTGCCGACAACCGTATCGCATATCCGCCAGCCCTGCCGTTCGCTCACGACTGTAGCGATGTGCTCCATATGAATCTGATGGACGATGCCATTACCGGGCTGCACGACTGAAAGACTGCCGAAGCTCTGCTGCGCCCATTTGACGAAACGATAGCGCTCGTCATTCTCGGCGAATTCAGCCTTCAGGTTTGCCGCCAGCGACGAGGCCTGGCCATAGTTCTGGGTCTGCACGGAGTGATCGATAACCAAATCGACGGGAACGGACGGCCTGACATCCGACGCAGCCTTGCCCTGTGACACCGCAGCCTCCCGAAGTGCTGCGAGATCGACAAGCAGCGGCAGACCGGACGCATCCTGTAAAAGCACGCGCGAGACCGGAAACAGAATATCGGCGCGGCCATTCGTGTTCATCAGGAAATTGACGGCGCAATCTGGCGGAACCAGCCCCAGTTCGGCCCCCACCAGCATGGATTCAAGTATGATGACCGCCGAAAACGGCAAGGATGACGGCTCCTTGCCGAAGCTGCGGACGAATGTATCGACGCATGCCCAGCGCAGGCTTTTGCCCGACGCGTCGGTCGCGGTCTTTAGGTATGCAGGTGTGGTAGTATGGGTATTCACGACAGCCTCGCTCGTGAGATGCAGCACGCCATAATGCGTGCTGCATTCATTGATCGTCCTATTTCTTGACCAGGGTGCATTCGGATTCAGCCAGCGGACGCGCTGCCTTGTCTCCGCTAACTGTGCTGACGAGATTGTAGTAGTCCCACGGTTCTTTTGATTCCGCCGGGGTTTTCACCTGGAACAGATACATGTCGCGGATGACACGACCGTCTTCGCGGATCTTGCCGTTCTTGGTCATGAAGTCGTTGATGGGCGTGTCGCGCATGGTTTTCAACACCGTCTCAGACTTGTCCGTCTGACCGGCTTTGACAGCCTTCAGGTAATGTAAGACCGCGCTATAGACACCGGCCTGATAGAAGGTCGGCATGGCCTTGTGCTTGGCGAAAAAGCGCTTCGCAAAGGCTTTGGTGTCATCGTTCATCGCCCAGTAGAACGGCGCAGTGAGCATAACGCCCTTGGCGGTTTCAAGACCGAGTGCATTGACTTCGGTATCGGCCAGAAGGAGCGCCGCCATTTTCTGGCCGCCCTGCGTCAGCCCGAATTCGCCAGCCTGTTTCAGAGCGTTCTGGGTATCGGTGCCAGCCGTGGCAAGTGCGACGACATCGGCGCCTGACGACTGTGCCTGAAGCAGGAACGAAGAATAGTCAGGGGTATTCGCAGGCATCTTGACGCTGCCGACCACCTGGCCGCCATTGGCGGTGACGACGCTGGCCGTATCACGCTCCAGCGCGTGCCCGAAGGCGTAATCGGAGGTCAGGAAGAACCACTTTCTTGCCCCGCTTGCAGCGACCGCTTCGGCGGTCACATGGGCGAGAGCGTAGGTGTCATAGGTCCAGTGAATACCGTTGGGCGTGCAGGCCTTTCCCGTCAGATCGGACGAAGCCGGAGACGAAAACAGGGCGATCTTATCTTTGTCCTTGGTAATTTGCTGGACAGCAAGGGCCACCGCCGAATTCGGGATGTCTACGATCACATCCACCTTATCGACGTCATACCATTGCCGCGCCTTGGCAGCACCGATATCCGCCTTGTTCTGGTGGTCGGCAGAGATCACCTCGACCTTGGTGCCATCGATGACACCGAAATCCTCTGCCGCCATCTGCGCGGCGAGGATGGAGCCCTTGCCGGTGGAATCCGTCAACTGCCCCGAAAGGTCGGTCAGCACACCGATTTTCACCACACCGTCGCTGTAATCCGCAGCCGCGAGATTTGAGGTCATCACGATTGTCGCAACGCCTGCCATCAGCGTTGCCATCATAAAGTTTTTCATTGTCATTCCTCCTCCATTAATCTTTATTTTGCAGCCGAAGCCGTGTGCAGCCCGGCAATCCTCCCGAATACCGCGCCACGCAGAACCGACGTGGAGCCGGTGTAGACCTGATGATAGATGCCCATCGTTTCACCCGCCGCATAAAGGCCGGGAATGAGCTTGCCGTCCTGATCCACGACCTGCGCATCGCGGGTAACTTTCACGCCACCAAACGTGAAGCAGTTGGACGAAATGATCGGAAAGGCTCTGAACGGGCCTTTCTCGATGCGGCGCGACCAGTTGGACTTCGGCGGCACTAGATCGCGCGTCGCCCGACCATCGATGGCGAAAGGCGTGAACTCGCCCTCCTCCGAAGGGCAGGCAGCGTTAAACGCCTCCACCGTCGCCTTCGTCTCCGGCGGCAGGCCAATCTTTGCGAACAGCTCTTCGAGCGTGTTGGCTTCAAAGGGCGGGATATCCGACCGGATCGAGGTCTTCCAGCGCGGGATGTCCTCGACCTTTGCATCGAAGATGACATAGGACATGCCATCCGGCTGGTCGCCGATGGCGCGACCGATATTGTCGTAATGAGCATCGACCGTGCCCGGCGCCTCATCAAGGAAGCGCTGGCCGTGCTTATCGACCAGAATACCGTAGGGATAGATGAAGACCACGGCCTCGGCCTGATGCGAGCGCGGATCGACCGGCTCGGCGTGATAGGAACCGAATTCGCCCGCAGGTGCGGCTCCCGCTTCCAGCATCATCTTGATGCCTTCACCACGGTTATAATAACCGCCGCGTGCCACGGGGCGAATATTCTTCGCCTTCTGGCCGATGTAATGGGTCATCATTTCCTGATTGCCCTGGAAGCCGCCGGACGCAAAAATGACGTTGGGTGCAGACAGGTCATAACGTTCACGGTCAGGACCGATGACGGTGATACCGGCCACGCGACCGCTATCGGTCCAGCGCAAGGCGACAGCCGTGGTTTTGAACCGGATGTATGCTTTCAGCGATTTCGCTTCCGCCATCAAACGCTCGATCAGCGCCAGACCACCGCCCTGTGCGGCAATGCGGCTAGTATTCTGCGTCAGAAGATAGATCGGTTGCGGGCCGAATTTCAGGCCGAAACCCTTGAGCCAGGCAATGGTCGAAGGCACTTTCTCGGCAAAGGTGCCAATCACCTCCGGGTCTGGCAAGGTATGTGCCTTGAGCGCAGGCGGCCATGTGTCGTAGGAACCTGTCAGCTCGCTCAACAGCGCGGGGTCGATATTGAGGCCCGCATTGGCCGCGAAGTGATCCTCGAAATCGTCGGAGATCTCGCTGTCGTTCTTCATGCGCATATAGGCTTCGGTCCAGCGGGTATTGCCGCCGAACTCGTCTTCCGGGGCGCGCTCGAGCAGAATGACACGCTGACCGCCTTCCAGCGCCGAAACCGCAGCGCTCAGGCCCGCGATACCGCAGCCGATGACGATGACATCGGCGGAATTGTGAGATGACGACATAAAAACCTCCCGGTCGTAAAACTTGCATCTGTAATGTCAGGCAGTCTTCGGCGCTGTCGGCTCAATGACCGGCAACGGCACTCCCGCCCGTGATGTTCAGGATCTCGGCCTCCCCGTAACCAAGCTCCTGAAGGATTTCCGCTGAATGCTGCCCCGCCAGTGGCGGATCACGGCGAATGGCAAAGTCGATGCCCGACAGCGTGATCGGCAGCTTCGGCAGCTTCGTGGTCACCCCGTTCGGCAAGGTGGTCTGCATCAGCGCGCCGGTTGCTTCCAGATGCGGGTCGGTGAACAGATCTTCGGGCCTGGCAATCGGGGCAAAGGGAATACGCGCCTCCTCGCAACGCGCGATAGCCTCATCCATCACCAGGTCCGCAAAGATCTGCGTGATGATCGGGATCAGCCGCGCGCGGTTCTCGATACGCTTGTTATTGGTCTCGAGCGCGGTATCTGCGGCAAGATCGGGCCTGTTGAAGGCAATGCAGAAACGGTGCCAGTGGCTATCCGTGGTGATGCCGACGAAAAGTTGGCGGTCATCGGCAAGCCGGAACAGTTCATAGACCGCCCAGGCAGACACCCGCTCCGGCATCGGTGGCACGGGCTCCGACGACTGCGCTGAATAGCTCAGATGCTGGCCCATCAAAAACACCGTGGATTCGAACAGGGCGGATTCGACCAGTCGGCCCTTGCCGGTTGCGTCCCGGTCCCGCAGCGCAATGAGAATGGCAATCGCCGCAAACATGCCGCCGGTGATATCGACCACCGAGGTTCCTGCCCGCAGCGGCCGTCCCGAGGGGCCGGTCATATAGGCGAGACCGCCCATCATCTGCACCACTTCATCCAGCGCGAGACGGCTGGAATAGGGGCCGTCCAGAAAGCCCTTGAGGCTTGCATAGATGAGCTTGGGATAGCGCGGCAGGATTTCCGGGCCGATACCGAGACGGCTCATGGTTCCCGGCGCAAAATTCTCCACCAGCACATCGGCCTCCGCAATCATGCGATGGGCGACTTCCTGGCCCTGTTCCGACTTGAGATCGAGAATGATGGAGCGCTTGTTGCGGTTGAAATAACCGAAATAACCGGTGCCGAAACCCTTGAGGAACCGCGTCGGTTCGCCCTTCGGGCCCGGCTCTATCTTGACGACATCGGCACCCAGGTCCGCCAGGATCATGGTGCAGGACGGCCCCATGACCGTGTGTCCGAAATCGAGAACCCGAAGACCGGCGAGTGGCAAAGCGGAATTGCTCATATCTCGCCCCCGGTCTTCGAGACCGTGGCCGGGCCCGTATAGGTGAAAGGGATGGATGGCGGCATGGGCCCCTTGATGCGACCGCCCTGCTGCGTCTGTTCCCAGGCATGGGCCAGAATGCCCACGCTGCGCGACAGGATGAACAGTCCGCGCGCCAGCGGCGCGGCAAAACCGAGTTCCCCGAAGATAATCGCCGTCGCGCCATCGATATTCATCGGCACAGTGCGACCCTTGGCCCTGGAGATGAAGGCCTCGACTCCCACGCCGATTTCCGCAAAGCGCCCGGATACCACCCCGGCAGCTTTCGCCTCTTCGACAAGCTTCAAGAGCACCGGCGCGCGCGGATCGATGGGGTGAAACCGGTGCCCGAAGCCCGGAATATGTTCTTTTCGGCCAAGGCGGCCACCGACCTCCGTTGCAAGCGCGTCGTCGAGCGTTTCACCGCCATCCACACGCGCTGCAATGGCCTGATAGAGCGCCAGGCAATCCTGCCCCGCGCCACCATGCACATCGCCCAGCACGTTCACTGCCGAAGCAACCGCATTGTTGAGGCCGACGCCGCATGTGGCGGCCATACGTGCCACGGCAATCGATGGCGCCTGGGGGCCGTGGTCTACAGAGGCCACAAGTGCTGCCTCCAGCAGGGCCGCCTGCTGCGGGGTGGGCATTTCAGCGCGCAGCATCAGCCAGATCATCTGGCTGAAGGAGATGGACCCGATCAGTTCGGCGATGGGCCTTCCGCGAATGTCGATCTTGCCCGGTGCGATGTCGATAATGCCGGTTTTCCACCAGGCGACGGCTTCGTCGATGCGATTGTCCATGGCCATATCAACCCAGCACGAAGGGGTTGGCGCGGTTCGGATCCGTGGTGATCCAGACGCTCTTCGTCTGCAAATATTCCTTCATCGCCTCCACGCCGCCCTCGCGGCCGATACCGCTGCGCTTGTATCCGCCAAACGGCGTCGTGAAGCTGGTGGACCGGTAGTTGTTGACCCAGACAGTGCCGGCGCGGATGCGATCAACACAATAGAAAGCGCGGTGCAAATCCCTGGTCCAGACGCCTGCGGCCAGGCCGAAATCGATGTCATTGGCAATCTTCACCGCCTCTTCCGCATCGCGGAAGCGGATGACCGAGACGACAGGGCCGAAAACTTCCTGCTGGGCGATCTTCATGTCGTTGCGAACGCCGGTGAAAATCGTCGGCTCCACGAACTGTCCCTGACCAAATTGGGTGCCAGAGAGGGCCTTGCCGCCGCACACGAGATTTGCGCCTTCATCCTTGCCCATCTCGATCATGCGCAGGATTTTTTCGTACTGGGCGCGTGTGGCAATCGGGCCGATCTGGGTTTCGTAGAGCGAGGGATCGCCAATTTTGGCAGTTTCGACGATCTCCCTGAGCTTTTCCACGAATTCATCGTGAATACCATCCTGCAGAAGCAGGCGCGATCCCGCCATGCATGTCTGACCCGATGCACCGAAAATACCCGCAACCGCGCCCTTGAGCGCCTGCTCGATATCCGCGTCATCGAAAACGATGTTCGGCGACTTTCCGCCCAGTTCCAGCGTCACCTTCTTGAGGCCGGACGCCGCTGCTTCATTGACCTTCTGGCCGCCAATATCACCGCCCGTAAAGGCCACCTTGGCCGTCAGGGGATGGCGCACCAGGGGTTCGCCAACGTCCTGACCGAAACCGGTGACGACATTGACGACACCCTTCGGAAAGCCCGCCTCATCTGCGAGTTTCGCCAGCTCCAGAATGGAGGCCGACGTATATTCGGATGGCTTGATGACGATAGTGTTGCCTGCGGCAAGGGCTGGCGCCATTTTCCAGGTGGTCAGCGCAAGCGGCGAGTTCCACGGCGTGATGGCGACCACAACACCGAGAGGCTCGTATTTCGTGTAGTTGAAGACATCCGCCTTGTTGATTGGCACGACTTCCCCACCGATCTTGTCGGCAAGACCGGCATAGTAATAGAACCATTGCGCCACATTGCGCACCTGACCGGCCACTTCGGCGATGAGTTTGCCGTTATCGCGCTGCTCGATCATGCCCAGGCGTTCGACATTAGTTTCGATGAGGCCCGCGAGCTTGCGCATCAGCGCGCCACGTTGCGTGGCCGTCAGCGAACTCCATTCCTGAGACAGAAATGCCGCGTGGGCAAGCTCGACCGCACGGTTGCCATCGCGTTCATTGCCCCTGGCAATTTCGGCCCATGCCTGACCGGAAAAAGGTTCGGTCGTCTCAAACCATTCACCGGAAGAAGGCTCCACCCATTCGCCACCGATGAAATGATGATACCGCTGCATAGCCCACTCCCAAAAGTTCTACTTGACAGAACATAGTTCCTTCAAATAGAACAAACTACGTTGAGCGTTTTTTGTCAAGCTAGATTCCGTTACCGGAATGCTGGAGGTGGATGTGCAAAAGGAAGAAAAGCCAAGGAACGGTGGCGTCGATGCGGTGGACAGAGCCCTGTCTATCCTCAGTTGTTTCAACGCCAAAGACAGCAAGCTGACCCTAACCGAAATCGCCAATCGCACCGGCCTTTACAAAAGCACGACGCTGCGCTTGATCGAGTCGCTAGAGAACGCCGGCTTTTTGATCCGTTCCGACGGTCGCGGATACACGCTTGGCGCTGAACTGATGCGGCTTGGCGCCATTTATTCAGGACAGTTCCGACTTGAGGACAGGATAAGGCCCGCTCTGGCGCGGCTCGTGGAGGAAACAGGGGAAAGCGCGTCGTTCTTTCGCCAGGAGGGACGACACCGCGTTTGTCTTTACCGCGAAGACTCGCTACAGCCGATCAGAGACCATATTCGCGAAGGCGATTTGCTCGCTCTGGACAAGGGCGCTGCTGGCCACGTTCTCAGCGATTGCTTCGGCAAATCTGCTCACGAGATCGAGACACTTCTGGCCCAAATGCCCTACGCCTCCTATGGCGAGCGCGATGCAGACACGGCGGCCATCGCATCCCCCGTCTTCGGGATGAATGACGAACTTCTCGGCGCAATCAGTATCTCCGGTCCGCTCTCGAGGTTTTCACCTGAACGGGTCGAGACCCACAAGCGCGCGCTAAAGCAACGCGCTGCCGATTTATCCAGCCTACTCGGCAGCCATATTTATGATGGGCGCGGATGAAAGAAGGCCGTTGAGCTATCGATTTAACTGAAGCTTTAAGACCGGCGAAGCGCACACGCGTGCAAACCCCCCATGAACCGTCCAGGTGGCAGTAATTCGCAAACAGAGGAAGTGACGGTTGAACCCGTGCCTGCTGGAACTTCCTTCGCCTTTACCCTGAACGCATGGTTCCGAATGAAACCAACTCTGATCGTGGGTGAAGAACGGGATGAACGACCATAACCTATGCCCAGATCGAAATCCCAATCAACGAAATCGCCTGCTATATCGACGTATGGCTCCGTCTTCTCGAAAACTCTGCAATCAACGTCGACAGCGAGATTGCCTTGGAATTAGCACAGGAATTTGCCGCCAATTAAAAAGTGGCGTTCTCGAATGGTAACCGCGCCAAAAAGCCGAAGGGTATCAAAGAGCTCAATTCATACGGGTGTGTGGGTTGCTGGTGTGGTCCCCTACTCTATGAGTTCCCGAACCTGGGCCGCAAGGGTCTCGACTGCGAAGGGCTTTGTCAGTACGGCCATACCAGGATCTAGCTTTCCGTCGCGCACGGCGGCGTTTTCGGCATAGCCCGTCACGAACAGGACCTTCAATCCAGGACGGCTCTGACGAGCGGCATCTGCCATCTGGCGTCCATCCATGCCGCCGGGAAGGCCGACGTCGCTGACAAGCAGATCGATACCGACGTCAGACTGCAGAATCTTCAAGCCTGTCGCACTGTCTGCGGCCTCGATGACCGTATAGCCAAATTCCTGAAGCACATCTGAAATCAGCATTCGAACAGTCGGCTCATCATCGACCACAAGGACGGTCTCCTGCGCCCGCGCGCCACCAGGCGTGCGGGTCTCGATGCGTTCGTCTTCGATCTCCCCATCAAGGATATGATGAGGCAGGAAAATCGAAACAGTCGTTCCTGCATTCTGCTCGGATGATATCTCGACCTTGCCCCCGGACTGTTGGGCAAATCCATAGATCATCGAAAGACCGAGACCTGTCCCCTGCCCGAGCGGCTTGGTCGTGAAGAACGGCTCAAAAACCTTGTCCAGCACATCGGCTGGAATGCCTGTTCCAGTGTCGGTGATGCGAAGGCAAACATACTCGCCTTCCGGGAGGCCGCTCTCGTCTGCGCCCCGTGCGTCGAGCCGTGTATTTTCCGTTCTGATCGTAATACGCCCACCGTCCGGCATGGCATCACGCGCGTTGATGCAAAGGTTGAGAACCGCGTTTTCGAGCTGAGATGGGTCAACGAGGGTTTTCCACGTTCCAGAGGCTTCGACGACCTCAATATCCACGGCGGGTCCGACAGTGCGCTTGATCAAATCTTCAAGTCCAGCAATCAACCTGTCTATGTCGGTCGGCTTGGGATCAAGGGTCTGACGTCTGGAAAAGGCCAACAGTCTGTGGGTCAGCGCCGCCGCGCGTTTCACAGCACCTTGTGCCGCGGAAAGGTAGCGATCCAACTCGTTGCCGCGCCCTTGAGACAATCGGCGCTCCATGAGCTCGAGACTTCCAGAAATTCCGGCAAGCAGATTGTTGAAATCATGGGCCAGTCCCCCGGTCAACTGACCGACAGCCTCCATCTTTTGAGACTGGCGCAAAGCGTCCTGGGCTTTCAGCAACTCGGATGTTCGCTCTGACACGCGTTGTTCCAACCCGTCGTTGAGCGCGCGCAACATGGAAATGGCACGGTCACGTTCAGCCTCGACCGCCCGGCGCTCCTCAACGTCGATCAAGACACCCGGGAAACTGGATGGAGTCCCGTCTTCAGCGAAATCGACACGCCCGTTTGCCTCGATCCAGTAGTATTTCCCATCGCGTCGGCGAACGCGATACTGATGGGCGTAAGCACCGCCACGCGCAATGACTTCGTTGATGGCGCCGATCAGCCCGTCTCGGTCTTCGGGATGTACCGTCGCTATGATCTGTTCTAACGGCAGACCTGTTCTGCCGAGCGCCTGATCGAGACCGAAGCTGTCTGCAAAGGCGGCATCGATCGTAAAGCGGTCAGTCGGAAGGTCCCAGAACCAGGTGCCGATGATCGCACCGGCACCCAGCGCCAGTTGCACGCGTTCAGCATTAACCCGGTCGCGATTTTGTGCGACGACAAGAGCTGTCGTATCGTGGGCAACATTGAGGAAGCCAGAGACAACGTTACCGTCACGCAAGGGGCTGTAGGAAAACGTCCAATAGGTGTCTTCCTCATAGCCGTTGCGGGTCATGGTCAGATGCATGTTCTCCAACCGGATAGTTTCGCCTGCCATGGCGCGGTTTACCAGCGGCTTGATGTCGTCCCAGATTTCCGGCCAGACTTGCGCGATAGGTTGCCCTAAAGCCGCCGGATGACGATCGCCGAGAAACTCCGCATAGGGTTCATTGTAAAGAAATGTTCCTTCAGGTCCCCATGCAGCACACATGCCAAACCCGGAAGCGGTGATAAGATCGTAGGTGGTACGAAGAGCGACAGACCATTGTTCCTTGGGGCCGATCGGGGTAACCGACCAATCGAAATCATCGAAGACTTTCAAACGCAATTACTCCTGAAGGCACTCATACTATGCACTATGTATCCCAAGCCCGAACATGATCATGCGCAGAATGCAGTAACAAGCCCACACGCATCGTGTAGTTCCAGGTAAACGCATAATTGTCTGCGCCACCAGATCTGCTTTTGGCGCCCAGGTCGTTCTCGCATGCCAAACGATAACGACATGGTGCCTCGGTGCAGCAGATGTAGATCGAGATGCTATGCTCATGAAGGACTATCAGTATCAGCTTCGCCGACCGGAACGACAGGTGGATTGGCCTTTGAAGTTTGGGAGCATGGGACATTGTCACGTGGTCGCGAGAAACCTGTTCGGAAAACAGGTCGAACTGTTCTGCCATCGTCACGGTCATTATCCTATCGCAGGTTGGCACCTCCAAACATGGGAGGAGCGGCAAATCGACCATATTGCGCAAGACGTCACCAAATGAGCGTTGGGAAGTGCCTTATCGTGCAGGCCAATTCCATGCAGGTGCATCGATCCCTTCAGCCACCGTTTCACCAAGCTCCTTGGAGAGCCTTACCATCAAAGCCTTTTCCTCGGCGCCAAGGTGCGACACCAACTCTTCCGCATGGGACACGACGAGCAGTTGGGACCGGTCACAAGCCCGGATGATCAAACGAGACAAGGGTGCAAGGAGGCTGGGATGCAGACTGGTTTCAGGCTCGTTCAGCACCATCAGCGAGGGAGGGCGCGGCGTGTTGAGAGCTGCCACTAGCAGCAGATAACGCAACGTGCCATCGGAGAGTTCTGTAACCGAAAGCGGCCGTAGCAAACCCTTCTGGAGCATCAGAAGTTCGAAGCGCCCTCGCTCCGTCTTGATCTCGATCGTGCTGCCAGGAAAAGCATCTTCGATAGCAGCGTCGAAGCCCGCCGCATCGCCAATTTCCCGGATAGTCGCAATGGCGGCTGCCAGATCGGCGCCATCGGAGGAAAGAGCCGGTGTTCGGGTACCAATCTGCATCTGTCGCACAGGCGAAGATGGATCGGTTCGAAAGTGATCGTAAAAACGCCAGCCATTCATCAGGGCACGCAAATACAGAAGTTCAGGCAAGTTCTTCGGATCAGCGGACTGCGTCATCATGCTTTCGAATGATGCGAGATCGTGCAGCAACACCTCACGTTGGCCGCTTGCGGAAAGAGCGGTCACAACCGGCCCTGCACGTTCTGCAAACACATTTCGGCGGCTCAACGCTTCGCCTGCCCACACGGCCTCTGCCTTGATGACGGGATCAAGTGCAAAATAGCTCGGCGGGGGTGGAGCGACTGGCAGTCCAAGATCTATCGCGTAACCGTAATCATCCGATGCAAATCCAAGCTTGAGTGCGACCGGATGTTTCCGCACCGTCCCCTGCACGGGCGCTGTGCCGTCCTTCATGCTACGCGAAAAAGCCTCCGGTCCAGCCCAGATCGTCGATTGCAGGCCACCCTCTGCCGCCAATGATGCGATAGCCCGTCCCTGCGCGACATCTGCCAGAAGTCTCAGCGCGCGATAGAAACTCGACTTCCCCGCTCCGTTCCCACCTGTCACGACGGTAAGCTTTTCAAGCGGAAGGACGAGGTTACGAAGGGACCGATAACCCGAAATGGCGATAGTCAGGATCATGGACGCCAAGCTCTCACGGTTTGCAAGGAGATGGCAAGAGGAGACTAATCATACAAATAAGATCGGATTTAAAACCGAAAGGTCCAATAGAGATCGGAAACGGTCTGTCAATCGACATCCGATTTTGGCTCTGACGCAGTGTTGGTGAGCATCAGCCTAACCTGCGCCGATCAATCTGGCTTGGAGAAGGTCGATGCCGATCACTGTCGTGGGAACGAAACACGCATTCCCGCGAACCAAAATGCTGCTTTGGCTTCGATGCCACACGCCGTTATGCGTCGCATTGAGAGCTATCGATCACTGTTGTTCGGCGGGGCATGGGCGCTCCTTGAAAGGAGGCTTTGGTAGTTGCGCGCATCCGTTACTTCTGAGAACTCATCGCAACAGGCGAAGGTGAATGTCGTGCCCTTATCATGGACACAAGGCCAACACGTCTCAGTGCTCCGACAACAGGATCGACGCATCAAAAGTATTGGCCGTGAAACCGGCTGATGCTTTGATGGCGACGCCGGCCTGAGCATTGAGTGAACCCCTAAGGATTCACTCAATGTCAAAGCGAGACATCATCCAGGCGAAGGTGCTTGATCGGACCTTAATAATTGGCGCTGTAGACCAGCGGCACCCAGTCGTAGTTCGTCTCGTCCCGCCGGACATGGCCAATGCCAGGAAAGGCGTGATGCGCGCCTGCAACCAGATATTTCTGATCTGCTGCCTCGGCGAAAGCAACGGAGCGTGAGGCGGCAGCCATCGGCTGGTCCACGTCGAAATCGACCGTCACCTCCGGATGGTCATATTGCAGCACGTCGCCATGTGCGATGTCACCCCAGAAGATGATCTTCTCCCCTTGACTTTCAACGATGATGCCACTGTGTCCGGGGGTATGACCAGCCCGCAGCACCGAGCCAAAACCGGGTAAAGGGGCGGCATCGTCTTCAAAGGTTTCGAACTTTTTCGCATCGACGTAAGGGCCGACGCATTGCTTGGCCTGGGCAATCTGGGGACCCAAAACCTTATCAGCCTTAGCTTTGGCATCGGCCTTCAACCAGAATTCGGCTTCGCGATGGTTGACGTGCACGATCGCGTTTTTAAACGCGCGCTTGCCATTGGCAATGAGACCGCCGGAATGGTCAGCATGGATGTGCGTGAGGATAACGTCATCGATCTGGTCCGCCCTGTAACCCGCAGCCTCGATATTGGAGAGGAGTTTGCCAAGCGCCGGTCCCATCAGGTCACCCGTGCCAGCGTCGATCAAAACAAGCCTCTCGCCGGTGTTGACCAAAAAAGCGTTGACCGAAGTTTCCGAACCCGCCTGGAAATGACCTTCGAGGTAGGTTTCTGCGTCACTTTCGACGATGTGCTTGTATATTTTCGACATCGGAAGTTTCACCGTGCCGTCAGAGACCGCGGTGATCTCGTAGTCACCCAGTTTCATGCGGTAGAAGCTGGCGGCTTGCCTACCAACCATTGGCGCCTTGGCCAAGGCGACGGTAGGCAAGGTGGTCATGGCACCTGCAGCAAGGGCTGCGCCTGCTGTGCTGATGAGAAGGGAACGGCGGGTTTGCATGGGAACTCCTGGGCGCTGCGCGGCGTGTTGATGATGAGGTCTTGGAACTAACCTACAGAGGAAGTATGTATGGAGGCATCAGCAATCAAATCGATGCGGCTCATGACAACTATCGATCATTTCAATTTGCGCTCTTTCGATCTCAACCTCCTCGTTGCTTTCGACGCACTCATTGCGGAGGGGAATGTCACCAAAGCGGCTCGACGGCTGAAGATCCAGCAACCTGCGATGAGCCATTCCCTTTCAACGCTTCGGGTCCTCTTGCAGGACGAATTGTTCATTCGGGTGGGCCAGGTGATGCAGCCGACAGCGCGGGCGCGCAGTTTGGCTGCCCCTGTCCGCCATGCCCTTCGCCAGGCGCAGATGGCGCTGACCGGCAACCTAGCGTTTGATCCTGCGACAGAGGAACGAACGTTCCGCATCGCCATGTCCCCCGAAATCGAACTGCTGCTGATTCCTGAATTAACGATGCGCCTGCGACGCGACGCACCCGGCATCAAGGTTTTGGCCAGAGTGTTTCCATACGAGGCGATGGAGCCTTCGCTAGAAGATGGCAGTATCGACATTGCAGTCGGCTGTACCTATTCGAAGACAAGTCGCCGTTTCTTCGAAACACTGTACGAACCGGAAATGGCATGCTGCTACAATCCAGCGCTGCTGTCTCTGTCGAACCCTGTGGAGCTCTTCGACTATCTTTCCGCTGACCATGCGACCATCTCCCAGAACGAGACATTGCAGGGTTGCATCAAGGATGCCTTGGAAATGGCTGGTGTGGAACTGAACGTGATCACGGCAGCCCCTGGCTACATGTCGGTGCTATCGACGGCACAGGTCGCACCGGTGATAGCCACGGTACCGAGCCGGATTGCCGATCGTTACGCGGCGCTTCTCGACCTCGAAGTCAGCCCTGTTCCCGTCAGCCTTTCCTTTCCGTCGGTGAAAATGGTCTGGGCAAGCCACGCCGACAGCGATGTCGCAAATGGCTGGCTGAGGCAGCAAATCCGCGATAGCTTGGTCTGTACGGAGGTCGGCGGATGGAAGCCGGATGCTTTGGTTAACGGTGACAGCGTCGTTTCCAGCCATTTGTGAAACTTTCGGTGCAATCCCAAAGATACTGTCGCTTTGATACCGCGCACCAAGACGCAATGTGGTCGGAGCACCGATTTAGAAAAATCGCCGTGAAGGGATGTAGACCTACGACGAAGTAAACGAACTGGCCTTTAATCGAGGAAATCGGACCTGACAATTTCGTAGCCAACGCAATCAAACTTTTTTAAGTGTTAGATATAAGAGGTTTGCGTCAGTGACCTGAGCAACGCGCTCATTGGAGAATTGATGGTTGCCCACGCAGCACAGTGTGGCCTCGGCGGTATCGTCATCTTCGGTGCCATCCGCAATAGAACTCCTGTAAGGCTCCTCCCCGTTTCCGTTGCTGGGGTCACTCACCGCGGCCCCTACAAAAGTCTCCCGGCGAAGTAACGTACCCATCGCCGTCAATAACATGGTCATCGAACCCGGCGACCTTATCTGCTCGCCTCAGTTGAAACCGTCTTCGAAGCGGCATCGAATAAGTACGCAGCAGAAACGAAGCAGATGGAAAACATAAAGCTCGGAAAGAACGACCCCACCTAGGTCGATGCGTCTCTTGCGTGACTCGGCTGCCCTATCGCAGCTTAAAAAGCTTGAGGCGTGGAAACATCCGCACCTCAGTCACCCAAGCTATTCAATGCATTGAATGGAATCGAATTTCAACTCTGCCGGCGTAGACAAGCCTCTGAATTTATAACCCGACAGACCTCATTCTACCGCCACCTTTTCATCCGCCTTCCGGCTCTCCCATTCCTGCGGTGACAGCGTCCTGATATCGAACTGCTCGCGCGTGCGGGTATAGGTATGCCCGCCCATACGGCCAACGGCGTCCATCATTTGCTGGTCAATGTGCAGGTTAGACGCATTGATCGCATCGCTGCGGACGAAGACGCCGACGACTTCGCCGAGGATGATCTCGCGGGCTGGGCCGACCTGAAGCGTCGTGTGGCGGCGGCATTCCAGCGCGGCGGGGGCGGCGAGGATGCGGGGGCTTTTCACCATCTGGCCGGGAACGGTGGCGAGGCCCGCCTCCTCCATCTCGTCCACTTCGGGACCAAACTTGATGGCGCAGATTTCCATCTGGTCGACCAGCGCATTGTCGCAGATGTGGACGGTGAACTCGCCGGTCTCCCTAATATTGCGGGCGGTGTCCTTGAAGCGCATGTCGGAATAGTTCTCGACGCCGATGGCAACGATGGCTGGATCATGGGTGAGCACGTTGAAGAAACTGAAGGGACCGGCATTGGGTGTCCCGTCCTTGCTCACCGTTGTGACCAGCGCAATCGGGCGCGGGATGACTGTGCCGATCAAAATCTTATAGCGTTCTCGCTCGGTAAGCTTGGCGAAATCGAAATGGGTGTGTTCGGTCATATCAGGCCTCGGCAGCGATGCGGTGGGTTTCAAGCGGGGTGTGGCAGGAAAGGTTTTCGAACCCATCCTTGGTGACGACATACATGTCGCCAACATTACAGCCTGCCGACAGCGGCTCAAGCCATTGCGTGTGCAGCACGAACACCATGCCCTCTTCCATCCGGTCGTAATTGTGGGATGAGATATTGAAACTGTTCTGGCCGCCCGCCATGCCGACCGAGTGACCCAGATTGGGGTTATGCGGGCCATGGGTTGCCGGGTAAACATGCATGAGAGTGCGGCCCTGCGCTTCCCAGTCGATATTCTTCACATATTGGCGCGGGATCAGCCGCGCACTGCCATCATCCATCGGTGCCCAATTGTAAGGCATGGTGCGCGCTTCCGGTGAGGAAAGCATGCCGCGCTCGATCATCGGCTCGAAGGCCGCGTTGTTAACGTCACGCATCAGAGCACCGGGCCGGATCAGTTTTTCGGCACGTTTGACGCCCTCGGTGCAGGCCGCCAGCACCTCTTCCTGCCTCTTGGTGATATCGCCAACCGCGATCATGCGCGCCGTCTGGGCGGTATAGCCGCGATAGGTGATGTTGGAGACATAGAGATTGATGAGATCGCCCGGGCGCACGACATGGCCATAGGGCTTGCCGCAATGGGTGCCGAATTCGTTGATGCCGATCTGATAGCCATCACCGGTCTCGCCGCCAAAGGAGAGTTGGGCCTGCGTGAAGGCGGCATAGATTTCATGATCGGTGACACCGGGCTTGGCGACGTGATAGGCCGCCTGCGTGGCGATGCTGACGAGTTGGGCAGCAGCCCGGAACATTTCGATTTCGCGCGGCGAGCGCACTTTCTGCATCCGGTCGAGAATAGCATTGTCTGCGACGAACTTGGCCTTCGGCATGAGTTCATCGAGTGCCGCCCAGAAAGTGAGAGACGTGCGATCACCGATGCGGCCGATCTGCGCCTTCGACAAGCCCATTCCAGCCAGCAATTCGGCACATTTTTCAGCCGTCTTGATCACGCTGTCACCGGGACGGTCCGCATATTCGCGGCCGATAGGGCCGATCTGCCAGATGTCTTCCACCAGCACCGGCTCACCGCCCGGCGGCAGAAGCACGGACTGGGTGAAGAAGGACAGGAGCACCATTGGTTTGTCCGCATCCGTCGGGATGATCAGCACGCCCTCGCGCATCCAGTCGCAGATGTAGCGCAGATAATGGTTGGACGTGTGGAACCAGCCGACGCCGCCGGTGTGGACGATCAGCGCGTCATGCCCAGCCTCGACGGCCTGGCGGCGAATGCGGCGTAGGCGGTCCTCGAACTCTTCAACGGGCAAAGGCAGCGGCGCAACAAAGTCGAAATCGGGCTCGAAATCGGCAAGCAGCGACCCGACGCGATAGTTGCCTGCCTTATGGGCGTGTATGTTCATTAGGTATTCCTTCCAGAAGTATTTTTATTGGTCAGGTTGCCGGGAGGGTGCCAGCACGCGCCTCGCCACCAGCATCACGATGAGGGTCAGTCCGATCAAGATTCCCGACATCGCCGCGACGCGGACATCGAGCGATTCTTCGATCAGTGCGAACATGCGAAGCGGCAGCACGGTTGTTTGCGCATCGGCGAGAAACAGCGAGACGGAGACGTTGTCGAGCGACTGGATGAAGACGAGAAAGGCACCGGCCAGAATGCCGGGTGCCAGCAGCGGCAGGATCACGCGCCGCAGCGTCGTGTACCACGTCGCGCCCATGACGGTGGAGGCTTCCGCAAGTGAGGGGTTGATGCCCTGCGCGACGACGGATGCAGCGCGGTACATCAGCGGACCGAACACGACGACATGGCCAATGACGGTCAGCCACAGCGATGGCTGGAAGCCGACAAAATTCGCCACGATCAGCGCTGCCAGACCATAAACGAGGCTTGGCAGAACGAGCGGTGCAAGCAGAAACGGCTCCAGCGCATTGACCGCGCGGCGTCGCATCCGCGCCATGCCGATGGTGGCAGGCACGGCAAACAGCAACGATCCGAGCACCGCAAGGCCCGCGATTTTTAGCGAATTGCCGGCTGCGATATGTTCTGTCCCTGAACGCACAGGATCGATCAGCGCCTCATACCACCGCAGGGAGAACCCCTCCGGAGGATATTTAAGCGTCTGGCCAGAGGTGAACGACATGGTGATTGCTATTACAATCGGTGCCACGAGATAGATCAGGCTGAGGCTGCCGAAACCGAAGACGAATGCCTTGTAGAGGAAAGTCGGGATCGGGTTTTCGCGATGATTATGCATGGCCAACGAGCCTCCTGTGACGGGAAATCATGGTCATGGCGACGAGAAGGATGCCTGTCGATAGAAGCAGAACGACCGCGATCGCCGAGGCCATGGACCAGTCAAACAGTGTGCCGACCTCGCGGTAGATCAGCTGCGGCACATAGACGTTGCGGGCACCGCCGATGACGGCCTGTGTGACGAAAGACGCGCTGGTGCTTGCGAACACGAGAATCCAGCCCGCCAGCAGACCGGGCAACATCATCGGCAAGAGAACCGTGACCAGGATACGCCATGGCCCCGCGCCAGACACCTGCGCGGCCTCGGTGAACTGCACTGGCGTTCGCGACAGGATGGCGATCAGCGGCAGGATGATCAGAGGCAAGTCGATCTGACACATCGCCATGACCAGACCCAATTCGGTGGAGAGCAGTGTAAATGGACGCTCCGCAAACCCAAGCGCAACGAAGGCCTCGCTGATCGGCCCCTGTCGCCCAAGAATAACGATCCAGGCGAAGGTTCGCACCACATTGCTGGTCAACATGGGAACAAGCGTCAGGAAGATGATGATCTGCCGCGCAGTCTTGCCACTGTGCCAATAGAGCAGCGCAATGGGAATGCCGAGCAAAGTGGTGCTGGCGATGGTCTGTAGACCGAGCTTGGCAGTGTTGACCAGCACCCGGTAATTGAACGCATCGCCAAGAAAGCGTGCGTAATTGTGTAGCGACACGCCGTCAGGGCCGATGAAGCTGAACCCGACGAGAACGGCGAGCGGCGTCGCAAAGAACGCCACCGACAGCAAAAGCATCGGGATAACGTATGGGAAACCGCTCGCTTTCATGTGCTACCCTCAACCGGCGACGAGAGCGTCGAACTGGCGGATCCATTCCGCACGGTTCTTGTTGATTGCAGCCCAGTCCGGATAGACAAGCGATGCAAGCTGTTCGCGCTTCACATAGGCCTCAATGCTAGGCGTCAGTTCGACTTGCTTGTTCGTCGGGAACATCTCGGTCGGTGGCATCTTCAGCTTGTCCTGCGCTGCCTTGGAGATGGCAGCGTCCATATAGGCATAGGCCGCATCCGGGTTCTTCGCGCCCCTGGTCAGGTGGATATTCACTGGCGCTGCGGGAGAGCCGGTTTCCGGCTGGACGAACTCGGCCTTCAAGCCCATGGACTTGAGACGCGCGACATTGCCGGTCGAGCACATGAAGACGGCGATTTCGCCCTGCTGGAACAGCGTCATCTGGTTATTGGTGCTGGCGACGACGCCCTTGATGTGCTCCGGATTGTCCTTGAACAGCTTGAACACGGCATCCATGTCATCAGGACCCTTGCCGAATATCTTGGCGATTTCGGTATAGGCCATGACGCCCGTGTTGGAGGCGAAACCGGTCCAGGAGACAAGACCCTTGTAGACGGGGTTTTCGAACAGGTCTCGGTAGCCCTTGGGTGCTGGCACCAGATCCGGATTATAGGCGATGCCATTGACTTCGACCGTGACGGTCGGGCCGTATTCGCCCTGAAATGCCGGGTCGAGCATGCTCCAGTTCTTGAGCTTGGACGGATCGATCTTCTGGATCAGGTCATTCTCGATAGCGACGGCCATCTGGCCGGGCGACATCAGCAATGTGTCGTAAGGCGGATTGCCGGGGCTGGCCATAACCTTGGCAAGCTGGTCCTGCGCCATGGCTGGTGCGACCGTCAGATCGAAGCCTGCCTCCTTGACGAGTGGCGTCAGTACCGTGCGATAGCCGTCTTCCCAGTTCCCCGGAAAGGTCGCGGCAATTGCGGTGCCACCGGCAGCACGGGCTGCAAAGGGGGCGGTGACGGCGACAGCCGCACCAGCGGCAAGCAATCCGAAATGACGTCTTGTGATGTTGAAGTCCTGCATCTGTTCACCTCTATTGTTGTTGTTCATTCACTGGATGCTTCCGGTTCGCTCGGAAAGGCGTGACACCTGGTGGTGTCAATCTCGGCAAAGAGCTGTGCTCCCGGCTCGGGAATGAATGTGGTCGGTCCACGCACCTGCGAAGCACGCAGGCCTGTGCCGTCCTCAAGAAGAAGATCGTGGACGAGCGTCGGCCCAAGGGGCACGGACACGGTCAGCCGTGCTGGCAGTGCGAAGTCGCTTGGGCTCGTTGAAAGACGGACGTCTTCGGGGCGAAAGGTGATGGTGACCTTGGAGCCGACCGTAAAGTTCAGCCTACGCGGTAGAACGAGTGTCTTGCCGTTCGCAAGCGCAATCGTCGTGGCCTCCGCATCCAACCCTTGCACCGTGCCATGCAGCAGATTGGCCTGACCGATAAAGGTATTCACGAACAGCGTTTTTGGCCGGTCATAAACGGCCATCGGCGTGTCGATCTGCTCGACATTGCCCTTGTTCATCAGCACCAGACGTCCGGCAAGGCTCTGCGCCTCTTCCTGATCATGGGTCACGATCAGCGTCGTGATACCGAGTGTCTTCTGCAGATGCAGAAGCTCGACCTGCAAATCGAAGCGAAGCGCCCGGTCAAGAGCGCCGAACGGTTCGTCGAGCAGCAGAAGCGAAGGTCGCCCGGCAATGGCACGGGCAACTGCCACGCGCTGCTGCTGACCGCCGGACAGTTCTCGTGGCAACCGGTTTCCATAACCGTTCAACTGCACGAGCGAGAGCATTTCCTCGACACGCTCCTTGCGTTTCGCACGCGGCAGCTGCTGGCAGGCCAGCGGATAAGCAATGTTCTCAGCCACTGTCAGGTGCGGAAACAGCGCGTAATTCTGGAACACCATGCCGATACCACGGGAGCGGGCCGAAACATGGGCGAGATCCTGTCCACCGAGCTGGATCACGCCGCTCTTCGGCTGGATCAAACCGGCGATTGCCCGCAGCACCGTGGACTTGCCACAGCCGCTCGGCCCCAGCAGCGCTACGATCTCGCCAGCCGCAACCTCGAACGAGATATCGTTGATCGCATTCTGTCCACCATAGCTATGGGTCAGACCGCGAACGCTGAGCTGCTTGCCCTCTGCTGTCTTCGGGGCGTCTGCCATTGATATACCTTCAGGTTGCGCCTTGCCGTCAAAGCGCTCTGCGCCCAATGGCACTAGGCGAAGATGGGATCGGTCGGCGATGTGAGCTTCGGTGCTGGTCATGCCAAGGGATTTGCAAACCGTATGCCAGTTTGCAAAAATCAAATCCCACTCATTTTCAATGATTTGATAAATAACATTTATTTTTGTTTTTTATATTTCCGAACATCTATAATAATATTATATTGGATTTACTTTCGAATTTAAAAAATGGGCAATGTGCGTCGGTGTCGCTTATTCATTAAGCAAGATTTCAGGACCAAAAACGAGAATTTGCCGAGGATTTACGGAAAACATCAATGTAGATCATGAAGGTCATCATTTAAAAAATTGACAAAATGCCTCGTAAAAGCAGTGACTTAGATAGCTGCATATTAATTCAGATCGTCGGCACCCATACGAGAGATCATTTTTTAATCAAAATATTTTCGCAAGTTCATACGAATATTTCTTCGGAAGCGTTGCAACCCGGAAACGCTCAAAATAATCCTTTAAAAACAGAATACTAAACATGCGCCCATCAAGCTGGCATGCCGATTGCATCGTGATTTCTGTGAATTCACGCTGATAAAAAATCAAAAAGGGGATCGCATGCGCAGCTTCAAGAAAAGTCTCAAAAACGGCCTGACCGGTATCGCGTTTTCGCTGCTGGCGACCTCGGTCCTTGCCGCAGAAGGTCCAGCCACCAAGATGGTGCCCGACGCAGATGTCGCAAAACTGCCGGGTATTGCATTCGACCAGAAACTGGCTGACCGCTTGCCAACTGCGATCAAAGACAAGAAAGTGCTGAAAGTGGCAACCGATTTGACGCCACCGATCAGCTTTCAGGCGGAAGACGGCAAGCTGATCGGGATCGACGCCGATATCGCCGCAGCACTCGGTGTCATTCTTGGCGTCGATGTTCAAATGACCAATGTCGGTGCAGGCGCGGCCATCGTGCCGGCGGTCCTCTCCAAGCGTTTCGACATGACCATTTCCGGTATCAATGACGATGTGGAACTGGAAAAGCAGGTCGATGTCATCGACTACATGTTCGACGCCACGACGATCATGACCATCAAGGGCAATCCGCTCGGCATCAAGAGCATGGAAGACCTCTGCGGCAAGAAAGTTGCCGTACCGGTCGGCACGTTTCAGGCACGCATGGTAGAAGCCGCATCGGCAAAATGCGCGACACCCATGAACGTCATGTCGATCCCGAAAATGCCGGACGTGTTGCAGGCCGTGCGCACCGGTCGCGCCGATGCAACCGTCAACGGCTATGCGACGAGCGTCTATACGACGGAAAACCAGACCGGCAAGGGCGTCGGCCTGCAAGCGCTGCCCGATGTGCGCCTTGCCGTCGGCTATCTCGGCATGCTGGTATCGAAGGACAATCCGGACCTGCGCGATACGGTCATCGCATCGCTTCAGCACATGATCGACAGCGGCGCCTACAAGGCGATCATGGAGAAATGGGGCCTTGGCCCGCTCGCAGTCAAAACCGTGAAGTTCAACGACGCCGCCAGCATGCCGGTGAATTGAGCCATGGCCCTATTCGCTCAACCCGTTAGCATGGCCATCGCCCCACCGCTCGGCAAGCCGATACGGTGGGGGCAGATCACATCCGGTACCAGCGCGATCCTCGCGCTGGCTCTCTTCATCCTCACCATCGCACGCAACCAGAATGTCCAATGGGGCGAAATCCCGCGTTACATGGTCGACCCTGTTATCCTCGACGGCGTCGTTCTGACCTTGCAGCTTACAGCCGGTGCCATGGTGTTCGGTATCGCTTTCGGCTGCATCGTCGCCGTCATGGCCGCGAGCCAGAATATCGTTTTGAAAGCGATGGCGGTCGCCTTCGTCTGGTGTTTTCGCGGCGTACCGCTGATCGTACAGATTTTCTTCTGGTTCAACATCGCGCTGTTTATTCCGCAAGTGGGCATCGGTGCCTATTCCATATCGATCAACGAACTCGTCACCCCTGCCCTTGCAGGCTTTCTGGCGCTGGGCCTGCACGAAGCCGCCAATATGAGCGAGATCATCCGCGGCGGCTTGAACGCTGTGGATCGTGGGCAGCGGGAGGCGGCCTCGTCACTGGGCTTGCGACCACTCCAGACCCTTCGAACCGTTGTTCTCCCACAGGCCGTCCGCCTCATCATCCCTCCGACCGGCAACCAGGCCATCGGCATGCTGAAGGCAAGCGCCATCGTTTCCGTCATCGGCATGCAGGACCTACTGACCCAGGCGCAGGCTATCTATGCGCGCAACTTCCTTGTCATCGAGCTGCTGTGCGTTGCCTCGCTCTGGTACCTCCTCATCACGTCAATCGCATCCATCGGCCAACATTTTCTGGAGAAGCGCCTCGCACCGAAACGCCGCGATGCGCAGAAAAATACCCAACGACGAAGCTGACACGCCACTGGTTCAACCATCAACAAACGGAAATGCCATTGCAGCAAATCCGATCAGGAAACATCAAGGAGCAGATCATGAGACTAGGCATTGACGGACAGAAACTGCCCGAAGCGAAAAAACGCGGACCACTCAAGAGTCTCGAACACGTCAAGGAACTCGGTCTAAGCGGCATTTTCTTCAGCACGATCCTCGACATGAGCGAGACGCTGGACAAGGGCGAACTGGCCGATATCAGGGCCAAAGCCGACGAACTCGGCCTTTACCTTGAAGCGGGCGTCGGCAAGATCAACCCCTATTGCAGCGCCGAGGCCCCGGAATTCCGCGCAATCGGCGGTGGCGATGTCATCCTGGGCTTTACCCGCATGATCGAAGCGAGTGCGGCCATCGGTTGCCGTGAACTCTGGGTGTCGCCGGGCAACTTCAAATCGGAATATCGCGGGCGGCTGGCCAATGACCGCTTCCGCACCGATGTGACATGGGATGAGCAGTTGCTGGGCATCGAAAAGGTGCTGCTGAAGCTCGCACCCGTTGCGCGCGCAAATGGCGTTCATCTCAATATGGAAACCCATGACGAGATCACCTCGTTTGAAATTTTGCGGCTGATCGAAAAGGTCGGTGAGGATTGCATGGGTGTCGTTTTCGATACGGCAAACGGCCTGCAACGCGCCGAGCATCCGGTCTTTGCCGCAAAACGCGTCGCGCCCTATGTGCGCCAGACCCACATCAAGGATGCCTATGTGGGCCATGCCACCGGAGGCCTCGATTTCCAAACCCGCCCCGTCGGTCGCGGCATTGTCGACTTTGCCACGATCATCCCCATTCTCGCCAATGCCAAGCCGGACTTGAACCTCTCCCTTGAGGTCGCGGCCTCCGTCGAGGACAAGCCGCGCAAGGCCAATCCCCGTCAGTGTATCGAGATAAACGACCCCATCTGGCGCTTAGGCCATCCCGACCTGACGGCTGAGGAACTGGACGCCTATCTCGGATTGGTGGATACGTTCGAGAAACGTGTGGCCGCTGGAGAAATTCCTGATTGGGAAGCCTATGAAGCCAGCCAATATGGCTACCCGACCTATGAGCATCAGTCCTATGGCTTCAACGAGGCTGTGACCTTTATCAAGGATTCGGCGCGCCATATCGAGGATATATGCTCGCAAAACGGCATTCCGTTTTCCACAACATCGGCGAAACAGCGCGCGGCCTGACACCCGATACGCAGTGCATTATCATATCTGTTGCCAGTATACTTTAAAACCTTGGGAACATCTCGACTTTTGTTCTCAAGCGCATATACGCAGGGATATTCTCATGAAAATAATCACATCGCTTGATTGCAGCTGGAGACGAAAATGAAGAGGACGACACGACGTCTAAGCGCCAAAACCGCTCCGAAGGCCAGCAGCCCGGTGGATCCGGTTGAAACCGCGAATGACGACGTGACCGAGCGCATCCGCAACACACTGGCCGCAGCCATTGGTGAGGGCGCGCTCAAGCCCGGCGTCAAAATTCTGGAAGATGCGATTGCCGATCATTTCGGTGTCAGCCGCACCGTGGTGCGCGGCGCGCTGGGCGTTCTGGAGAGTGACCACCTTTTGGAGCGCAAAAAGAACCGCGGCACTTTCGTGGCAGAGCCCGGCATCGAAGAAGCAAAAGCTCTGTTCGAGGCACGGCGCAAGCTTGAACACGCCATTCTCGAACTCGTCATGGACCGCGCGACCATTGATCAACTGGATGCGCTGGAAAAGCTGGCGGACGAAGAGGAACATATCCATCACCACGGCGACGAGAAGTCTAAGACGGTGCTCTCTGGCAAGTTCCATGTCGTTCTGGCAGAACTCGGCGGCAACGCTGTCATGACGGAGATGTTGTCCAAAATCGTCGCCCGCCTTTCGCTTGTCATGTCCCTCTATGAAGAAGAGCGAAAGGACGATTGCGGCGCCGACCACCACCGCCTGATAGTCACGGCCCTGAAAGCGAAGGATCTGGCGAAGGCGCAACAGTTGATGGATCATCACCTCGCCGACATCGAGGGCCGGGTTCGGCTGACCGAGGGACAGGGAGATCGGCATACGTTCTTGGCCGTGCTGGAGAACTTTTCCTGACTAACCGTCTTGATAGGTATCGAAACCGCGAACCGTCATCATCAGTGTTGTAGAGCTACCGGTGGAGTGTTGCTCTTAAAATCACTTCCTCAATTATATTTGCGACTGCGGATTTGTCTCCACATTGGCGCGATTACAGTGCCCATGACAGCCACGGCAACCGCACCGATGATGATGGCGAGCACGGCCTGCTGGGCAGATGTCGCAAGCCAGCCAACCAGCGATGGAGCAAAGGAACCGGCGGAAACGATGACCGCAGAAACATCGTGGATGAGGTGTTCTGGACCAGCGTAACCCAGCTGGGCAAACCCGTGCACCAAAATGCTGCCTCCGACCCACAGCATCGCCGCGGTGCCAACGGCTGCCAGCACCTTGAGGAAGATCGGCATGCCGTAGACGAGACCGCGACCGATGACCTGAAAGACCGACGAAGAGGTCTTGGCCATCGCGACGCCGACATCATCTGCCTTCACGATGAGCGCGACGAAACCGTAGACGGCAAGCGTGATCAGAATACCGACAGCCGCGAGCACGAAGCCCTGCATGTAGACACTGGACTGCGAAACATCCGCCAGCGTCAACGCCATGATTTCCGCTGAAAGAATGAAGTCGGTGCGAACGGCGCCGCTGACCTTCTGGTTTTCAAGAGCGACCGGATCGAGCTCTTCACCCAGAACCTGCTTTTCGTGACCATGCGCAGCATGCGGGAAGAAAACCGTATAGAGCTTTTCGGCCCCTTCGTAGCAGAGATAGACACCACCGACCATGAGCAGCGGCGTAATGACCCACGGCGCAAAATAGCCGAGAAGGAGCGCGGCGGGTAGAAGAAAAACCAGTTTATTCTTCAACGAACCCAGTGCAATGCGGGCGATGATTGGTAGTTCACGGGCGGGGCTGAGGCCCACCACATATCGCGGCGTGACGGCAGCGTCATCAATGACGACGCCTGCTGCTTTACCAGTGGCCTTGACCGTTTGCGCCGCAACGTCATCGAGTGACGCAGCAGCCAGCTTTGCGATCGCTGCGACATCATCGAGAAGCGCTATGAGACCTGTTGCCATGAAAAATGCAGCCTTTGTATTTTGAAATGAATGAATATGACTTCGCGTCTGTCACGGAACGAAGACGGAGATCGCCTTTTCCCTGATATGAAACTTCACCGGTGTGCTCGTCTTCAACTCACCATCGAGATTGACCGCGCGCGGCTTGCTGGTTCGAATGGTCAGATGCTTGGTCGAGAACGACCGGACATCGTTCCAGTCACCATGCGTACCCTTGCGCAAGCTCGGCAGAAGCGCCAACAACCGCCACCAATGGTCGACCTCGAGACTGTAGAAATCCAGCATGCCATCGGTCGCCGTGGCATCTGAATGCACGGTCATGCCACCACCATAAAAACGCCCATTACCAACAGCGACCTGCAAGGTTCGCAGTTCTTCGGTCTGACCGTCATGCTCAAGCGTTGCGGTGAACAATCGTGAACTGGCAAGCAAACGGGCAGCCACGATGCCGTAGCCAAGCTTGCCCCAACGCTTCTTGGCCTTTTCTGTCAGCGACATTGCCAGATCGGCGCTAAAGCCGACACTCGCCACATTGAAGAATGGATGTCCGTTCGCTTCGCCGAGGTCGATCTGGGTCGTCTTGCCTTTGGCGATGACATCCACAGCCTGGGCAAGATCGAGGGGTAGACCGATGGTGCGGGCAAAATCGTTCGCCGTTCCAAGTGGCAGAACACCCAATGGAAGCGATGCTTTTAAAAGTCCGCGTGCCGCTCCGTTCAGGCTGCCATCACCGCCGCCGACGATAATACGATCAACCAAGCCGATATGCTCTTCAATCGCATTGGACGTCGTACCCGCATAATTGGCAGGAAGCTCGGTGAAACGGATTCCAGCTCGCTCCAGCAACCGGCGCACTTCAGGCAGACTATCTTTTCCTCTGCGGGAGTTTGGGTTGACCAGCAGCAGGGCGGAGTTTGATGTCATGCTCTCAGTTTCTGCACATGGCGTGCATTTGCGAACGTTAGGATAGTCGCTGGTTGTTCAATTGGAAAAAACTGTCGCTTTTATATGTGCACTGCAGCATGCGTCTTCAATGGCGTGCTTGTGCAGCACACCAGGCATAACCACTTGAAAAAAAGGCATCCGATTGACGGGTTTCACGTCTCGAATTTTCGCGATTTCGGTTCTCAATCTGCCTTGGTTTGACGTAAAGAGAACGGGAATGAACCTCGCTCTGCTATCCAGCAACGTGGGCAACGGAAGCCTTATCGGCCTGACATTATCCGGCTTCAGGCCGTAAACCTGTTCTTGAAGGGAACGCGATGACAGTTGTCGCCTCATATGTGTACCGTGCGGGCAAACGGGCAGAGGACGTTCCTTTAAACGATCAGCCCTTTGAGACAGACGGCAAGGCATTCGCCTGGATTGGACTGACGGAACCTACCGCACAGGAGATGGCGAGCCTAAAGGCTATGTTCGGACTGCATCCACTGGCCGTCGAGGATGCCTTGAAGGGCGGTCAGGTCCCGAAAGTCGAGGTTTATGGTGACCGGCTTTTCGTTGTCGCAAAGACTGCACATCTCGAAGGTGACAAGATCGCCTATGGCGAGACCTATGTTTTCGTGGGTCCAAACCATGTGGTTACGGTCAGACACGGGTCTGCCCGTGGGCACAAGGAGTTGCGGGAGCAACTCGAACAGTCACCGCGGCTTCTGGAGCATGGCCCAGACTATGTTCTTCACGGTATTCTCGATTTCGTGGTCGATGGCTATTTGCCGATGGTCGAGAAGCTGGAAGACAGGGTTCTCGAAATGGAAAAGCATATGTTGATCTCCTTTCTCGAACGCGACCAGATCAGACGGCTTTTCCGGATGCGCCGGCAGGTTATCCTTTTTCAGCGCGTTCTGGGGCCGATGTCAGAAATGATTGGCAGGATGACCCATCTAGAGCTACCTTGCATCGACGACGATGCACGACCTTATTTTCGCGATGTCCACGACCACGTCAGACGGGTCGAGGGAATGGTTTCAGGCCTGCGCGACGTGGTGACATCCGTTTTCGAGGCCAGCAATCTTCTTGAAATGCAGCGTCAGGGCACGATCACCAGACAGTTGGCAGCATGGGCCGCGATCCTCGCCGTCCCCACCGCCATCGCCGGGATCTATGGGATGAACTTTCAACATATGCCGGAACTGGACACGCAGTATGGCTACTATGTCGTCCTGGCAGTCATCTTTTCCCTCTGCGGCATCTTGTATTACCAGTTCAGAAAATCTGGATGGCTGTGACGCTCTAATTTTCCAGACCAGGCATCTTCACTGGAGAGACGACGTACATGCAACCATGATCGTCGTCCTTCTAAATCAGATAGACCGACATGCAAAGACCCGTCGCGAGGAAACCAAAATGCGGTTGGACAAAAAATCCCCTGTGAGCCAATGCTCCGTCCAGCTTCGATTGCGGCTCCATAGAACTCTTCAAATTCGAGGCGTCCCGCGAGTGGGATGTCTCACTGCCCTCCGTCCCGCTCGAGGGCATAGATGTTCGCAATTCTATGCGCTGAAGAACCGGGAAGTGCGAGTGGCGCTCTCAGTCGAAGTGAGCGTACGGTGACGCCGAACCGCCGGGTTAGCGCATCGTCTATATCACGCTTGATGCCACGATGAATTGCTCGGAACCACTGACGATAGAGCAACCGTTTCAAGGGCAAGCTCGCTTCTGTAGGAGAGGCTTATATCGCCTTTGACCGTGTCTCTATCGACTGATGCTTGGCGAGGGCTTCCAAATGGCTTCGAAGAAAATCGGTGATGCTCTTAGTCTGCGCCGTCGTGCCTATGAGCGGGTCTCGGTAGGCGGCAGCGTGGTCATATTGCGATCGAAGTAGACCAGAGGGAGGCTGCCTCTGTTGCCAGTCGCGAAATGAACGTTGCAGACAAAAATAGTGTGCGTTCCCGATTGAAGCGTTTCATGAACCGAACAGCTGAAATGCGCACATGCCCCCTCAAGCAAGGGCTGCCCCAGTTCGTCGGACGTCCACTTTCCTAGCTCGAAGCGCTTCTCGGGTGGCAGTTTTCCGCCAAATGCCGCAGCGATGTCACCATGCTCAGTTGAAAGAATGTTCAGGCTAAGCCGACCGTTTTCGATAACGGCAGGGTGCGCCGAGGCATTGGTGTTCACACAAACCAGCAGCCTCGGCGGCTCCTGGCAAACTGAGCACGCCGCCGTGACGGTCAGGCCGGCACGCCCTGCGCAACCGTCCGTCGTTACGACCTGAACCGCAGCTGCCATCATAGACATCGCATCTTTGAAATTCTGCGTATCCGCGCCCGGTTGAGTGTTCACCAGCATTTTTGCCATCCATTAATCGGAAAGAATAGGGACCCGGACAAAGCCGGGTCCTTGCGAATTACTCGGCTGCTTCGAGTGCTGGTCCGCTGAAAGCTCCCCGAAATGAGGCTCCGGGATGGCTTTCTGGGAGAAGGGATCCACGACCGAACAACTTGTCGCGAAGCGTGCCTTCGGCATATTCGCTTTGTGCAAGTCCGCGCTGCTGGAGAACCGGCGTGACTTGGTCGATGAAGTCGACAAACGTCTCCGGGTGAAGTTGGCAGATCATGTTGATGCCATCAACGCCAGCATCCTGCCAACGCTCCAGTTCGTCCGCGATGGACTCTGGGGTTCCCACGATCCGGCAGTTGTAAGACAGGGCATTTGCCAGATCCTTGACTGTCGCCTTCTCGCCCTCCGGCTTGCCCATCTCGATCATTCGGGCGTAGCCCTGCAGGCCGTCCAGCCCGGATTCGTCGACGGGTTTGTCGGGGTCAAGGTTCGAGAGGTCAACGCCCATATCCCGGCTGACGTGCGCGGCAAGGCCTTCATAACTGACCCATTCGTCGATTTCCTTTGCCTTGCGTTCGGCTTCCTCCATCGTGCTGCCCACCACGAAGGACAGACCTTGAATGAATTTGATATCTTCGGGCCCGCGACCCGCCAGAGCCGCCACCTGCTTGGTGCCGGAGATACCGATCCGAGCACCGTTCACATTCGGATAAAGCACGAATGTGCCCTCGGCATGCTGTGCTGCAAACTGGCTTCCACGTTTTGAGGCGCCTGCCTGATACAACATCGGCGTGCGCTGCGGCGAGGGACTGACCAGATGTGGCCCCTGGACCTTGTAACGCTCGCCTTCATGGCTGATCCGATGAACTTTCGTGTGGTCGCTGAAAACGCCGCTTTCCCGATCGGCGATCAGTGCGCCCTCGTCCCAGGATCCCTCCCAAAGCTTGTAGAGCACGTCCATATATTCGTCAGCCCAGTCATAACGCTGATCGTGCGGAACGATCTTGTCATGGCCGAAATTGCGCGCCGCGTTGTCGGTAACGCTCGTGACAATGTTCCAGCCGATACGCCCGCCGCTGATATGATCCAGTGTCGACGCCTTCTTTGCAAAAGCGAACGGATGTTCAGACAAAAGTGAGCTGGTGAAAACAAGCCCCAAATCCTTCGTCACGCCCGCCAGAGCGGCGCACAGCGTGAACGTATCGTTGCAAGGCATATGAAGCCCCTGCTGGAAATAGGCGTCCCACTTGCCGTCATAAGCCGGATCGATACCAAGGATGTCGGCGAAGAAGATTGCGTCGAATTTACCTTGTTCAAGTTTCTTCACCAGATTGGCCCATGTCGTGAAATCATTGAAATTGGCGAGTTCGTTTCTCGGATGCCGCCACGTTCCGTGGTAGATGTGCGATGGCACATTCATGGTAAAGCAATTGAAAATCAGACGCTTGCGCATAGCTGCTCCTGTTTGTTGTTTGTTCCCGGAAACAAGCTTATGCCGCAGCGCAATATGCGTCTTGGCTCACAGTGAACAGTTTTTGTGCTCACCGTGACAATGCCTACAAAGTCATCTTTTTCATGATAACCGCCTCGCGCGCAGAACGCCCGCGGCCATATGAGTTGTGAAGCGGATAATCAAAGTCTGGCATGTTTATTGCTTTGCCATCTCGACAATGTCGCTGATGGAGGCACTGGAAATGACGGTTTGGAACGCAGCCGAATTGCCGCAGAAGGACCGTTTTCCGTTCTGGAAAGAAGTGCTCTGTCAGGAATACGTAGCTTTGAACTCGACTACCGAAGGCGATGCGCCGTTTTTCGGGCACGTTCGTGCCAATCTGTTAAACTCTGTCAACGTCACGACAATTTCGTCGAGCAGACAAAAAATTCATCGCCGCCGACAGGAAATCAGCCGGATGCCCGAGCAAGTGTACTTCCTCAATCTACAGGTGGAAGGCCACTGCCGGATGATGCAGAACGGACGAGAAGCACTCTTGCAGCGCGGCGATTTTTCAATTGTCGATTCAACCGAACCTTATCTCAACGATTACTGCAGCGACATTTGGACACAACATTCGTTCCGCATTCCCAAAGCAATTCTGGAGCCTCTTCTGAAGCAACCCGACAGACAGATGGCCACAAAAATAAGCAGCAGTGATCCGATTGCGTCCCTTACCGCGGACTATCTTTCATCAATTGCTCTGAATGCACAGCATCTTCACGTTGCAACGTCATCATCCATCACCAACCATCTGGTGGAGCTGGTCGCGATTGCTGTCGGCCTATCCAATCGCGAGGTAGACCACGCCCGCACAACATTACGCAATCAACTCGCTTTTTCGCTGATCAACTACATCGGTTCACATGCGGGAGACCCAGCGCTGACACCTGCCAAAGCAGCCGAACACTTTCGCATTTCGGTTCGCTACGTTCACCGCCTATTGGAAGACAGCGGTGAGACATTCAGCAAACTCCTGCTTCGGCAACGCTTGCAAAAATGCGCAGACGATCTGCGTGCCAAAGGCAATACTTCTATCGGAGAGATCGCCTTCCGATGGGGTTTCAATGACCTTTCACATTTCAGCCGGTCATTCCGAAACCAGTTTGGCGTCGCGCCACGCGAATATCGAGCGCAGTAGTACGGAGAAACGGAGCGTTTGCGTGCATGGAATTTCGCGACTGGGTGGACAGCGACGGCTGCACCAAGGCAGCCAGACCTAACTATGCCTTGATGGGAATCGAACTTTCGACGCAAAAACCCCGTTCCCCGATTTATCGAGTTTCGGCGTTAAGGTTTTTGATTTCCGGCCATAACTCGGCAGCCGCAGTTAATAGTTTGGGCGTTCCGGCTGCGATCCAGGGGATGCCCGATCCGGCTCGGACGCCAATCCGAACGTCGAGGCCGGCTTCGCGCGCAAGAACAGCTCCACCTGCGATATCCCACATGGTGGTCAACTTCTGAAGGTGCCCATCGAAAATACCGCGTGCTGCGAACGCGAGCCCGATGGATGTAGAGCGGATCGATTCCACCACCCAGCCCGCATGGCGAAGACCGACATTCAGCGCCGCCACCTCCTCAGCGTCGGCCGCCGCACTGTCGCCCAGCGACATGACCTGGACATCCTCGAACGGTACATCGCGGTTAAGCGGTTTGCCATTGAGCAGAAGACCCGTGCTATCGGCGGCGGAATAAATCTCCCTAAACGCAGGTAGAGCGACCACGCCGAGTTCCGGCCGCCCGTTGCGCACGAAGCCAAGCGAAATGCCCCAGAGCGGCGAGCCGCGCAGGAAGTTCGCGGTGCCGTCGATGGGATCGATGATCCAGTAGGCATCGTCAGCGATGCCGCCCATTTCCTCACCCAGAACGGTTTCTCCCGGAAATGCCTCGGCCAGCCTGTCCCGCACGAGCCTTTCGACGCTGGTATCAGCTTCAGACACGAAATCCTGAAAGCCCTTGGTCCTCGTCGCAATGCTGCTGCGCGCTTCGAAAAAGTGCAAAGCGAGGTCCACAGCCTCTTCGATGACGAGGACGGCGCGCTCGAGGCGCGTGTTCATCGCTTCCATCACTTGGCACCATGATGGCCGCTGATGTGCAGCCAGTGTTTGAACGCATCCACCTCGTCGGTCTGAATGGCACCCACGCCTGCCTGCACAAGTGGGGCCCACACAGCATCGGGATTGCTCAGCGCGCGGGTATCGTTGAAATCGAGGCAATAGGAAACGTCGAGCGTGTTGATCCAGAGGCGGATATTCTGACGCTCCAGTTCTTCGCGGCCTGCGGCGAGATCGGCGATGTCGGAGAACTTCACTTCGATCATCGGCGCATGCAGCGCCTCGATCTTGCGCAGATCGTCAACGAAGTGGCCGGGTCGGACATCAAACATCGGCATATGCGGTATCTTGCCGAACCAGTCTGCATCGAGAATATCGAAATGCGCAGCTTGCGGATCGATGTCGGTTTTGACCAGCACCTGACCCTGAATACCGAGCCTCAGCACCGTCTCCATGACCTGCGGCAGGTCGCGCGTGAATTTGGTGTCGATGTTGACGGTGATCTTGCCGCGAATTTCTTCCAGCAACTCTTCCAGTGTCGGCACGCACTCATCGGTAACGGCTGCATCCTTACCGCCAGCCCCTGCCCGCAGCTTCGCCGCCCGCACAACATCGAACGGCAAGGCACTGACCGTTCCCGTTCCCGTCGTCGTGCGGTCGAGCGTCTCGTCGTGGATGACGACAAGTCTGCCATCGGCCGTGGACTGCGTATCGATCTCGATCATCTCGACACCAGCCGCAACGGCCGCGCGCACCGATGCCAGGGAGTTCTCCGCCGTGGTTTTCCAGCACCCGCGATGGGCAATCGTCAGGATGGCCGGGTTGCTTCGCGAGGATAGAGCCCGGACGTCGCAGACGTTGCTGGCTGGAAAAGAGGCGGGACGTGTTTGAGACATGGTTTTGACTTTCGGATGTTTCGATTGGGAGTTGGACGCAAGGATTGTTCAGAGTTTGCCCATTCCGGCTGCCATCAGGTCGTCGCGTAAAATGCGACCGGCGATGATGAAGACGACGAGGGCGGGGAGAAGCAGGATGAAGGAGACGATGGAGGCCAGCGGCAGCTGCATCGAATAGGGGTCGAGATACATGTAAAGCTTGATCGGCAAGGTCTCGACAACCGGCGCACCGACGATGAAGGACTTGTCGAATTCCTCGAAGCTGCCGATGAACGACATCAGACCCCCCGCCAGCAGCCCCGGCACGGCAAGCGGCAAGATGATGTGGAAGACGATGCCGAACGTGCCCGCACCCAGCGAACGTGCAGCATGGATGAGGTCGTCGGGAATGGTTTCCAGCGCCGCCGTCATCAGCCGGATCATCAACGGCAAGGTGCCGACGATCTGGACGAGGATGACACCGGGAACCGAATAGGCGAGACCCATGACCATGAACACCTGCCCGATGCCCACGGCAACCACAATGCCCGGAATGATGATCGGCGCCAGGATGAAGATTTCCACCACCCGCTTCAGCCGGAATGGAAACCGAGCCATGGCCCAGGCTGTGGGCAGGGCAATCGCAGCCGTTGCAAAGGTTACCACAAAGGCGATGGCAATGCTGTTGAAGGCAGCGCGGATCAGGCCGCTATCGCCCAGAATGCTGGCCCAACGCGCGGTCGTATAATCCTTCGGCACGACCAGCGGCGGAGCCCAGCCATCGGCCACGCTCCACAGGAACATCAGGGCAAGCGGCACCAGAATGGCAAGGCCCAGCGCCGTGTAGAGCCCGATTGACACGAAAATTCGGTCTTGCGGGTGGAAGGTGCGACGACGGGGAAGACCGTGGGTTTCGGTGATGACGGCGGCCATTTACGTGTCTCCCCGGTTCTGGCCAACACCGATGCGGGATGTCAGCGTGTAATAGGCAATGAGGACCAGAATGGCGAAAGCGCTCAACACCATGCCGATCGCGTAGACCTGATTGAACCGGCCCTGCTTGAACTCCTGCACCATGAGAACAGACAGCGGACGGGCCGTCGGCGGGCCGACAATGTCGGGAATGGCGTAGGAGCCCATGGAACCGATGAAGGTGAGAAGAATGGCGGCGGTGATACCGGGCATGGCCAGCGGCACCTCGACGAACAGAAAGGTCTTCAGCCGCGATGCGCCAAGCGTGCGGGACGCATAGCAGATATCTTCGGGAATGGCGGCAAACGCACTGGTGATGATCAGCGTCATAAACGGGATCTGCTTCCAGACGCTGGCGAGGATGACGCCGATGCCCCAGTCGTCACGCACGAGCTTCGGTAATGCAATTCCCAGCGGCGCAAACAGCCGGTCCATAAATCCACCGCGTTCGAAAACGACGATGACCATCAGGCCGACGATGATGCCTGGCACCGCCATGGGCAGCTTGTAAAGTCCGCTGAACAGCTTTCGCCCGAAAAAGCTTTTGCGGATCAGAAGTGCCAGAGGCACCGAAACCGCAAGCGAAACGATGACCGGCATCACCCCGTAGTAGATCGAGGTCGTCAGGCCTCGGATCATCGAAGGACGGGTGAAAATCCGCTCGTAAAGAGACAAAGTGAAGCTACCATCCTCAAGGCGGAAGCTGCCGACCAGCGCCGAGAAAAGCGGGCTGCCGAAGAAAACGAGGAGATAACCGACGCCGGGTGCCAGCAAGACAAGCAGCTGAACGCACCGGTCGCGAAGAAGGCCGCGCATCATGCAGCCTCCTTCACCGGTTGGTCATCGAGAAGATGGACCAGACCCGGAAATTGAACCGATACGCGGCTTCCGACATCGATCAGGGATACGGCACCGGACTGGTTGATACGTATCTGTTCCTTACCGATCTCGACGGTGTAGAGCGCATTCGGCCCCATGAACGACACGGCAGACACTGTGCCCGCACCGTTGGCATCGGCAGCGATGACGATGTTTTCCGGTCGCACGGAGATTTGTGCCGGGCCTGCGGCCCGTCCGTCCAGCGTGACAAGCTGACCCCAGGGCAAACGCGCCTCCTCGGTGCCGTCAGTCGTGACGGGCAGCAAGTTGGTCTGTCCCAGAAAACCTGCCGTGAAAGCGTGTTTCGGGGCGCGGTAGAGCTCGAGCGGTGTACCGACTTCAACAACCCGGCCCGCGTTCATCACGACGATCCGATCCGACATCGCCATGGCCTCGGCCTGATCGTGCGTGACGTAAATGCTGGTGGCACCTATTCTTTTGTGCAGTTCCGTCAGCTCGTGGCGCAATGTATCGCGCAGCTTGGCGTCGAGGTTCGACAGGGGCTCGTCGAACAACAGAAGGCTGGGCTGCATGACGATGGCGCGCGCCAGCGCGACGCGCTGCTGCTGGCCGCCGGACAGTTGGCGCGGCATGCGGTCCACGAGAGCCGTCAGATTGCAGATTTCCAGAGCATGGGCGATGCGTCTGATACGCTCATCCCTGGGCACTTTCTTCATGCGCAGACCAAATCCAAGATTTTTGGCGACCGACATATGCGGAAAAAGCGCGTAGGACTGGAAAACCATGGCGATATCGCGCGCTTCCGGCGGCGCCTGATCGATGCGTTTGCCACCAAGCCAGATTTCACCGCCAGATGGTTCGCTGATCCCCATCAGGATACGCAGAAGCGTCGATTTTCCGCAGCCGGAGGGGCCGAGGATCGTGACAAATTCGCCGCGCTCCACGCTGATCGACACGGGGTGGAGCGCACGGCTTGCGCCATAGTCCTTGGTGATGTTGTTGATGTCGAGTTCACTCATGACGATCTTCCTTGGCGATTGCGACAGGCCGGGACAAAGCCCGGCCCATGCGGGATTGAGCGCTACTGGTTGAGCACCTTTTCATCCAGCGCTTCGCCTAACGCCTTTGCCATGTCCCAGAAGGCGGGAACCGAAAGGTGCGGATAAACCTCCTTGGGCAGGACATGCACCTGCGCATCCTTCGGCATCATGTCGTTGGTGACGTCGAGACGCGGTGACCGCGAGGCCTTATGTTCCAGCTTCCATGTCTGGAATTCCTTGCTCATCGCCATGTCGATCAGAAGCAGGGCAGCGGCCACGTGCTTGGCATTGGCAGGCACGAACATGGCATCGCCGGAGCCGATCTGACCCTTTTCCAACAATGTCAGACGGAAGCTTTCGGGCAGTTGCTTGTTGCCCAGGAACGTCATGACCTGATCTTCCCAGACCGTGCCGATATAGAGCTGCTGGTTGTTGATGAGGTTCAACGTGTCGGCATTGCCGTTGGTCAATTCGGCAACGGGCAGCAAGCGCTTATAGTAGTCCCAAACCGGGTTCAGGCATTCGGACGTCATCGCCCAGTCTTCGGCCTCCTGCAGCGTCTTGCTGTAATCCGTCAGCTGCGTGCGGCAGTCGCCGGTAAGATAGTTGAGCGCGACCGAATAGATGAAACCGCTGCCGGAACCGCCTTTGGCCGGAAGAGTGACGCCGAGACGCTTGGGGTTCTTTTCCGCCCAGTTGAGCAACTCCTCAAAGCTTTTCGGCAGGTCTTCGGGCTTCACGAAAGCCGAGTCATAACCGATCGCCGTCTGGTTCATGTGCACCAGCGGATAGGTGCCGCCATGGTCCTTGCCGAACAGGTTTTTTGCCAGAACCGGATCGTAATTGGCCATGTTGGGCAGGATGTCCGTCAATGCAATCTTGCCCACGACACCTTTGGAAGACAGAAGCGGGTACTCACCGCCACCGGCGAAATACGCATCCACTGGCGAATCCTGGCCCGCTGCATGGACGGCAATCAGCTGCTGGTTCGCCTGATCGCCGTTTACGTCGCTATAGGAGACCTTGATGCCGTATCTGGCTTCGAAGCTGGTAACCAATTCCTTCCAGGTATCGGCAAAACTACCGGCGAAATTATACATCGTCACAGAGCCCTCGGCTTTGGCAGCGGGAACGACGATGTCATAGAAATTTTCGCGCGTGACCTTCGACAGATCGAAGTCAAGATTCTTCATATTGGTGTCAGCCGCCAGACAAGGCGCTGCCGTCGTCGCCAGCGCAAGCACGGCGATCGCAAGATATTTCATAGGCATTGATGGCTCCTCCTGGAGGTCCGTGGTCACTGGCTGCTTATTAATACACTTTAGGTGTAATATTTGTGACAGTCCTGTGAAGAATGCTCTTGGGCGCACCTCGCCTTATTGCCGCGGCCCTGTGCAGCCGCTATCCCAAGGCCATGACCCTCGACCCCAAAAAGCGCCTGATGCTCGATCGCCGCCCGCTTGCCAGCGGCAACGAGCGCATGATTCTGGATATCGTCAGGCGTTATGGACCGATCTCCCGGGCGTCGATCACCGGCCACACCAACCTGACGCAGCAATCCGTGCACCGGCTGATCGACGGTCTGCTGGAACGCGGGCTTCTGCGCACCGGCGCGCCGCTCAAAGGCACGCGGGGCCAGCCAAGCCCGACCATAGAGCTGGTCCCGGAGGCCAGCTATTCCCTCGGCATTTCCATCAACACCGATTCTGTTGTGATCTGCATTGCTGATTTCCGCTGCGATATCGTAGTCGAGGAAAAGCTGGACATGCTACCCAGTGATCGGAAGTTGACATTGGCTGCACTGTCTCTCGCCTTGGAACGCTTGTTCGGGCAGTACAACATCCCACGCGAAAAGCTGATTGGCCTTGGCTTTTCGATGTCGGGATTTTTTGTATCGCAAGACCGCGCCTTCAACGCGCCGGAGCCCTTAAGAGACTGGTCGCTGGTGGATCTGAAGCCAATCCTCGAAGACAGGTTCCGCCTGCCGGTCTGGCTTGAAAACAATGCCACGACTGGGGCGATCGGCGAAAGCCTGCGCGGCGTAGGCTCATGGTGCCAGACCTTTGCCTATCTTTCCTTCAATTACGGTTTTGGCGGAGGTCTTGTTCTGGGTGGCCAGCCGTTTTACGGCTTCTACGGCAATGCTGGCGAGTTCAGCGGGATTTATAATCCTGACGAATCTCATAAGCGGCCTGCATTACAATATTTGATCGAGACACTCCAAAAAAACGGGGTCGAAATACATTCCATTGAAGCGCTACATCGGCAGTTTGATCCAACATGGCCCGGTGTCGAAGAATGGCTCGTTCGAACCATGCCTCAGGTGGACCGGCTCGTTGCCAGCTTGATCGCAGTCATAGACCCTCAGGCCATCGTCTTCGGAGGACAGTTGCCGAGAAAGCTCGGCCAGATGATGATCGCCCGCATCCACATGCCCTCAGAGCGAGAACATCGCTACGGCGTCGGCCCACAGGAAGCTAAACTGGTGCTCAGCGAAACCGAAGGCGATCCTGCCGCCATCGGCGCGGCCTTGCTGCCGTTGAGGATGCGATCATTTTATTAGTTGTATGATCGACCATATTGTTGGCGCGTGTGCGGTCGTGAAATCGCATTTCGATTCCCTCTCCTTGATGGATATCGGAACCGTTGAAACGCCTTTGCATTTTCGGTTGTCTGGGTTGCCTCTTAGAAGCTTTGCGGGTGTGGACACCGGGTTTCGACATCTGATCGAGCGTCAGCCAGCGCTTGTTCCAGCCACAGGGGTTGCATCGGTCGTCAGCCGGTATTTCGCCATTTCTGCGGGCGTGAGATAATAGAGCTGGTTAGGCGGGGTCTCCAGCGCATGGATCCACAAACCGGCGCCGATACCCATTTCGTCGAGGTGTCGCGCGACACGCGCGGTTGTTGCCTGAACACTGGACATCGCTTGGTCCGGTGAAGGGCGCTCGATGCCGCCATTAAACACCTGATGTACGCCCACAACGGCATCTTTCTCGGCCGATCGTGTCACACCACCGGAAAAGACGATTGGGCAGGAAGAGGCGCATAGCGCCTTTTCCGCAACCTTCGTGGCAATATTCTTTTCCCGGATCAGCTTGGACATCGCAACGGCGTCATCGACCGAACCTCCCGGTGAATTCAAAGAGACTAATTTGATATACTCGCCACGGGCTTCGACCTCGCTGGCAAAACGGCCGGCTGCGCCGGGGTCGATGGTGCCTTCGGCAACGAGCACGCCACCCGAGACAAGATTGAATGTCATCGGCTTGCGCAAGACTTCATCCGGGCTTGAAGGCTGGACTGGCGGCGCGCCAGGCGCTCCTGGCGCGGTCATCGGCGGGAGAAAGGTCGGCACGTCCCGTAATGTTTCAAGACCCGGTCGAGCCGCTTCAGCCGTGCTGATCTCCCGGATGTCGATCACCAAAAAGGCGGCCGCTGCCGCCAGCAGCACGTAGAAGGCTCCACGCATCAGCACACCGTCGTCCATGCTGATCACGGCCTTGAACGCGGATGCCGGTTTCATGTCGCCGGACCTTTGCGGGGTGTTTTGTTGAGACCGAGACTGGTGATGTTGTTGGTCTCCGCGTCGTCCTTGTTGTCTTCGGCTTCGGCAATGGCATCTTCCGTGGCCTGCATTTCGGTGGCTGACATGGTCTCGGCGGCAATGGCTTTCTGCATCGCCAGCGTCTGCATCAGTTCAGCCACGGTGATCCGTTCGGCGAACGGCATGGTCTCTTCCTGCCTGCGGATTGCGCCATTCACCACGGCCAGAATGAACACCATGACACCTGGCAACAGGTCGATCGAAATGGCCCCTGCCCATGCGGGAATGAAGTCGGAAGCATAACGCAGAACAGCTTCCGCTGACGAGAGTGGCACGAAACGCCGCTCGGCCACAGGCGCACGCGAGAGAATCTCGTCGGCAGCGTCGGACAGCACCTTGGATTGCGCCGCGACCGAGGTGCGAATGGTTTCCATCACGCGATCCTGACGGCTGATTAGATCCTGTTCGCCACCGTCGGGGATCGGAGCGATGAAGCCGAGCGAAAGATCGTCGGCCGCACGGCGGATGGAGGGAGCGATCGAGGTTTGCCCCAACGATGCAATGACGCCTGTTAGGGCCACGACTTCCGACGAGAACTTGTCGGCGCGTGGTTCTACGACGCCGGGTGCCGAGACGAGACCACGCATGGTCTCGAGGCGCTTCTGGCCTTCGTTGAACAGGCTGGTAACCTGCTCACGCGAGGCATTGATGCCGTTTTCCAGTTCGTTCAGTTGCGACGACATCTGCGACAGCAGCGAGACGACGCTGCCGGAGCCAGTGGTGCCGGTCAGCGCGCCTGACTGTCGTTCGGATGCCGCAAGCTGGGTGAAACGCTCCTTGGCGCGTTGAATGTCCGGCAAAAGGCTCTGTGCTGCCAACGCATTCTGGTGCGCCTGATCCAGATCTTCCGTGTAATCCTCGACCGTTTCCGCAAGATGCTGTTCAAGAGCCGCCGATCCTGCGAGCGCGGCGGCATTCAACCAGCTCGACATCGCAAGGATCATCACGCAGCCAACGGCCATCACTGCCAGCATGGCGGTGCGGCTGGAACGGCTGGTGACGTGTGGATAAAACCGCGCCATATAGGACCAGAAGGCGTAAATGCCGACGGATACAGAGGCGGAGTAGATGATGGCGGCAAAGAAGACCGCCGTTGGCGAGCCGTCCAGAATGCTGCGCACACCCAGATAGGTGTAGACGCCGGAAGCGAGTGCGAGAACGGCAAGGGCGAAACGTGTCATCGTTTCGACCGCCGCCAGGCTTTCCTGCAAGCGATGCGATGCGCCAAGCGCCATGGCCGATCTCCGAAAAAGGAATGTATTCCTTAACAGTGAATTAAAATTCGGCGAATTCAAGGCTGTTGAAATATGCGGCTTCCGCAGTGCACCATGGCCGGTCAACTTTCAGTTATTTCGGCCTGAAAACAGCCGCGGTAAGGGTTTTCTGGTTCGAAGGGAAAAGCGAGTGGCCCGGAATTGAGCCGCCGACTTCGGTTGAGTGGCTGCTGGCCATGGAAAGGCGGTTCTTCTTGGCACCGTCGAAAACGAGGTTCGGGCAACGGTTCGGAAGACGGATGAAGCCGATGGCCTTGCCTTGCGAATTCTACACCGTGACGCCGTCGGGGCCGCCATTGTCGTCCGACCGTCATCACAGCCATCTTATTGGACAGCTTGATACCGTCTGCAACAAAGTCGCAGCTTCAGATGATGCGGTGCCTGCATCAATGTGGAACTTCTTTTCGTCCGGGGAGAAAGCTGGGCCTTTAGGACCTTAAGTTCTGCCGCGAGCCTGTTTGAATTATGTCTAGCCCAGAAGCGTTCTTTAGGTGAAACCAGTAAGCTTCTGCATTGAAGATTGACGAGCGGCAATTGCAAAAAGACTTCCGGAGTTGCCCAACTGGTCGTCGGCGTCCATATAGCTCAAATGACGCATGATTCGAAAATATTCGTAGGTCTTCGGTCCGCTCGCAAACGCTCGCCTTCGGTCAGCGAATCCACAGGCCCAAAATGCCAATGGGACGGGTGTGAAAAGAGCGGTTCTCACCGCGCGCCCGTGGGCGCGGGTGCTGAAGGTCTTTACCTGCTGTTCTGTCTTGAGCATGTGACCGCCTATAACAAGGGATACAGTTTCACGGCACTACCATCTAATCCCAACGTTGCCCGTTACCAGAAGGAAGCGACGACGGGTGCGCGCCAGACCTGGGGAACAAAGGTTAGCGCGGCAACTGAAGCTCCTCTACCGTCCTCAGTTCGTTCAGGCTCGGCAAAAGTGCTAAATGCTCGGAAGGCCGACGGGAAAGGGCAAACGAAGATCGGCGCCCAGCAACGAAAGCTCAAGGTACTGGAAGCCAAAGCTTTCGAAATACTCGGGCTTTCTCCCAAGGCTACATCCCAAGAAATCAAGAGCCGTTACAAGGAGCGGCTCAAAATGCACCATCCCGACGCCAATGACGGAGACCGCAATTCGGAGGATGCACTTCGATCCTCGATTGAAGCGTATAGAATTCTTAAACTGAACGGTTTTTGCTAAGTGTGTTCAATGGGACTGTGGATTGCTGGCAAATGAAGTACGAAATGAGAAAACGACGGCCGCAATCTCACGGTTAACTGCCAAACGACAAAGACTAACAGCGATAGTCAACCAAGCCTTAAGCCCATGGCCTGGAGTTTGATTTTCACGAGGCGAATGGCCAACATGTCCAGTTGAACCGCTTGATAGCGTTCCTGCTTAGTTTCGCACGGAAAGCACTTTGACGATCGTCGGCAGGTGTCTGACAGTCGCCGCTAAAAAGATTGCTCCAGCCTGAACAAGGAGTTGTGTTGCGGAGCTCGCTCCGAGCGACAAGACCATCTGGCCGAGTTGCGTGATAAAGATTGCCGCCATGGCGCTTGCAATCACGCTTCCCCGACCGCCCGTAAACGGCGTTCCACCGACGACCACGGCAGCTACACCTGGCAAGAGATAGTCATTTCCGGCGGTATGGGTCGCGCTGCCGATGAAACCCGCAAACATCATGCCACCGAGGGCGAAGCAGATTGCCGCGAACGCATAGGCACCGATCTGGTAGAGCGTGACACGGATACCGGCATTGTCGGCTGCGACAGGACTGACGCCTACCGCGACGAAACGCTTGCCGTAGATCGTATAGTTCATCACGATCGCTGCCGCAGTCACCAAACATATCGAGAAAATGAAACTGAACGGCAAGCCGGCAATGCTCTGGTGGGCGAAAGCCCCAAGACCCGACGGGGCCTGGATTGGGGTGCCGCTTGAAATCCAGCGGACACAGCCAATCATCAGAGCGTTGGTGGCCAGCGTCGTCACAATTGGAGCGATGTTGACGCGGGTCACGAGCAAACCATTCAGCGCACCGAACAGAAATGCCGCGAAAAGGGTTGTCGCAATACCGAAAAACAGTCCCCACCCATAGGTGACGAGGATGGAGACGATCATCCCTCCAAGGGAGAACATTCCGGCAGCCGACATGTCGATGCCGCGCTGCTGGATAACGAGGGTCTGGCCTATGGCAACAACGGCCAGAATACCTGCAAATGGCAGCATCGCCAGAAGCGCTGACGCACGCAACGATCCAGGAGCGATGATGTAGCTCAACAGAAAGACCGCGACAGTGCCGATCCACACCCAGTGATATTCACCGATCCTGAAATTGCTGATCACGCCGATCGATCGTCCTGAAACAACTGTATCTTTCATAACATTATCACTCATCGCTACACCTATAACGCAATCATCTGGCGGCTTTTTGAGTAGAAGGCGACGCTTGCAAGGATGACGAGACCGAGGAAAAAGAATTGCCACGCATCACTCAGCCCCAGGAAGGTCGCAACGACATTCACCTGATTGATGAGAATAGCGCCCAGCAGAGCCCCAAGAAACGAGCCGCGTCCACCCATCAGGCTGGCCCCGCCGATAACAACGGCTGCGACACTCGATAGAGTATAACTTCCACCAGCCGTGGGATCACCGACGCCGACCTGCGCGATCATCGTGATACCGGCGAGCGCAGCGAAGAAAGAGCAGCCTACATAAGCCGTGAGTTTGGTCAGGCCCGGCCTTACACCTGCCACCCGCGCCGCCTCCTCGCGCGAACCCAGCCCGCGCAAACTGATTCCAAGAAATGAGCGGTAGAGTGCAAATTCGAGCACGAACGCGGTCAAAACGACAATGATAAACGTAACGGGAACGAAGTCGATGACCGTGCTGATCCTGTCAATCAGGTCGTAGTCAAGAAAGCCATCCGCCGCTGGCCGTAAGATAAGCGAAATGGCCTGCACGGCCATATAGGTGACCAGCGTTCCGACCATGGGGTGAAGGTTGAGGGGTTCTACGAGAAACCAGTTCGTCAAACCCACTGCCAGCGCAACGGCCATCATCAGGCAAAACCCGAAAATGAAGTCGCCCGCCGAGTTTTCGGCTGTCAGATAGAAAGAGCCGACGACACCGACAAGTCCCATCAGGGTGCCAACGGACAGGTCGATACCACCGACAAGCATCACAAGTTGCTGGCCATAGGCGACGAGGGCAAGGGTCGCAACAAGCGCCATGACCCCCATCATGTTTCGAGCGGTGAAGTAATACTCATTGACGCTGCTACCGTAGAGACCAATAGCAATCACTGCCGCCAGAACCATCGCCAACGGCGCGACGTTACCGGCAGCCCAGTTCCATATATCGGCAATATGCCGACGCTTTCTGTCACGCAGAGAGTTTGTCGTCAGAATTTCTGTGGTAATATTGTTTTCCGTTACGTTGTCGCCTTCCAGCTGGCTCACAACGTGACCACGCGAAAAAATAGCGATTCTATCGCAAAGACCTGCGATCTCGGCGGCATCCGATGATACCACGATGATGGCTGTTCCATTGTCGGCAATGGACCGAAGGATCGCATAGATTTCAGCACGCGCACCGACATCGACACCCTGCGTCGGTTCATCCACCAGAAGAATGCGGGGGCTGGTCTCGATTACGCTTGCGAGGATCAGTTTCTGCTGGTTACCACCTGAAAGAGACGATATCCGCGTTTCCGTTGAAGGGGTTTTGACCCGGAACGCCTCTATTGCCGCATTAGCACGTTTGCGCTCGCTCGAATGCGAGACGAAGCCGACACGGAGATCGCTTTCGATGCTTCTTATGACGAAGTTTTCACGGACACTGAGTTCGCTAAAAATAGATTCCCGATGACGATCTCCCGGCAACAGGCGAATGCCTTCCTTGCAGGATGAACTGGACCCGGAAATCGGCACGATACGACCATTGACAGAGATGGTTCCGTCCCGAATTAGCTCAAGTCCGGCGAGCGCCCTTAGGAATTCGCGTTGGCCGTTATCGCTGACACCGGCGAGGCCCAATATTTCGCCGTAGCGCACGTTAAGAGTCACGTCCTTGAACGCTTCGCCTGAAAGCCCGTTCACTTCGAGCACGTCCGTCTGACTTTCGTTTCCAGTGCTTTTGGCCGGAAACTCGTGTTCGAGGGCGCCTCCAACGATCAGTTCGACGATCTGTTTTTCGCTGAGACCCTGGGCCGTGTATGTTCCCTGTCCCTTGCCATCACGTAGAACCGTCAGGCGTTGTGAAACCTTTTGCACTTCGCGAAGGCGGTGGGAGATATAGACGACAGAGGCCCCGCGTGCAGTGACGGCTCTGATGCGGGAAAAAAGGCGCTCGACATCCTCGGCAGCGAGATGTTCGGTTGGCTCGTCAAGCACCAGAACTTTTGGCTCCGAGGCAAGCGCCTTGCATATTTCAACAATAAATCTCTGTTCCGGGTTAAGGCTGGCCACCAGATCGTCAGCCGACACATTGCTGTCGTCGGACCAGGATTTCAAAATTTGAGTGGCCTTTTCCGCAGCTTTTCCGGGTGGAGGTCGCAACCGTTCGGGAAGGCCCAGAAATAGGTTTTCCGCCACGGTCAGATCTGGCATCAGAGATGGTTCCTGACGCACGATCGCCAAGCCAAGATTGCGCGCCTGTTCCGGCCCGGATGAAAGGACGGTGCCGTTGATCTTTACGGAACCGTCGCTTGGTTTGAGCGCGCCGGAAGCGACGGCCATAAGAGTGGATTTGCCCGCACCGTTCTCTCCGACAAGGCCGTGGACTTCACCCGCGACAACGTCAAAAGAAACGCTGTCCAGTGCACGGACACCCGGAAAAAGCTTGGTAACATTCTCGATTTCGAGAAGTTTGGGCGTATTCGTCATTACAGCCATCACTTGTCTACGCGGGTTTCTTATTTGAAAATGGCCTTAAGCTTTTCAGGCGTCAACTGGCCAGAAAAGTCTGCGTCAAGGGGAGCCGTTTTGTCGCATGTGGGTTCCTTGTTGGCAAAACTGTCGGCATAGAGAACGGCAGCAACGGTTGTCGAATCCGGGTTTTTCGTACCTTCGTAAATCGATATGCCGCGACGCAACGCAATGCGTGTCTGTGTCGTGGTACTGTCGAGCGTCAGGTAAGGCCAGGCCTTGCCTTCTTTCTTCGCGTCCACCCACATGCAGTTCATCTCGTTATTACTGGCCATGCTGACGACGAATGGAACCTTGAGGCCAGCCTGCTGGAAACTGCGAATGACGGCGACGCCAACCGGGCCGACATCCACGCCGACCACATCGATCTGCGGATACTTCGCCATAGCGCCGGAGGCAGCCTTCTGGGCATCGGCGGGGTTCCAGTTCGTCACGATGTAATTGTCATCGAGCAGTTTGATGCCGGGATGACGCGCCACGTTTTCCTTGATGCGCTCCATGAAGTTCTTCGAATAGGCAGTGCCGGCGGGGCCGCTGAAATACAGCATGTTGCCGGTCTTCATATGATCGCCCAGCCAGTCCGACCATTTGGTTGCAATCGTGCCGACGTCCTGAACGACGTTTGCAGCGTAATCCACACCCTCCTTGCCCGGAAGCTTCGCATTATAGGGTATCACAACGACGCCAGCCTTCGTCGCAGAGCGCATCGCCGGAATGAGCTGGGGACCAAAATCGGGAGCAACAACGATGACATTGGCACCCTGTGCGACAAGGCTGTTCAGGTCGCTATTGGCCTTTTGCGCGTTGCCTGCGGCATCTGTGTAGAGCACCTTGGTGATATTGGGGCATTTAGCGGCTTCGTCCTTGAATTCTGCCAGAGCAATCTTGCGCCAGGTGTCACCGCCATAACCATCAGCAAGCGCGACCACGGCAGGTTTGGTGCCGCACATTCCGGCAATATCCGCACCACCGTTCATCGGCATCGGTTCTGCTGCGAACACCTGTGAGGAAAAAGCAACGACTGCCGTAGTCTGAAGCAGGCATCTAGTCATTCTGGATATACGCATTCGATCCTCCCGATCAAAAACTAAAGGTTGTTTATTTTTCATTCCAGGCTGTCCCGGTCTTGCGCCAATTTTGCCTGCGACATGCAATGCTGTGGTTTGAATTTAAGGGTACGGGGACAATCAGAGCAATCGAGATTTGGGACTTCTGATGTGAGGCCAGATCACATTACGCCAGAAAATTCCAACCTCTTCCCGTTCGTCTCCTCCCAAACTACAGATCCATATTGAATTGGACTTTCCCGGCTTTTCCAGACGCTGACGTCTCGAAAGCATCTGTGAAATTGTCCAGGGAAAATTCATGGGTGCTGATATCTTCGATGTGAATTCTGTTCGTCATCAGAAGATTTTCGGTCGCGACCCAAGTCTCGTCGATCAGCCGGCCGTAAATGCCCTTGAGCGTGATCTCGCGATTGATAAGATATTTTGCAGCATCGATTTCAAGCTTCTTGTTCGGCAAGCCGGCAAGGATCAGACGCCCGCCAGGCTTCACGACGTCAAGTGCGCCCTGTATCGCCGCCTCACTGCCAGTGGCGTCGATCACGACATCGACGCCGAGACCGTTGGTCAAGGATCTTATGTCGGCGAAGATTGTATCCTGTGATGCATCCAAAGCGTGATCTGCACCGACTTTCTGCGAAAGCGCCATTCTGTACGACGAAACATCGGACGCGATGACCCGGCTGGCTCCAAGCGCCCGCGCCGCAGAAATCGTGTAGAGACCTATGGGGCCGCAGCCCATGACAAAGATCGCCTTGCCGGAAACGTCGGCCTCCATGGCAGCACGGACACCCACACCAAGCGGTTCCATAACAACCGCTTTTTCCAAAGGAAGCTCAGGCGCCACCACTCGCAGAGCCTGAACTGGCACGACGGTGTAGTCCGAAAAACAACCGAACCCGGATTTGCTGAAGAGGCGAAGATTAAGGCATGTATGGCGACGGTTCATTCGGCACTGCTCGCAAGCATCGCAATAAAGGTGGGTCTCTCCTGCTACCCGTTGACCGACCGTCAGCGTCGACACATCACGTCCAACCTGGAGGACCTCGCCACAAAATTCATGCCCGAGGACCAGCGGTGGCTTATAGTTCCGGGCCGCCCAGTCGTTCCATTTATAGATATGAAGATCGGTCCCACATATCGCTGCCCTGTGAATTTTCAGCAGAGCATCTTTGGGGCCAACCTCCGGTGTCGAGCGTGTCTCGATATCGAGTGCGCCAAATTCCGGTGCAGTTTTGATGACGGTACGGGATTTATACATGCATTGTCTCTGGCTTGAAGGCGGGGTCAAAGAGTTCCATGCTTTTCAGAAAGCCCATATCGGGTTCAGATCCAAACGATTTCTCGGAGACAATCTGTGAGATAATTTCGCCTTTCTCGCAGCATGGCCGGTAGTTAGGGCACGGTCACAGATACATCCAGTCATCGGGAAAATTCCGCCCCGATGCCACGCTGAAACGATCAACTCCACCAAATGAAGTGCAATCCCGGCAAGATGTGATTTTTTCTCACAGAAACCAACGGCAAAATAGCTGATAAAATGAGTTTGCGCAGGCTATGTCTAAAAGTATGCATATATCCGCGAAAATTGCGATGACGCGCAGACAGCGCTGGTAAATACAGAGGCATGCCGGATGAGTCCTGATAAGTTTGACTATATTATTATCGGTGCGGGGACGGCAGGGTGCCTGCTTGCCGAGCGCCTTACAGCCGATGAGAGAACCACCGTTTGTGTTCTTGAGTCCGGCCCCATGGACAATAATCCCTTCATTTCCATTCCTGCCGGTTTTTTGAAAACGGTGTACAACCCCAAAACAAGCTGGCAGTTCGAAACACCTGAACTGGAAGCGCTGAACGGGCGCTCCATGAGCCTGCCGCAAGGTCGTGTTCTGGGTGGGTCGAGTGCAGTTAACGGCATGGTATACAACCGGGGCCAACGTCACGACTACGATCGCTGGGCGCAAATGGGCAACCGGGGCTGGGCCTATGATGACATTCTACCCTACTTCCGCAAATCGGAAACACGCATAGGCCCGTCAGACGATCATTACCGGGGTAAAAATGGCGCATTGTCGGTTTCTGATAACGACTGGTCTCATGTTCTGTTCGACGCCTTTATAGCAGGCGCCCAGCAAATCGGTATTCCACGCAATCCCGATCATAACGCAGGCGACCAGGCTGGTGTGGGCCTCTATCAGCGAACCATCAAAAACGGGCGACGCGTCAGTTCGGCGCACGCTTTTTTGCGACCTGCGATGAAACGCCGGAATCTTGACGTGCGTACCCATGCACAGGTCTCATCCATTGTGCTCGAAGGCAAGAAGGCTTCGTCGGTCAGATATGTTCGCTCCGGCGATAACGGTTCGCCGGAGCGAACCGTCCACGCGCGTCGCGAAATCATTCTTTGCGGGGGAACGATCAATTCACCCCGTCTTCTCCAGCTTTCCGGCATCGGGCCAGGTGAGGTGCTCCAGTCTGCCGGAATTCGTACACTTCATAACTTGCCAGGGGTCGGCGAGAACTTTCGCGATCACTGCGTACCTCGCATTGTCGCACGGGTAAAAGGCACATCGACCATCAACCAATATGCGCGTGGCCTGAGGCTAGGCATGGAAATCGCCAAATGGGCGGTCGGTCGGCCCTCGATCCTCGGACTTCAACCCGCGATGGGTCATATCTTCTGGAAATCGGACGAGGCACTGGACTACCCGGATCTCCAGGTCACATTCACACCAGCGAGCTACAAACAGGGCTATATCGGACTGCTCGATGATTTCCCTGGAATAACCTGCGGGGCCTACCAGCAAAGGCCGGAAAGCCGTGGGCACGTTAGGGTTACCACAAGTTCGTTCCGTGATGCGCCTGTCGTCGATCCCAATTACCTCAGTAACCCATCGGACCAGCGCGTGGCGCTCGCGGGTGTCAAGCTTGTACGCCGTCTTTTCGCCTCGCCGGCGATGGCGAAATATATCGATCAGGAAGTGCTGCCGGGCATTGATGCGCAGTCGGATGACGAGCTTTTGAATTTCATCCGCAACTTCAGCTTTTCAGTCTATCATCTCATCGGCACATCCAAGATGGGACCGGCATCCGACCCCATGGCTGTTGTGGATGACGAGTTGCGTGTGCATGGAATAGAGGGCCTGAGGGTCGTTGATGCGTCCATCATGCCAACGATGCCGTCCGGCAACACTCAGGCTCCAACATATATGATCGCAGAAAAAGCAGCCGGTATGATCAAGGCGGCAGCGAAGTGAACAAGGTGACAGCAATGCTGATGAAGGATCGAATAGTCGTTATCACCGGAGCCGGTTCAGGCATCGGCAAGGCCGCCGCCATCCTGTTTGCGGAACATGGTGCTCACGTAGCGGCCCTCGATGTTAATGCCGACGCGGTCCGGCAAACCGTCACCGACCTCCCCCCAGGGCGGCATCTGGCAATTTCATGCGATGTGACGAGCGAAGAACAATGCAACCAAGCCGCAAGAGTTGTTGAAACAGAACTCGGTGTTCCCGACGTTCTCATCAACAATGCTGGCTATGCCGAGCACGGTGATTTTCTCGATGTCAGTCTGGATCAGTGGAAGTCGATCATGAATGTCAACGTCTATGGCACGGTCAATGTTTCCAAGGCCTTCCTTCCAGCGATGAAGGCCGCGCGCCGTGGCTCCATTATCAATGTCTCATCCGTGGCCGGGCAACGTGGTGCCAGAGGGTTTGGCGGACCGCATTACACTGCGAGCAAGGCTGCGATCATTGGCATTACCAAATCCATGGCACGAGAATTTGCCGAGGATGGTATCCGCGTGAACACCGTGGCACCCGGTTTCACGGAAACCAATATTTTCAAGGGCCGCCTCGATGATACGATCCGCAGCAGCATGATTGCAGCGCTACCTCTTGGCCGGGGCGGACAGGCGCAGGACACAGCGGGTGCCATGCTTTACCTCGCGTCCGATCTTTCGACTTTCGTGACCGGGAGCACAATCGACGTCAACGGCGGCGGGAACATGCGGTGAAAGGGAAAACGTAATCGCGCGTAATTTCAAGGGAGGTTTGCATGACTACAGATTTCAAGATCATTTCCTCGGAAATCGACTTTCCGGAGGGGCCGATTTACATGCCCGACGGCTCACTGATCGTCGTGGATATTGCCCGCGGAGATGTTGCCCGTATCGATGAAAAAGGAAAAAAGACGATTATTGCAAAACCGGGCGGAGGACCAAACGGGGCCGCTTTCGGTCCTGATGGTCATCTCTATGTTTGCAACAGCGGAGGGTTTCATTGGGAGCGCATCAATGGCGGCCTGTTCCCGACGCGCGCCGCTGACGACTACAGCGGCGGACGGATCGAGCGGATCAACATCGACACCGGCAAGGTTGAGGTCCTCTATTCCGATTGCGACGGTCTGCCGTTGAAGGGGCCGAACGACCTCGTCTTCGATAAACACGGCGGCTTCTACATCACCGAACACGGAAAGCGCCGCAAACGCGATATGGATATCGGCAGCATGTACTATGCCCGCGCCGATGGCAGCATGATCAAGGAAGTGGTTTTTCCAAGCGAAATGCCGAATGGCTGCGGACTGTCTCCTGACGAAAAAACGCTCTATGTTGCCGAAACGAATACCGGCAATCTATGGGCATATGAGATCGCTTCACCGGGTGAGATAAAACACATAGCGCCCCATGGCGGCCGTTACATGAACGGTCCTCCGGGGTTCACCTCCTACGATTCCCTTGCGGTCGAGGAAAACGGAAATATCTGCATTGCCTCACTGGTCTATGGCGGCATTAATGTCGTGGCACCCGATGGCACCTTCGTTGAGTTTATCGAGCTTCCCGATCCGATCTGCACCAATATTTGTTTCGGCGGCCCTGATCTCAAGACCGCCTATGTCACCCTTTCCAGCACCAGCCTCGTGGTCAGCATGCCATGGCCTCGCCCGGGACTGCGCCTGAATTTTGACCCTGCTGTCCATACCCCATGATAGGGGGAAAATGGTCGATACTCCCGAGAGGTCGTTGACGGTACATATCACCGTCAACGGCACGATTACATTTTGATACAGAAACACATCGCTCAAGGAGCTTCGAAAATAAAACCGGGGCCGTTTTCTCCTGATACGATCTTTCCAGCCGAGGTGTGGGCGAAGTGGCTGGCGAGAAGCGTGGCTTGCGACTGCAGGCAATACTCTATCAAGGCCAGCCTCGTCTTCAACGCCTCAGCAGGGTCGACGTCGCCACCGTTGCGAAGCCAAGGCTTGTCGATCTGGAGCGGGCTGTGAAGAGCATCCGCAACCAGCAACACCTCGTTCTCACCGTCCCGTATAGAAATGCCGAACTGAAAAGGTGTGTGCCCGGAAAGCGCCCGAAGCTGGATGTTATCATCGTATGTCTTCATGTCCTCCAGGCTGTCCAGTAATACGGCCTGGCCGGCAGCAACCACCGGAGCTACGCTATCGACAAATGAGGCACGCGTCGCCGCAGAACCCGCGCCATTTGTCTGTGCCGCCAGCCAGAATTCATATTCTGCGCGCATCATGATATAGCGGGCATTCGGAAAAGTGGGACGCCAGGCTTGCCCGTCCCAGAATGTGTTCCAGCCGACATGATCGAAATGCAAATGCGTCATCAAAACGAGATCGACGGCCTCCGGCTCTACCCCCAGTGCCTTCAGACGGTCGAGAAACGGCGTATCGAGATTTTCGAATTGTGTCTGGCCATGGCGAGCACGACCATTTCCACAACATGGGTCCACGAGAATATTGTTGTCGGGCGTGCGGACGAGAAATGCCTGTATATTGACCTCGAATTGCCGAATATCAGGATAGGCGTCTGCAATATTCACGAGTAACCACGTCGGGGAAACTGCCAGATCCTGGAGTTCCAGCACACGATCGATTGTGGTCGAGCCAACCGAAATCTGTTTCATTCAGAACTCCCTTGTTTCACTCATACAAGACGATCAAAGCCAGAGCTTTTCTTTTCGAAGGTCAAGATCGACAAGCAGCGGTCGGGCCGGACCCTCATGAATTATACGACCCTGTTCAAGCACCACAACGCGGTCGGCGAGATTGAGAAGCACATCGAGATTGTGATCGACGACAATCATGCCAGTTGACCTCCGAACCTTGTCGAGAGCGTTGACGAGTTCATCCACCATTATGGGGGACAGGCCCTCGAAGGGTTCGTCGAGAAGCAAAAGCCTTGTATCGCCAGTCAGGGCACGCGCAACTGCAACCATCTGCTGTTCACCGCCGGACAACAGCTCGGCTGACTGCTGGCTGCGCTCGCGTATCCGGGGGAAAAGTTCGAAGATGGCTTCCTCATCCCAATGGGTGCCGTTTCCGGTGCGCCGCCGCAATCGACCGAGTTCGATATTGTGCGCGACCGACATGCCGGTCACCAGCGCGCGCCCCTGCGGCACATAGGCCATGCCCAGCCGGGCGATCTCGTCGGCTTTCCTGGCAGCGGTATTTTCACCGTGAAAGGAAATATCCCCGCCGGAGGGAGGTTTCAGGCCAATCAGGGACTTGAGGATCGTCGATTTGCCCGCGCCGTTGCGCCCCACGAGTGCAACAATCTCACCGCTGCGCACATCGAGCGAGAAGTCATTGATAATGACGCTCTTGCCGTATTGAACCTTAAGCCTGGATACGGACAATATCATATCACCCGTTGGAAGGGCCTGCCGTTCCTCGCCAACATGGTGGGCACCCCCGCCGATATATGCTTTCTGCACCGCAGGGTTTTCGCGGATTTGATCCGGCGATCCCGAAGCGAGCAGAGTACCCTGCTCCATCACAGTGATGGCATCGGAGATTTTAAGCACCCGGTCGAGATCGTGCTCGACCATGAGGATCGAGACGCTCTCGCGCATCCGCCCGATCATGCGCGAGACTCGGTCTCGCTCGGCAACAGCAAGGCCTGCGAACGGCTCATCCAGCAACAGCATGTTTGGTCGCGTTGCAAGCGCCAGTCCGAGATCAAGGATTCGCTGTCCCCCATAGGAAAGGTCGACCGCCCTTGCTGTCTCTATTCCATTAAGCCCGATGAACCCCAGCATGTCTCGCGTTTCGCTCGCGATGTCTTCCATGGTCGAAAGCGGCTGAAGCAGCCCATAGCGGTGTCTCGAACGGGCAACGACGGCAAGCCGGATATGATCATAGACCGTCAGAACAGGAAACAGGCTCGTAATCTGGAACGACCGGGCAAGGCCCGCCTGTACGATGCTGTGTCGCGCAAGCTTGTGGATCGGGCGTCCGCCGAGCCGAACACTCCCGGTAGTCGGCTTGTAGAACCCGGATATAAGATTGAACAGCGTCGTCTTGCCTGCTCCATTGGGACCGATCAGCGCGTCAACTGCGTTCGGCGAAACCCGAATCGACATATCCTTCACCGCTGCCAGCGCCCCAAAGCTGACACCGAGCTGATCCACTTCAAGAACATTTATATCCTTTTCCATTCTGTTGAACGGTTGTGGAACCGGGGCATCGGGATCCTCCCTTCGTTCAGCCATCGCCGCGCCGGTTTCCGGACCAGTTCGCCAGCGGGATACGATCCGTGACCAGAAGCCCATCAGGCCGTTTGGCGAAAAGAGAACGGTGGCGACGAAAACCAGCCCGAACCAGAAGAGCCAGTTATCCGTGCGAGAGGTCAGAAGTTCCTGCATGATGGAATAGAACGCGGCTCCAAGCGCGGGGCCGAGAAAGGACCGCATGCCGCCAATCACCACCATGGCAACGAGCGCGCCGGAAAAACTGACCGAAAGCGGATCAGCCGACGCGAACCGGTGATGGAAAACCTGCAGTGCGCCTGCAAATCCTGTAATCGTCACCGAGATGACAAAGGCGATCAGTTTATAGCGCCGGATATTGAAACCGATGAACTCGGCTCTCGTCTCATTTTCTCTAATGGCTTCAAGCACGGCCCCGAAAGGGCTGTTGTCGAGACACACGAGGAAAAGGAAAATAGCAAAAGAAACAAGCGCAACGAATATGTAGTAGGCGGATGCCGGCTCCAGAGAAATCCCCACCAGAGTCCCACGGAAAACATCGCCCAGACCGTTCTCACCACCGGTAAAATTCGTTGATCGGTAGGCTATCGAAAAGGCAAGGACAGTGACAGCCAGTGTGAGAAGGCTGAAATACACTCCCCGACGCCGCAAGAGCAGAGCACCGATCACCGTGCCAGCCAAGGCGATGAAAATGATGGTTACCCAAAAAGGCGCCAGCATCTGCTGAGGGAACCAGAATTTCTGGGACAACGCGGCGATGTAGGCACCACTGCCAAACCACGCACCGTGGCCGAACGATACCAGACCGGTTTTTCCAAGAAGTAGATTGAGGCCCATGCACGCCACAGCCAGAACGACAAGATCCGTTGCAGTGCCCAGCGAAAAGCCGATAGCATTGGCGCCAAAAGGCAGGATGACGAGCGCGACCGCGCCAATAAGGATTGTCTTGATCATTCGAACCGCACTATTCTTTCACCGAACAGTCCGCGGGGACGCGTGAGCAGAACGATGACCATGAGAATGTAGATGGATGCCTCGGACGCGACGGGATAGAAATACACCGTCAGGCCACGTACGACGCCGACCAGCAAAGCCGCCACGACGACGCCCCAGAAGGATCCGAGGCCGCCAATGACCACGACGACGAATGCGGCCGTGATGACCTCGGCCCCCATGGCCGGATGAACGCCAACGATGGGGGCAATGAGCACACCGGCCATGCCGGCGAGGCCTATGGACAGCCCGGCCAGTGCCGTCAGGATCGGGGACAACGAAATCCCCATGGCTGCAACCATATCCGGGTTCTGTACGCCTGCCTTGATGATGCGACCAAACGGCGTCTTGTTCAGCAGCGCCCAGACGCCCGCCAGGGCAAGGATGGCAACGGTCAACATGAACAGCCGGTAACGGGCAAATAGCAGGTCGCCCAGGATCAACTGGCCGCGCAATTCTGAAGGCACAGAGACCTGCATCGGCACCGAACCGTAAATCATCCGCAACACTTGCTCGATCACCATTGCAAGTCCGAACGTCGCCAGCAGGCTGATGATCGGATCCTCTCTGTAGAAACGCCGGAAGATAAATTTTTCTGTTGCGAGGCCAAGCATCGCCACAACGAGTGGCGATATCAGAAGCGAAGGCCAGAAGCCCGACACGTCGCGAATGGTGACAGCGACATAAGCGCCAATGGCGTAAAACGCCCCATGTGCGAGATTGACCACACCGGAAAGGCTGAAGATTAGTGACAGCCCCAGCGCAATCAGCAGATAGTAGGTCCCGACCAGAACACCGTTCAGGACCTGCTCCAGGATGAGTGTTGCGGCCATGTGTCAGACCTTGAAATGGCAGGCGTTTTCTTCCGCCGTCGGAGCCAGAATTTCCAGTGGCTGATCAGCATTCGGCAATGGTGGCCCAACCGTCAGCCAGTTCCATTTGTCAGCTTTCGCGTCGGCAGCAATCGGCTTCATCATAAACATTTCAGTCATGATCTGGTGGTCCCAACTGCGGAAATAGCTCGGTCGGGATTTCAGGGATTCAAAGGTCGCACCCTTCTCGAAATACTCGATCAGTCTGACCGTCTCGATGGACTTCGTCTCATTGCAGGCCTGGGCGAGGGCAGTCAGGCCAACGTAATCGGACCACGCCTGATTTTCGGGCGGTTCGTTGTATTTTGCCATGAAAGCCGCTGTGAAGGCTTTCGATGCCGGATTGTCGAGCGTGTGAAGCCATATGACAGGCCATTCGCCGGAAAAATTCTCGCGCCCGGCGGCCCATGCCAGGGCAATATCGGTGCTGGCACCGGCCAGCGGGAATTCAAGACCCAAGTCGTAATATTGCTTGATGAAGTTTGTCACCTGCAAACCGCTGAGGTTGATAATGACCACATCGGGCTGCGCCTGACGTACCTTCAGGAGGTAGGGCGAAAAATCAGCGACATCCAGCGGGACCAGGTCCTCGCCTATGAAGTTTGCACCGTTCGCGTCGCCAAAACGACGCACCACTCTGGTCAGGTCATGGCCGAATGCATAATCTGCCGTCAGCATATACCATTTCTTCCCAGTCACACGACCGTCGCGCAGCATGGAGCGGGCCATCGTGTTCACATACATCGTATTCATCGCATCGCAGTGGAAGGTGACACGGTTGCACTGTTCACCACGCAGCTTGTCGCTGTTGCCCCCTGTATGCATGAAGATTTTTTGCGACCGTTCCGCGACCTGCATGATGGCCACGGCAGAAGGAGAACTGCTCTCCCCCTGCAAGAAGTCGACCTTGTCGATGTTGACCATCCTTTCAGCCTTGTTCGAGGCCGTCGCGGGATTGACGCTGTCTTCGATGATGAGCTGAACCTCGCGACCAAGAATGCCTCCTGCCGCGTTGATTTTTTCAGCAGCGACTGTTGCTCCCATGGACGCATATCGCCCAACCGCACTGATTGCCCCTGTCAGCGGGGCCAGATGGCCTATTTTGATAGTGTTGGTCTGCGCCCTCAAGATTGCCGGAGCTGCGAGAACGCCAACGGTGCCGATGAGAACTGAACGCCTGGTAATCATGTTTCCTCCCAGAAAACGATTTTGCGTGGTTAAAATTTTCGATGATTACAGTGCTAACGCCCCCAGCAGCTTTTGCCGCCATCCACCGGAAGGATCACGCCGTTGATATATTTCGCTTCGTCGGAGGCCAGAAACAGCGAAGCATTGGCGATATCCCATGCGTCACCCATCCGACCCATGGGGCTTGCTGCGTTACGTGCCCTTAGCATCTCGTCGATCGACGAGAATTCACCGGCTATCTGCTTGTAGATAAGTGGAGTGTCCATAACACCGGGCAGGATTGCATTTGCCCGTATTCCCTGCGGCGCATAGTGCACTGCCAATGCTTTCGTTATCTGGTTTACGGCCGACTTCGACCCGTAGTAGGAAAAATACGGATACTTGTTGATCTGCAGCGAGGCGAGCGAAGAAATGTTGATGATGACGCCGCTGCTTTTGGCAACCATGTGAGGAAGCACATGTTTGCATGCAAGAAACACGGTCTTCACGTTGACATCGAAAACATGATCCCAGCTTTTTTCACTGGTTTCCTCAATCGAACCCATGATCGTGGTGCCGACATTATTTTGAAGAATATCTATTCGGCCATACCTGGCGATGACATCGCGGACGATGCGAACGACGTCTGCTTCTCTGGTAGCGTCGCCCGTGTAACCCAGGGTATCAAAACCCTCGGCCCTCAGAATCTCAACCGTTTCCGCAACGCTTTCCGGGTTCATATCCACAGGAAGGACGATGGCGCCATGGCGTGCATACGTGACCGCCGTCGCTTTTCCATTGCCCCAGCCAGGACCGGACGATCCTGCTCCCATCACCAGGGCAACCTTGTTCTCAAGTCTCTTCATTTGAAATCCGCAGCGGTTCGAAAACAGGGCTCGCTATCCATAAGCCAAGCTTAGACCCTCGAACCCTTACCGCCACAATCGACTTCTCATTGCGATGGTGTGACTAAAAGTAACGGCAGGCATCATGCGCGACGACCGGTATCCTCATTCATAAGCGCCACCTGCTCGCGCAGCCACTTTTCGAGAGCCCGCATTCCGGGCTTGGGACGCGCATCGGGCATTGTCCAAAGCTCCAGATTCCGGTTTCCCGCCACAAAGCCAAAAAGCGAGATCAGGCCACCAGATTTCAGATCATCCTCAACCAGTATCCTCGGAGCAATAGCCACGCCCAGCCCGCAAAGCGAAGCCTGTATCATGACGTAAAAATGCTCATAAATATCTTTTGGTCCGGACACAGTACCCATGTTTCCTGAGGCATCACACCACTCCTGCCAAGCCGCAGGACGTGTCATCGTTGCGAGGATGTTCACGTTTTCAAGATCGGCAGGGGTTTTGATATTGTGCTTTCTGGCAAATTCCGGAGAGCAGACCGGCCCGAAATATTCCTGTCCAAGACGTTGAACACGCACATTTGTCGGAGACTGGACAACATCGTTGCGGATGGCGATATCGATATTGTCGCGTGCAAAATCAATGGGACCATGGGAGGCGGACAGTTGCAACAGCACATCGGGGTGAGCCTGCCGGAACAAGGGTATACGCGGAATGAGCCAACGCATGGTCAGGCTTGCCGAGCAGGATAGAACCACAGGGCCTGGCCTTAGCGAGGCTATGCCTTCCGCCATCGTCGTAAAAGCCGCACTGAGCTTGAGCGCCAGTCGCTGCCCTTCCTCCGTTGGTTCAAGCGAACGCGGAAGACGCTTTAGAAGCTTGACGCCCACGTCGGCCTCCAGCGCCTGAATTTGCCGGCTGATAGCCCCATGCGTGACACAGAGTTCCTCAGCGGCTTTCGTCATACTCTGGAGCCGCGCTGCGGCTTCGAAGCTTCGCAGGGCAGTCAGGGACGGCAAACGGACCATCGTATTCCTCCACTTCTCTCAAGCCATTTAACGCCAGGTTCCAGATGGCGCAAGCTCGGAGATTTTCTCACACCTGCGAGAATAGAAGTCGCTTCACATCGCGGGTGATTGCTCTCATTGTCCGGGGTGTAAAGCTGCCACGTTCGCAACAGTAATGCCGGGAACCGCGATGCAAAATGTGCCACCATCCGACACGAGGCGACCGCCCATCGGTTTCTATGGAGACGATTTCACGGGCGGAACAGCGAACCTGGCGAACTTCCAGAAGGCCGGCCTGAATTCAATCATGTTTCTCGACACTCCTTCCCCGGACCTCATTGAAAAACATGCGGCGATGGTGGACGTCCTTGGTATCGCCGGAACCGGGCGTTCTCTCGCACCTGAGGCAATGATTGCCGAAATCACGCCGGCTTTAGATCTCTTCAGGTCCATCGGCTCGCCAGTCGTTCAGTACAAGATTTGCTCGACATTCGATTCATCGCCGGAGGTCGGAAACCTCGCCACTGTCCTGCGCGCGGCACGTAAATTGTTTGGCGATTCACCTGTTGCGGTCATACCGGCCTGTCCTGCCTCGGGGCGCTACACCATATTCAGCAATCATTTCGCCCGTTACAAGTCACAGGTTTACAGGCTCGATCGTCATCCGGTTATGGCCGTTCACCCATCGACTCCCATGGCAGAGGCAGATCTGCGCAAACATCTTGAGCGCCAGGGCGATGTCAAGGTCGGCGCAATCGATCTGGATATCCTGCGGGCTGGTGAGAACGCCATTGAAGCCGAATTTCATGCGGCATCCATCCGGCGCGAGGACGCTGTGATCTTCGATGGCTGTAGCGAAAGCGATGTCGACGTCGCGGCACAATTCATTTGGAAAAAAGCCCAGGAACAAACGGTTTTTACCATAGCTGCGCAGGACCTGGCCTTAAGCCTTGGAAGACATGTCGCGCACCTGTCTCCACCAGGGCGTCCGGCATCGACGTCGAACATACTGCCGGTCGACCGGATGCTGGTGCTCTCAGGGAGTGCATCGGCCTTGAACGGAGAACAGATACGCTACGCTCTGGACCGGGGATGGGCCGGAATTCCCCTCGACGCGACCAGGCTTCTGACGGACGGCCCTGCCGCTATCCATGACGTTATTCACAGGCAGGTTTCGGAACATCTGTGTAACAGGCGAAGCGTGATTGTCTATACGGCACTCGGCCCGGATGACCCCACACTTGCATCGACGCGACAGGCGCTTAAGGAAAACAACGTCGCCGCTACATTGCTCGTGGACAGGATCGGTGCGCTTTACGGAGCGATAGCGGATCGTGCAATTCAGGAACACACTCTCCGCCGTCTGGTTCTGGCTGGCGGCGATACGTCCAGCCAGGCGATGAGAAGGCTGGATGCCTATGCTCTCAGGATCACGGCAGGCCATCCTTTAGGCGGCAATATTTCCCGACTCTATTCCTCTAATCCGATGATAGACGGAACTCAGGTTCTCCTGAAAGGAGGGCAGGTTGGTGCGGTGGATATTTTTCTACAAGCCCTCGAAGGCTCAGGATGGGTGCTTCAACACGAAGGTTACGCGGCATGACTGACCGTTTTTTTGCAACATATCTGATCGAGACCAGCGGGGACATCGAACCCGTCGTCGCGGAACTTGCGGGTGAGCAGTCCACGGCAACCAGGCTCCGGGTCCCTCTAGAAACAGATGCCCTGATTGAAAAATTTGCCGCACGGGTGGAAACCATAACAGTTGTTGGAGAAAGACCGACACCGTCGCTGGCATCGATCGGAACGAAGGGCGCTTTGTATGTTCAGGCCCGCATCGTCATCTCTTGGCCGGTGCACAATATCGGTTCATCTTTGCCGATGCTGATGACGACACTGCTCGGCAACCAAACGGGCATGCGCAGATTGTCAGGAATTCGCCTGGAAAGCATCGATTTGCCGCCATCGTTCATCCAAACGACTCCGCGTCCGGCTTTCGGCATCGGTGGCACCAGAAAGCTGAGCGGTGTGTTCGGTCGACCTTTGATCGGTAGCGTCGTCAAACCAAATATCGGTTTAAGCCCTGACGACACTGCACTGGTGGTGCGTGATCTCGCTGCCGCTGGTGTCGATTTCATAAAGGACGACGAACTCATCGCAAACCCGCCTTATTCGCCGATCAGCCAACGGGTTCCAGCTGCAATGCGCGTGCTGAACCAGCATGCCGAAAAGACGGGCAAGAAGGTAATGTATGCCTTCAACATAACAGGGGATACCGACGAGATGCGACGCGGCCACGATACCGTGCTCGAAAATGGTGGCACCTGCGTGATGGTCAACATGAACAGTGTCGGACTGGCGGGTCTCGTGGCATTGCGAAGGCATTGCTCACTACCGATCCATGGCCACCGCGCAGGTTGGGCGGCAATGACGCGCGCACCGATGCTTGGTCTGGACTTCGCCCCTTACCAGACAATTCACCGCTTGGCCGGTGTAGACCATATCCATGTCAGCGGCCTCGGTGGAAAATTCTGGGAAACGGAAGAGAGCATCGTCTCCTCCGCCAGAGATTGTTTGACGCCACTAAGTTTACCGGACCAGCCTGATGACCGAGCAATGCCCGTCGTATCGGGCGGATCAACCGTGCGGCAAGTCGCTCCCACCTACACGAAGATGGACACGAAGGATCTTATCTACGCCTGCGGTGGAGGTATAATGGCACATCCGGGAGGTCCTGCCGAGGGCGTCCGCAGCCTTATCGACGCCTGGGAAAGTGCTATGCAGAATATCGGGCTAGAACAATATGCAGCAACGAGACCGGCATTAGCGGCAGCGTTGGAGCACTGGCCCGCAGCGTAGAATAATGCTGTACAATGCGCTTGCCGCATCAGGCGGACGTTTTTGCTGTCTCTCTCTCCCGTTTTTTGGGAGAGTTTCTCCCTCTCCTCAACGTCTTCGTGGGAAGCCACTTGGAATCGACCAAGACGCGTCAACGTCGTTTAGTATTTCATTTCGGCCTCAGCTTTCTCTTGCCCGATCATCCGGGATCGTCTGTAATTGTGCTATGACAATCTGGATGACAACGTGCGCATATCATGGACATTTACCCAGCTTCGGGTCGTGGAGGCAGCGATCCGCAATAACAGCTTCGAGCGTGCTGCCGAAGAGTTCAACGTAACGCCAAGTGCCATCAGCCAGCAGGTGTCAAAATTCGAGAAAATGCTGGGTGTACGCCTCTTCGACAGGCATGCGCGCGGCGTTGATGCGACACCAAAAGCTGCAGAACTGGCGCAACGCGTGGGTGTCGCGGTCGACATTGTCGAGCGCGCTCTCGAGGATTTTGCTGAAGAGAGTGCCAGTGGGCCCGTCCGTCTTCGCATTTACCAGACCTGGGCGACTCGCTGGTTTATCCCCAGACTGTCAGCCTTACATCAGGAGTGGCCGGACGTTCGCGTTCAATTCGAAACCGGCATGCAAAATGTCGACTTCAGCAAGTCGGACATCGATTTCTCCGTGCAGTTTATGCCTGATGCAGACGCCGGAGTGCTGGCAACACCTCTTTTCCCTCAAATACTTGTTCCGGTGTGTACAGCAGGGATGGCCGCGCGACTAAACACACTCGACGATCTTCGTAATCAGCCCCTCATTGCATCTGCGAACCGACCAGATGATTGGCCAGTGTGGTTGAGTGCTATGGGATTTAAGCAGGTAGCGCCGCAACCAAACCTTATTTTCAGCAACTCGACACTGGCTTATCAGGCGGCCCTTGCGGGAAGCGGAATTGTCATGGCCCAGGCTCATCTCATAGAAAGCGAGATCATAGCGGGCACACTGGTGGCGCCCTTCCCGACCGGCATTGACAGCGGGAAGGTTATTGCTCTGGTCGAACCAAAGGGCGTTCGGCTTCGCCCCGCAGCCCGTGCATTCAAGAAGTGGATACTTGCGGAGGCCCCGACAGCTGGTTCCATGCCGCTATTTCTCGATGCTATTCTTTAGGGCCGCGAACGCACCTTAGACAGAGTGGCGCTGGAGAAACTCGATAATTGTATTCGTGGTTGGAGGCTGTTGGAACTCGGGGGCACCGTGACCGATCCCTTCAAGCTGAATCAGTTGACTTTCCACGCCTGCCACCCGCAGATGAGCATCCAGAATGACACCTTGACTGAAGGGAACAACCCGGTCTGCATCGCCATGAAGCACCAGAAACGGCGGGGCCTCTGAACTGATCCAGGTTACCGGGCTTGCACGTCTGGCAAGAACTGGATTGTCGCGAACACTGTAGCCAAGGAGCTGATTGGCTGGACCGTCGGGCGCATCGTGATCCAGCCCACCCAGCATCGGTCCTGCCATTGCGATCAGGTCGCTTGGGCCGTAAATCGACACGACCCCGCGGACTGGCGTCACTGGTCCGAACGCCGGTTCGCTCGTGGCAAGTGCGGCCAAACTGGCGAGATAGGCCCCAGCAGAGGCGCCGGCAAAGAACACGCGTTCCGGATTGATCCCATACTCGTCGGCGTTCGCAACAAGATGGGCCGCTCCGCTTCGAAAATCCTGGACCTGTGCAGGAAAGGGTTCGTCAGTGGCGAGACGATAGCCCGTACTCGCCAGAGCAAAACCGTGCTCCAGAACATACATCATCCGTATGGCGAGCTTATTTCGCCTTACCCAAGCTCCACCGTGGGCGAAAAAGACGACGGGAAGACCCGGCTTCGCATTTGCCGGAAGATACAGGTCGTAACACTGCCTGGGGTGAGATCCAAATGCGATATCCCGCAGCACTGTGGTGCCCTCAGGGGGTTGTGGATCGGGAATCTCGGTTCCTTTATGGACATAGGCACCGCGGTCGGTTTGAGATGTCATGCGCACTCCTTTATGAGAGCAATTCCTGCAACAGTGGAAACCGGTTTTGTGTCCGGAAATGCTCTGGAAAAGCGAGCGCATCCATATGCGCCCGCATCGACAGGATCAGTTCAGTTTGACGCCAAGTTTGGTCTGGTACCATTGTGCAAGCCAGGTAAACGCCTCCGCGTCGAGCTTTGCAGCGTTGGAGAACTGCTTCATCGCGATGTCACCGGTGGACTGTGGATAGTCGCCAATTTCGGTTTTCGCTCTGGCGACGAATTCAGGGTCGGCAAAGATTTTCTCAAATGCCGCTACATAGGCCGTCCGCACCGACTCCGGCGTTTTGGCGGGCAGAACAAGCGCTTTTCCCGTACTGACAGACGCATTGAACAAGGCAATCCAAGCTCGCTTTGCTGGCCCGTCGAGATCTTTTCCTTTGGTCTCGCGGTAAAGCTCAAAGAATGTCTGCATCTCCGGGAATGCCGGATCGCGGACGATCTCTCCACTGGCGTCGGCAAAGCCAAAGCTCATCAAAGGCACTGCCTGACCGGATGCGACAAGTGGCTTCACATTGCTGTTGAATGCCGCCGGCGACTGATGATCGACATTGAATTCTCCGCGTTCGAACGCAATACGTGCGGCCCCGCGCTGTGTTCCAAAGACGGGTTTGACTTCTAGCCCAAGCAAATCAAGCGCAAGAATTACGAGAACGTCAGCGGATGTCGGAGACGCTGCCCCATAGACCAGCGGCGCAGAAATGCCTTCGATACCCTTGCCAGGCTTGGCACCGGTCTTTTCAGAAACATAGATCACGCCTCCAAGCGGAGACAGATAGACGGGAATGAACGAGTCAATTTCAAACCGAACCTGTCTGTCACGCAGAAGGTTTGCCATGAACACCGATGAGGACATGGCGAGAAGCTCGCTTCCATCATGTTCGGCGCTGCGGAAAAACTGATTGGTTCCCGGCAGGCCGCCTCCCCCTGGCTGATTCTGAACGATGATGGACGGCGTCCCTGACAGGGTTTTACCCAGATAGGGCGCTATCATTCGAACCAATGTGTCACTACCGCCACCTTCTGCGAAGGGTACGGTGATCGTCACCTGCGATGGCTCGAACGTCTCTTGCGCTTTCGCACCGATACTCTGGCAAGCAAATAGAGCGCCCAAGGCGAGTGCTTTTGTAAAAATCCTAAAATGTTTCATGCTCATTCCTCCTCAATGAGTTGCGAGTTCAACCAGAATGCCAGGCGGCATGTGGACAGATGTAACGTTGGCGAGGCCCCAGAATACCGCGACGGAAATCACCGCAGCGCTTGCGGAAGCAATGATCGACGCTTTTGCCCGCACGCGGAGGAAGACCGTCAGCAGCAGCCCGCCTCCGATAAAGAAACCAAGGGCCCAGATCAGACCGAGGCCAAGCAGGATCCAAAGCAGAGGCTGCAACTGTCCCGACTCCTTGAGCGATTTGCCAGACTCTTGATCGAGAAGCACATGAGGGCGACGACGAACCAGCCCAATTGTGACAGCCGTGATACAAAGGATGCCAATGCCTGCGACGGCCATGGGGAAGATCTGGCTGAGCGGCGAAAACCCGATCATTGCAATAATGCCGACACCAAAAACGCCGAACAACACGACCGGGATGGTGAATTGCGCGGCCGTCAATCCGCTGACCTCCGAGGCAGACCCGGTCGTGGTTTCGGTATCGAGACGGTGTGCGCCCAGCAGCGTTCTGCCAAGCGTGAAGAGAATGACAGCTGTTACGGCTAGCACGATAGGCCGCGAGAAGAACTCTCCGAAACTATAAATCTGGGCGCTCTGATAGAGGAGAACTTCAAGATTGTCCTGCAGAACGAAGCCGATGAGAAACGCTGGGCGGGCATAGCCAAACCGCCGTAGAAACACGCCAAGCACGCCAAACCCTGCCAGAACAACGATATCCAGAGGCGCCTTGCTGGATTGCAGTACCGCAAAACAAACGACCAGAAGCAGGATCGGCGCCAGCCATACAAAGGGAATCCGGGTCAGCCGCGCAAATGTACCGGACAGGAAATAGCAGGCCAATGTACCGATTACGTTTGCAAGCGCGAGAGCCCAGACAATGCTGAAGGTGAGGGACAGATTTCCCTGAACCATCGCCGGGCCCGGCTGTATACCCACAAGGATGAGGCCCGACAGGAACAGCGCTGTCGATCCGGACCCGGGAACGCCAAAAAGTAGCGTCGGCAACAATGCGCCGCCGAGGACGGCATTGTTCGATCCTTCGACGGCGATGACACCACGAATGTCACCTTTGCCGAACTGGCTTTTGTCTTTTGCCGACCGCACGGCGTGACCATAGGCGAGCCAATCCACAACGGCGCCGCCAATTCCGGGAAGAGCACCGATCAGGCAACCGAGACCCGAGGTTCTCAAAACCAGCCACTTATGCTCGATCACATCCCGGATACCCTGGCGACTGCCACCCTTGAGCAGAGGTCGATCGGAAATCGTCGTGCCGTTGCGCAACAAATCCACGATCTCAGGAATGACGAAGACGCCGAGAACACAGGCAATGAGTGAAAAACCGTCTCCGAAATGGTAGATCTCGAAATCAAGTCGATATTCGCCGGTAGCGGGTGCCGCACCTACGGCGCCAATGAGCAGGCCCAGGCAGCATGCCGCCAGTCCCTTCCCGAGGCTGGCGCCAGAAAGGGCCGCCACACTCGCAAGCCCGAAAATAACCAGCATCAGCATTTCAGGCATGCCGAAATACAGTATGATCTGGCGAGCCAGAAGCAATGTTCCCGTCAGTACAACCGCGCCGAAAAGACCGCCCAGCATCGAGGCGAAATAGGCCGCAGACAGCGCGCGCCCCGCCTCACCTCGCTTGGCCAGCGGAAAGCCATCAAGAATTGTCGCTTGAGATGATGCAGAGCCCGGCACACCCAAAACGATGGATGTCACCGTGTCTCCGGTGGCCACCGTCGCCAGCATTCCGATCATCAGTGCCAGGGCAGACGCCTGATCAAGTCCGAAAATAAAGGGAAGCAGGAGCGACATGCCAGCTGTTCCACCAAGTGCTGGCAAAACCCCGACCACGAGACCGAGAGCGGCACCCGCGAGCAGGAAAAGCGGCGTATAACCGGAAAAGAGGAGCGCAAGCCCCCCGAAAATATTGTCGAACATGTTTCCTCCCTGCGCGATATTCACGCATCCTCGGGGGCCAACTTTTCGAATACGCCCTCAGAAAGCAACACAGCATCTCTAAGTCTAGGCTTAGAAAACGTAATCCTAGACAGCTAAAGCCCCAAGGAAGAGCCTATCGATTTGACTTGCTTTTCGTGGTTCGTGTCGACAATGGATGCGCCATAGATACGAGGTCTTATTGGGATGGAACAAAACAGGACAAGCTCCGTTATGACATTATGATCGAAGCGTCACGCGGTACGCTCTTTCCGGATTGACGTGCTTAACACCACGAGGTCAAAGCACTCTCCGCCGATCGGACCTCTTTTATGACCCTTTTCAAAACTGCGGCTGTTGCCGTTGGGCTCACATTTGCAACTGCGCTTTTTGCCACGCCGGTGCTGGCTGCTTGCAACATATCCGATGCAAAGCTTGAAGAGGCGATCTTACAAAAGCCTGAGTTACGGGACCCTGAGAATCGCTATCTTGTGTTAGATCTTAGAACTTTGCGTGATGCAGCTTTTCTGCTGTGGACTTATGGGCTCGAAGACGATTGCGAACGACTCGTCGGCAACATCAAGGAGCTGATCGCATCCCCTTCAATGGGCGGACGCGGCACGAGTGACGAAGATGCCGTAGATCAGCAGCAGGCCGCGGGTGAGCCGCTGCAACAACGGTTGGGCAAGGTCAAGGGCAGCCGCGGTACGCTTAACGAAGGTCCCCTCGTTCCGATCAGTGCGCTGGATCCAGGCCTGCTGGTCAACGAGATCGTCGGTGCGGAGGTCAGAACCTCTGACGACAAAATCGTCGGTGAAGTCCGCAATGTCGTTATTGGGACAAAAGACCAAAAAGATTACGTGATCGTGGCATCCGGTGGCTTTTTCGTTCCAGGAAAAGACAGTCTGGTGGTGCCACTTCTTTCGCTGGTGATCGATCGAGCACGGACCAGCTTCTTCCTACCCATCACCAGCGCCCAGGTGAAATCCGTGCCTTTGATGCCCGATCAGGATTATCTCTGGCTCGATGATAAGGAATGGCGGGCCAAGAACGATGCGATTTTCCAGAGCCTCCTTTCCAATATTGCCAGTATAGACAAAACCCTCGCACCGACGGTGGGCACGAAACGACCGTCAACGGCCCAATAGTCGTGGTTGTCTAGGACGAGCCACGTGCTGCTCTTCAAACGCAGTGCCGACGGTGATTGCGCGCTACGCTCGACAGTGACGAAAAGGTTTCACACAGAGCCAGCACTCTCATTTCATTCTCATGAAGATCGGGACCAACATGACCCAATATGCTGCTGAAACATCGGTTCTAGCTGAAATAGTTACGTTGAGGCAGGCTCTGCCAGGATGGATCGTCAGCACGGTCGAATTGGTCGAGCTTGCAGAAAACGCCGAGCGTGCCGCCCGTGCCGTCAATCCTCAAACAGCGGACAGGTCGAGTCAGCTCATTGTTGAAGTCGCCGAATGGCAGCAGAAATTGACAGACTGGCAAAAAGAAGAGCTAAGCCCACGCCTTCTGGCGGAGCTTCGAATTCTCAAGGCGACGCTGGACGCCTCCATGGATGAGGCAAATGCAGCGGCAGTCGAGCTGAAGCTTTTCATCTGATCGTGACGTACGTCGGTTGATCCGAGTCGATACTCTAACTTGCCAAACGATCTGGATCGACAACCAGAGTCACGACGAGGCCTTCCTGCGCCCAGTTATAATCTATCGACCCGCGCAGGTGCCCCTTTACGCTGCGCTCCACAAGCTTACTGCCATAACCGGATTTGGACTGTGGGTGGACGACTTTCGGGCCTCCGTTTTCAGTCCATACAATCGTGACCGCCTCGTTTTGTGCCGAGCATGAAACGTCGAGAGTTCCGGTATCGACGGACAGAGCGCCGTATTTCAAGGAGTTGGTGGCTAGCTCATGGACGATGAGCGCAACGACGGTCGTGGCACCTTCCCCTACGCTCATCCGTGGTACTGAGACGCGGATACGCCCGCTGAAAGCGCCGAGATCGTCATAAGGTGCGAGAAGCACTGTCAGAAGATCACCCAGCAGAGCAGATGGCGCTTCCGTTTGCCCAGGTACCGGTCGGACCAGATCATGCGCCCGTCCCAAAGCTGTTAGCCTGAGTGTCAATTCGCGGGCCATATCCTCGACCGTTGTCGTTGACCGCGAGGTGATGGCGGTCAGGCCAGAGGCAATGGCGAGAAGGTTTTTGACACGATGGCTCATTTCACCTGCCAGCAATTCGCGACCTTCTTCGGCTTGCTTGCGCCCTGTGACATCAATGAAAATGCCGAACATGATCCCTTTGACCATACCGGCGTCGTCACCCTGACCGCGCGCTGAAATCCATTTGAGTTCATCCGCGATCATGATCCGGAAATCAATCTCGTAGGCACCAATGATGGAGCGTGTCGCTGTAAAGGCTGCACGAACCCGGTCACGGTCGGCAGGATGAATGTGCGCGGAAAGGTCTTCGAATGTGACGTCCTTGCCTTTAGGAACACCCCACAGCTCGTAAGAATGATCATCCATAGCAAAAGCGTCAGTGTTGACGTTCCATGACCAAAGAGTAACGCCGGCTGCTTCGATGGCCCGCACCAGATTCTTCGGCTCCCACAGAAGTGGTTTAAGTGTGTCCGGCGTCGTCGTCATGGGAACTCCATATTGCCATACGTTTCGGACGAATAGACCTTCGTCGTCACGCTGTTGAATTCCAGCTCTATAGCGAAAATACGACGGAATGTCAGAATAGCTTTGCGATGGAAAACTTGTTGCTTTCTTTCGTATACCCTAATTAAGTGACTGCCCTGATTAAGATTTTTAATGAAAATCAAGGAGTGTGGCTGAAGCTATTATACCTGCTGAGCGAGCAGTTCGGGCACGCGTCCGATCGCGAATGCGACAAAACCAAAGTTACTCGACCTTCAGGTTGGTATACTCAATGAGAATGTTCGACGGATGTGGCATAGGACAATGCGGCGTCTGCACATTAATCGCCCATCGTGTCCCTTCTGGCCACATGCTTACTGAACACAACGCTCTTGAACAGATTCGAACTCTCGGCATTTCTTTGTTTTTGAAATCTCGAGGTTATTCAACTCCTTGGCTCTCTAAACCGAGATGATGGACTACTGTGTGAGCTAAAACCGCAGACATTTGCCGGTAGGTGACGAGTGTTGCGTGAAGGCAAATATGCCGTCGATGTAACAGGGAACGGGCTCCGAATTCACCTTTGTCTTCAGTCGTATTCTCGGGTGCCCCGCGTCACGCGTTCTCGCCTTCCTACGCACTAGCTAGATATATCTCTTCAATGTTTTGAGAGAGATTTCGGTCGAATTCAGCGTCTCGCATGGAAACGCGTAAATTCTCAACCAGAGCCCGCGAGAAGCTTCCGATTACGCCGGTGTTCTCTCTGAGTTTTTCGCAAGCGACCTTTAGACTGTAGCCTCCGGACAAGGCAAAAACTCGAGCAACTTTGGGATGCTCGACAAGTGCTGCGTAGAGATCCGGCTGAGTTGGCAGGGTAAGCTTCAATATGACCTGCGTTCCATGCGCAAGCTCCGAAAGATTCTTCAGGATTTCTTTGACCAATATCGCTTCGGCAATCGCCTTATCCGGGCTATCGACGAGAACCTCAGGCTCGATAATCGGGATCAATCCGTTCTTTAGGATCGTCGAGGCCACCTCAAATTGTTGCCTCACAGCTGCAGAAATCCCTCTTTCGGACGCTGAACGCACGACCGAGCGCATTTTCGTCCCAAGGATTCCTTTTTCAAATGCGCGCTCAAGCAAATTGCCAAGATTTGGCATGGGCTTCATCAACTGAACGCCGTCATGCTCCGCTTCACGACCACTGTCGACCTTCAAAAACGATAGGATCCCTCTATCTTCCCAAAGATATGCCGGGACCGATTTGGCGCCGATGAAGTTCTCCATGGTGTGTTCGAATAAGATGGCGCCAATCACACGCTCGCTCGAAAATCCGGGTGCAGTTATTATCCTCACGCGCATTTCATGGATAAGCTTCAACATTTCCGCGTCGCCCTGATAAGCGGTGTCGGATATACCGTATGAGCGTAAGGCGTTTGGGGTGGACCCTCCGCTTTGATCTAGTGCTGCAATGATTCCCGATGCTGAAGTCAGCCGGGCGGCCATTTCTATGCGGGTTTCCGTATTCATTCGTACTGTCCCTTCTTCAGATCGTACAGAAATTTGAGGAGTAACGCAGCGAGGAGGCACCGTACGTCCTTCCACCAGTGCTCACCCGCCGGGGGCAGATCGCTATCTTACAACTTAAAATTCTTGCGGTGATATGCGTGCCGGAAGCCTACTTTCCTAAGGTTATCAAAGGAAATATTGGGTTCTCCCTCTGCAGGTGCCAATGTCTCAACGGCAAATGTCGACACGCCGTTGCAGAGCCCATGTTCGATACGACTTTTGATGAGCGCCTTTTGAATGCCGCGATTTCGAAACTCCGGAAGTGTGGTGCCGCCGCCTAGCCATGCGTAGGTTCCGGACTGGTACATGGTGGCAGTGCCGACTGGATTGTCACCATCCAAGGCGAAAAAACACGACCAGCCTACCTTTCCGACGATTGCTGACCACAACCTCGTCAGGGTCGATGGAAAGTTGAAGCCTTTGCACACCATCGATCCAAAGAGCACGGCTTCCTCAATATGAACGTGTCGCGTTCGGATCGAGTTGGGCTCCGAAAGGTTCGCTGATGAGCTGTCGTAGACAAGCTTCGCCCAGCCGACACCATATTCAAGCAGACCCTTGGCGAGGATCCAGTCTTTAGTTCGGGCTGGAGCGCGGTCCATATTTACCTGAAGAAACCGGTTTCCGCTCTTCCCATTCATCCACCCATAGGCTTCCTCAAGATCATTCACGGAGTTTAGCCCGAGTACACGGTTCAGACCCATGGCTGGCGCGCTTGGCAGCGATATTGCGCATCCACCGTTGATGGGCAGGCATTCAAAATGCTCTTCGGATTTGAGCGTTGCCGGTGAGACATTGTACAGATCGACGAAGGCTTTGACCTCGATAGCCTCTTCTTCTGTCGGAGACGAACGTTGTGAAAAGTGCGAATTCAAAATGACCATGTGGCTGTCTTCGACTGATGGAAATGGAAATGAGGTCGATCAGAAACCAAGCTCGCTGAGCCCCGGGTGATCATCGGGCCGACGACCGAGGGGCCAGTGAAAGCGACGGTCTTCCACGCGGATTGGCAGGTCGTTGATGCAGGCGTATCGCTTGCGCATCAGGCCACTATCATTGAACTCCCAGTTCTCGTTGCCGAAAGATCGGAACCAATTGCCGCTGTCGTCATGCCACTCATATGCAAACCTGACGGCAATCCTGTCGCCGCCGAACGTCCACAGCTCCTTGATCAGACGGTAGTCGAGCTCCCGGCGCCACTTTCCTGCAAGGAAAGCGATGATAGCCTCCCGGCCACTAACGAACTCGGCGCGGTTACGCCACTGACTATCAGCCGTGTACGCCAACGCAACCTTGCCCGGGTCCCTGCTATTCCAGCCATCTTCGGCAAGCCGCACCTTGTCGGCAGCAGTCTGCGATGTAAAGGGCGGTAGAGGCGGTCTTTGAGCGTTGGTCATTCGGATTTACCTTCTAATCTTGCCCGCAACGCTGCATTTTCAGCTTCGAGCTGTTGCAGCTTCTGACGTAGTGGTGCGACTGCTTGCTCAACTTGCTGTTCGGTGTAGCGGGGGATGATGTGCTGGGGGCAGTTCCAGTCGTATGCTTCGAGCCGAAGCTTGAATATCCGCTCTGCACGGCCCCTATACGTCGGATCGGATACGAGGTCCGTTAGCGATGGATCGGCGTCGAGCGTCAGCCGCTCGACGTGGGCATAGACTTTGAGCCGGGTCCGTCGGACATAGTCCATGAGAAACAGACAGGCGCGGTCGTTGGCTGCGAAATTCCCTGCGCTGATGTATTGGCGGTTTCCGCGATAGTCGGCAAATGCCATTGTTTGGGGATCAACGACCTTGAGGAAACCGGTTTTCCCTCCGCGATGTTGAACATATGGCCAACCCGTCTCTGACACAGATGCGATATAGAAGCTGTCGCGCGTGGCGATGAAAGCGATCTCGTTCTCCGTCAAAGTATCCGATGGCCGATCGTTCTCGCCCAGCCATATCTGGTCCACCCCCATATCCGCCTGCGCGGCTCGGACGCTTGGCGTGACGGCGACTTCCAGAAAGTGGTACGGCATACCTCGTCTCCATACTTGAGTAGGCCCGCATCAGCGAACAATGCGGGCCTTGATCTATCTCAGCTACCTAAATCCCCGGCTACAGCATCAGTCTTGCAAAGCCCAGTCGGCGACTTCCCAGCGCATCTGACCACGATCTGAGACCACACGACCAAGACCTGGGAACGGCATGTGTGTCGCAGCAATCAGGGCGCCTTCCGAGGCAGCTTGTGGGAAGAAGCGATCGCGCATCGCTTTCGCAGCAGCCTGATCCTGTTCGAACAGGAAGAAGACGTCCGTTGCAGCAGGATGGACGACCGGGAAAATCATGTCGGATACCATGATCAGGCTCTTGCCGCCGTCCTCGATTCGGACCCCGATATGGCCAGGCGTATGGCCGGTTAGGTCGATAATCGAGACGCCAGGAACGATTTCACGCTCTCCGTCGATGGCTTGTAGCTTCGGATAAAGACGCACCACCTCTTCCGCCATCTTGAAGCTAGGCTGCAGGAAATCAGGCGCGCCATTGCTCTTGGCCCGGTCAGTCCAGTGCTTGACGTCGCGACGGTCTACATAGACCTCGGCATTCGGATAATTGTTCTTACCGCCGAGAACCAGACCGCCCATATGGTCCTGGTGCATATGCGTCACGATAACCGCATCGATATCGCTCGGCTTCAGACCGAGCGTGGCCAGCGCCTGCGGGAGATGTCCGGTTTCCCCGATAGAACCTGCAGCGCCGGCATCGATCAGGATGCGTTGCTTACCGTCTTCAACGAGGTATTGATTAAACAGAAAACGAACCCCGCCGGATCTGCCCGTAAACTGGGCGTTTGCGGCCTTTTCCACTTCGGGGGCCGAGCGTCCCGGGAAGTAGTTGTAGGGCATATCGGCATATCCATCCGTCAGGGCAGTTACCGTGAAACGGCCGATATGTATCTGTGCAAACGGTGTTGTTACGACCGGTGTCCCGGTAGCTTTGGATGTAGCAGCCTGGGCGGTCAAGTCGCCGAGCAGGCTTCCGCCGAAAAGAGTTCCTCCAACGAGACCAAGAGGCAGAGCGCTCGCGAAAGCGCGGCGTGACAGCTGAGGCATGCCATTCTCCTCGGGTTCAGTCAGTGTTTGCGATGTCTGTGAGCGTTTCGGCATAAGAAAGTTGCGCATGGTATTCCCCCAGTCGGTGATTGATGTTGGACAGCAGCTGACGCTCAGCATCAGTTTTGCTGGTTCGGCTTAGCTGCTGTTCTAATGAGCGCTACGACTTCTTTAGGCTGGGACAGCATTACTGCATGGCTGCTGCTGACCTCTACGACCGTGGCTCCTGCGCGCGCGGCCATCGCGGCCTGCGCTTGTGCTGGTATCATTCGATCTTCCCTCGCGAGCAGGTAAAAGGATGGTTTGGCTTTCCATGCCGCAGAGGTGATCTTGCCCTGGACGGCTTCAAGGCCCCAAGGCCTCTGGGCGGCAGCCATGAATTGCGCTTCGGCGAGATCTATGTCGGCCGAGAATGCGGCTGCAAACTTCTGCGGATCGATTTTGATGAAGCCGTCGTTCGGCGCAAGGAGTGGGGCTTTCTCCGCGCCAGGAACCTCTTGCGAAGCAAGGTCGAAGACGGATTCCCCAACGTCGGGGACGAAGGCGGCCAGATAAACGAGACCGAGGACCTGCTCTTCGCTCCCGGCTTCTGTAATCACGGCGCCACCATACGAATGCCCGACGAGCACGACTGGATGTTTCGCCTCGGCGATAACGCTTTTGGTGCGCTCTACATCCTGATCGAAGGTTACGGCAGAGTTCTGAACAACGAGAACCTCATAGCCTTCCTCCGACAAGGTGTCATACACCTGCCGCCAACCGGAGGCATCAACGAACGCGCCGTGCACGAGCACTACTGAAACGGATACGGCTGGATGACGAGAAGTATCTAGGGTCATTTCGCGAGCTCCCGGGTGACACCATTTGACTGAACTGCCCGCTTACGCTCAACGGCACTGATTTTTTGCGGGTATAGCATTGCCTTCGATTAGGGTGATATCGCACTAAATGTCGGCGTCCCCACTCGCTTGATGGCCATTTGTAGGGCTGATGTGGCCAACTCTCAATTGAGACATTGGTCCCCACTGCCTAGACGAAGGGACTGCAAAAATAGACCTTGGTCTATAAATCTCAGCTAACCTAATATCGCGGAACAGCGTATTTTCAGCCCCGCACCAGCGTTACAAGGAGCCAGGGGATCGACTTGGAACACCCAACACACACTGACGCGATCATTGACATGATCCCGGCAATGGCTTGGTCGACAACATCGGATGGAATGCTGGATTTTGCCAATCAGCATTTCCTCGAATACGTCGGCCTGTCGCTTGCTGACATTGCCGGCGAGAATTTCTACCGTCTCTTCCATCCTGATGATCTCGAGCATCTCGCCACTGAGTGGCGCAACATTATGACTGCCAAGACTGCCAAGGAAGTCGAGGGGCGGATCAAGCGTGCAGACGGCGTGTTCCGGTGGTGTAGTCTTCGGCAAAAGCCGCGGCATGATCCAGAAGGAAACGTCGTCAGATGGTACGGCGTGGTGCTTGATATCGAAGACCGTAAGCAAGCTGAGGATGCGCTCAAGGAAACCGAGGCCGCGCTTGCAGCGAGCGAGCAGAATCTCCGGCTCATCATCGACTCGCTTCCAGTTCTCGTCTGGTCGGCGCGACCAGACGGCAGCGCGGACTTCGTCAATAAAAGTTGGCTGGATTATGCTGGGCTACCGCCTGAGCGAATCCTAGAGTGGGGCTTCTTGGACCTCTACCACCCCGATGACATCGCCGAGATGGTCGAGATCTGGAAGAGAGATCTTGAGAACTCGGACCACACTCAGCTGAAAGGGCGCATTCGTGGCGCGGACGGCACTTACCGATGGTTCTATTTCTCTGGCAGGAAACTGACTGATGCCACCGGTACTGTGCGTTGGTTCGGAGTAAATATCGACATTGAAAATCTGCAGTACGCAGAAGACGCGCTTCGTTACAGCGAGACAGCACTCAGGGAGAGCGAGCAAAAGCTCAACCTCGTCATAAATACGATACCAGCTATGGCGTGGTCATGCACGCCGGACGGACAACTTGAGTACTGGAACAAGATCTTTATAGATTTTGTTGGCCTGACAATCGAGGACCTCCAGGGTTATGGTTTCTACAGGGTCTTTCATCCTGACGATGTCGAGCGCATGCGCACAAGTTGGGAGGAAATCGTAGCCACTAAACGGCCTGATCCAGTAGATGCTCGCATCAGACGTTCCGACGGGGAATACAGGTGGTTCAATCTACGACAAAATCCACTTCTCGATTCGGAAGGAAACGTCGTGCGTTGGTATGGTGTTGTCGTCGATATCGAAGACCGCAGACGGGCAGAGGAATCACTTCGTCAGAGCCAGGCGGACCTGGCACACGTTACTCGCCTGACCACGATCGGCGAACTGGCTGTCTCTATCGCACACGAGATTAATCAACCCCTTATGGCGATCGTGACTAACGCAGGCACATGTTTACGTTGGCTGCAGGACGGGCATACGGATCTCGAACAGGCACGTCGCGCGGCGGAACGGGTTGTGCAGGACGGACACCGGGCGGGAGAGATTGTCGCTAGCATACGCGCTATGGCGCAGAGAACTCCTCTGCGCATGAAAAAAACTGACTTCAATACAGCATTGCGCGAGGTGCTGTTTCTCTTGCAAGAGGAGTTACAGTCTAGGGGTTTGCAAGTGGTCACGGACATAACGACCGGTCCCGTTCATGTGCTGGGTGATTGTACGCAGCTACAGCAAGTTCTCCTCAACCTGATCATGAATAGTGCTGAAGCCATGCATTCTCATGATAGTGCGGTCATCACTGTCAGGTGTGTGAAAAGAACCGGCGGCGACATCGAAGTCAGTGTTTCCGACACAGGACACGGAATATCCCCTGACCAGCTCGACCGGATATTCGAGGCGTTCTACACCACAAAATCGGACGGGATTGGAATGGGCCTTTCTATCTGCCGATCTATCGTCGAAGCGCATGGTGGCCGCATCTGGGCTACTAACAACCACCCCAGGGGCGCGTCATTTACCTTCACGCTGTCCAGCTTCGAGGAGACAGCCGTTGATTGATGATAAGAAGAACAGGCGCCCCACGGTTATCGTCATCGACGACGATCACAGTGTCCGCGAAGCTCTGAAGGGACTGTTTGAGTCTGTAGGACTCAGCGCCGAGACACATGCCTCCGTGAAGGAGTTTATCAACGCAGACGATCCCGAAAAGGCTGGATGCATCGTCCTCGACATCCGCCTTCCCGGCCAGAGCGGACTTGAGTTTCAGGAAACGTTGGCGCAAAGCGACCATCCCAGATCCGTCGTCTTAATTAGCGCTCACGTCGATGTACCCATGGCCGTGCGAGCAATGAAGGCTGGTGCCATCGATGTACTGACCAAACCTGTTCGTGAACAGGATTTGCTCGAAGCCGTAAACCGGGCCATTGCAAATGATGCAGCTCGCCGAGAGGAAAAAACCTCGAAGACTGCTGCCCATTTGAGGTATACGTCGCTTACCGAACGTGAACGCCAGATTCTAACCCTAGTCATCGCGGGCAAGCTAAACAAACAAATCGCGGCTGAACTACAGCTCGCAGAGCCAACCGTGAAACTGCACAGGGGTCACTTGATGCGGAAGATGAAGGCGACCACAGTCGCCGATCTGGTCAGGATCGCTGGGGGTCTATCGTAAACCAGGGACTCAGTGGAATTGCTGAGCTTAGGTGGTGGAAAAGCTGTTCTCCGCGGTGAGCTCTTTGGCTTCAACTCTGACGCCTTGAGCGGAGTCGACCTACGACTGCGCTGTTGTTTCGCGTCGCTCTCATCCGGTCCGTTATAGACGTCAAAGACTTCGAGATCCCAGTCCAAGAGCCCGATCGCTAGTGCATTACCAACCAAGTTGGCTGACCGGCTCGAATTTTTGAGAGCTGTCCTCGCGATTGTCTCTCGTCTCGCTGAAAAAGTTTGAATCGGCTTGAGGTCGCTCGCAAGCAAGCGGCAAATTTGACATCTACGTCTCGGGAATTGGATGGAAATGGATGAGTAAATGGTGCATAACTTTGCTTCGAGAATTGGATGAGAATGGATGAGAGAATGGCATTTCTCAACACGGCAACTGTCCGGATCACGCACGAAATCCTTTCGCTGATTGCCGAACTCGACGAATTTAAAGGCGCCTGGCGTGCGATAGGCCGGATCGCGCCTGAGCGATTGTCCAGCCTGAGGCGTGTCGCCACGATCGAAAGCGTTGGTTCCTCCACACGTATCGAAGGGGCGCGCCTCACCGACCGAGAGGTCGAAAAGCTGTTGGCGAATATTCGCCTGGGGTCATTCACAACACGCGACGAGCAAGAGGTCGCCGGCTACGCGGAGGTGATGGAGACCATTTTCAGTGCTTACGAAGCTATTTCGTTTACCGAAAATCATATCCGTCAACTCCACCGTGACCTTCTTGCGCATTCGATTAAGGATGAGAGGCATCGCGGCGCCTACAAAACCCTCTCCAACAATGTGGAAGCGTTTAACGAACAGGGTGAAAGCCTCGGTATCGTTTTCGAAACGGCTTCGCCGTTCGATACGCCACGTCGTATGGAAGAACTGATCGCCTGGCTGGATGAGCAAGGGCGTGAAAAACGGCTACATCCACTTTTGGTCATCGCAATCTTTGTTGTGGTTTTTCTAGAAATTCATCCGTTCCAAGATGGCAATGGCCGCCTATCACGTATTCTGACCACCTTGCTGCTCCTGCGGGCCGGATACGCTTACGTCCCCTACAGCTCGCTGGAAAGCATCATCGAGCAAAGCAAGGAGAGCTATTACATCTCGCTTCGCCGCACGCAGGGAACGATCCGCACCGCCGATCCCGACTGGAATCCATGGATCAAGTTCTTTTTAAGAGCCCTGCATCGTCAGAAAACCCAGCTTGAGAAGAAGATGGAGCGCGAGCGTATTATCCTCGCCGACATGCCGGAATTATCCGTCGCATTGCTTGAGTTGGCGCGCGAGCACGGGCGGATCACGGTCGCGGAGGCTGCCCGGGTCACCCATGCCAGCCGTCACACCATCAAGGATCATCTCAAGGCACTCGTGGATCAAGGGCACCTCGTCCTGCACGGTGCAGGCCGCGGTGCATGGTACGGTCTCTCATGATGAACTGGATGACATGCCCATCTGAGTAGGTTGCTCTTGGACCACTATGAACCGACGACTCAGCAATTTGGGTGCTCGGTGACTGGTCTAAGCCAGATATGGCTGTCCGTTATAAGGCCGCGCCAGTCATTAATGCTTCTTCCCTGACTACGTCGGCAAGAAAATCGAGAACTATGCGGACGCGCATGGGAAGATTTCGACGCGAAGCATAGACTGCGGTGATCGGCAGCCGTGCCGGCGGCAGACAAGGCAGAACGTTGATGAGCCTCCCTGATGCGATGTCTTCGGCAACGAGGATATGAGAGAGGATGGCCAGCCCTCCTCCTGCGATGGTCGCTCTATATACAGCAGTCGCATTGTTGAACACCATGCGCGGGCTAATCGCTGCCCGCACCTGATCGGCACCGTCGGCAAATATCCATGCACGCGTTTCACCGCCGCGGCTGTAGCAAATGCAGTCGTGCTCTGCGATCTCGCTTAGACCACGAGGTTGGCCTCGCTCTTCGACATAGCCGGGCGATGCAACAAGAAAGGCCGTGGTCCAGCCAAGCCGGCGACAGATCAGGCTGCTGTCGGAAACGTCACCGAGACGAACTTCAATGTCTATCCCCTCGCCGACAAGATCCGACGGGTCCTCGCGAAACACGGTTTCGACCGTCAGGCGCGGATGGAGTTTCAAAAGGCCAGGCAGACGCTCGCTGACATGCAATCCGAGTGGAGCCGGCAGGCTGATCCTTACCCGGCCGGAGGTCGTCACGTTTTCGGTCGCCGTTGCATCACCCAGCGCCTCCATGGCGTCAATAACCTTGCGGGCCATAAGGATCATCTGCTCGCCTTCCACTGTCAGTGACAAGCCATTGGTGCTCCGATGCAGCAACCGGGTGCTGTAATGCGCCTCCAGCGATGAAATTTGCCGGGACACCGCAGGCTGCGTCAAACCAAGGTCCAGCGCTGCGCTTGAAAACGACCCAGTCTCAGCAACCCTCAGGAAGGTTCGCAAGGCAGCAACCACATCCATCCGTCATCCCCCTCATACTTCCTCGCATAAAGCTTATGCGGGCAGGTTAGAGCGGTTTTGGTTGCATGTCCATCTATTACGGATAGTTATTATCCATAAGGATATTGAAAGTCCTTAATAGATGGAGAGAGACATGACACAGCGCCTGAATTACGCAGCCCAGTCCCCAGAGTTTTTCAAGAAGTTGTCGGACCTCAGCCTGTCGCTGAAGGACAGCGTCATCGAGCAGTCAATCCGCGATCTTGTGAATATCCGGGCCTCCCAGCTCAACGGTTGCGGCTTCTGCCTCGATATGCATGTCAAGGAAGCCAAGATTCACGGCGAGAGCGAGCTTCGCCTTTACCATGTCGCCATCTGGCGGGAATCGAACCTGTTCGCTCCGCGCGAGCGCGCTGCCCTCGCCTGGACCGAAGCGGTCACCAGACTGGCTGAAGGCGGCATTCCGGACGAGCTTTACGAGCGCGTTCGCGGTCAGCTGTCGGAGAAGGAAGTTTCCGATTTGACCTTCTCGATCATGACCATCAACGCCTGGAACCGTGTCAGTATCGCCTTCAAGGCCGTGCCCGGTTCGGCGGACAAGCTCTACGGCCTGGAGAAAGCCGGCCTCAACTGAGGCCTTGTTCCACAACAGCAGCCATTTCCAAGTGCCATTCGGCACTCATCACCTCAAGGGAAACAGACATGAAAATCGTCATCATCGGCGGAACCGGCCTCATCGGTTCGAAGACGACCGAGCGGCTTCGCGCCAGAGGCCATGAGGTGATTGCCGCCTCTCCGAACACCGGCGTCAACATCATCACCGGCGAAGGCCTTGCAAAAGCACTTCAAGGCACCGAGGTCGTACTCGACCTTGCGAACTCGCCATCCTTCGAGGACAAGGCGGTCATGGAGTTTTTCGAAACCTCCGGCAGGAATCTGCTGGAAGCGGAAAAGGCAGCAGGCGTCAAACACCATGTCGCACTTTCCGTCGTTGGGACGGAGCGCCTGCAGGAGAGCGGGTATTTTCGGGCAAAGCTCGTCCAGGAAAAGCTGATCAGGGAAGGCGGCATTCCGTACACGATCGTCCATTCCACGCAGTTCATGGAATTCGTTGGCGGTATCGCTCAATCGAGTATGGTCGGGGACAAGGTGCACCTTTCACCAGCCTTTGTTCAGCCGATCGCCTCCGATGACGTCGCCGACGCGATGGCGGATGTTGCGCTTGCTACGCCGGCCGCCGGAATTGTCGAAATCGCTGGTCCGGATCGCTTCCACCTCAACGAGTTCGTCGCACGTTATCTGGCATTGACCGGAGACAGCCGCGAGGTCGTTGCCGATCCAGAAGCGAAATATTTCGGCGCACGTCTCGAGGACGGATCGCTGGTCACGGACAACAATCCCCGGCTTGGCAAAATTGGCTTCGATCAATGGTTTGCAACGGCGCCGCGAAAGTAGCCCGCCCAAAGCTCCGCTCATTTGAATAGGAACAATACCATGATCAGACCCCGCCTTGCGGCCTTCGCCGCATTCTTTCTCATAACCAGTACTGCCGGTGCTCACGACACCTCAGGCGGCTCCGCCTCAAAGGTGACACTCGTCTATCAACACGAACTGCCGAACGTGCCCGGTAAGAGCATGAAGGGCGTACTCGTCGAATATGGTCCGGGTGGCTTCTCCGATGCCCATACCCATCCGGATTCGGCTTTCATCTATGCGATCGTGCTGGAAGGCTCCGTCCTTAGCCAGGTCAATGATGGGCCTGTAGAAGAATACAAGGCCGGCGAGAGCTTTTCGGAATATCCAGGCGACCGGCACGGCGTCAGCAAGAACGGGAGCGACACGAAGCCCGCTAAACTTCTTGCCGTCTTCGTGGTTGATACCACCCAGACGGAACTGACCTATCCGATAAAGAGGTGAAACCAGTCAGGGACCGGGTGCTAGAGCAGCCCCGGTCCTTCCTCTTTTCAAGGCAAGGGACCCGCAATGGCTTATAATTCGCTGATGCCGGCCTTTCTAGCCGTCGATCTCCTCGGCGTGCTCGGAATTCTTGTATGGCATTTCCAGGGACAGCATAGGCCGACGGCCCGCCTGATCGTCCAGATCCTGTTCTTCGCCTGCATGACGACAGCGTTCGTTGTGAGCGGCATACCGCCACACCGCGTAATCACCGGAGAGACCGATGGGTTCGCGCTCTATATGGGCACTGCGGCCCGCGTCCTGTGGTGGATTCATCTTGCCTGGGCGACAATTGGCTTCATCCGCCTTTACATCGTCCTTGATCGCCGCCCGCAGGAAGCGCGGCTGCTCCAGGATCTCATCGTTACCGCGGTCTATCTCGGCGTTACGCTGTCGATTGTCGGTTTTGTATTCGGTGCCCCGATCGGCACTCTGGTTGCCACATCCGGTGTCGTAGCGATTATTTTGGGCCTGGCGTTGCAGAATACGCTCGGTGATCTGTTTTCGGGGATCGCACTGACGCTCGGCAGGCCTTTTTCGATCGGAGACTGGATTCAGCTGGCCGATGGCACCGAAGGACATGTCGTTCAGAACAATTGGCGATCGACGCAGGTTCTGACACCAGCAAACAATCTCGTCGTGCTTCCCAACAGCACGCTCGCTAAAGTCGGCCTGACCAACCTTACAAAACCAGACGAGAGCCACCTTGTTATCCTGCCGATCCGTGTCACCTCCGACAGTCGACCAGCCGAGGTCGAGGCAATCCTGAAGTCTGCGTTGCAGACGTGTCAGTGCATCGTCCAGTCACCGGCTCCGGTTGTCGCACTCAAGGGCATCGACGCGATCGCAATCGATGTGGAGCTCCAGTTTCGGGTCACGGCCCCGGCAGCCCGGACGCCGGCGCGCAACGAGGTTATCGATACGGTCCATCAGCGCTGTGCAACTCACGGCCTGTCACTGGCGATGCCCGCACAAAGTTATCTTGGGATCGTAGAGAATTCGCCGCTGAATAAGGCATCGGGTCGAGCTTAGCCGGCGCGCTTCAGAACCCACTCAAAGGTCCCGGACCAGATTTCCGGGGTGATTTCCTGTTGCAGGATCGTGCCAAGATCCGCGAACGTCACCTTTCGAAGGGCGGAACGCCACGCTTCGTCGGCTTCCCACATGATGCGGGCAATCGCGCAGGGTCCGCTCTCGCAATGGCCTTTCGGACGGCAAGGATTATTGGCCCGGATGTTTTGGCAAACAAAGGTTCGACCGCTACCCTCGACAGCTTCAACCACATCAAGGAAGGTCAGCTCATTCGCGGCCTTGGCAAGGCGGTATCCGCCGGATGGGCCAAGCGTGGTGTGAACAAGGCCAGCTTGTGACAAGCTCTGCAGCGCTTTTGACAAGTATTCCTTCGGGAGCCCATGCAGTTCAGCAAGCGCTTTGGTTGAAAGATATCGGCCTTCGGGAAGGCCCGAGAGAATGGCGCAACAATGTAACGCCCATTCGACTTGGCTCTTAAGGATCATGCGAGTGCTCGGCAACGAATTAAGGATAAATCATATCCCTATTCAATGCCGCTGTAAATGCGAACACTTGCTTTGTTTACCAGCGCCTTGAAAGGACTCGAACTCTTGATCAAAGATATCTTTGTGAATTCAACACTTCCTATCAATACCTCTGAGCTAACCCACTGAATTGCAATGGAATAAGACAGGAAATTTGGCTGTGACCTAGCTCAGTGGAGTGAGTAGATCGCGAACAAGAGGGACGACACGTGATCCGTAAAGTTCGATGCTCTGCATGAGCTTCTCATGCTCCATCGTGCCGGCCGAATACTTCATCTGGAACCGCGAAATGCCGAGCGTTTTGGCCGTTTTTGTGATCTTGGCGGCAACCGTTTCGGGCGAGCCGGCATAGAGCGATCCATGCTCGATCTCGTTTTCGAAATCCTTTTCGGTGACCGGCGGCCAACCACGCTCCTTGCCCAGGCGATCTCGGATCTTCTTGAAATACGGGAAGAGGTCACGGCGCGCCTGTTCATCGGTTTCGGCGACATATCCCGGCGAGTGCACGCCGATATCGCCTGCCGTGTGCCCGGCCTGCTCGGATGCCTTTTTGTAGAGTTCGACATAGGGCGCGAAACGGGCGGAATCCCCCCCGATGATGGCAAGCATCAGGTTCATGTCATAGCGCACGGCACGGATGACTGATTCCGGGCTGCCGCCGACACCGATCCAGGTCTTGAGACGACCTTCAGCAATCGGCGGATAGATACGCTGATCTTCGAGCGGAGCGCGCCAGTTGCCCTGGTAATTGACAATGTCTTTCGAAGCGATCTCCGAGAACAGGTCCAGCTTCTGTTCGAACAGCTCCTTGTAGTTCGAGAGGTTGTAGCCAAACAGCGGAAACGACTCGATGAAAGAGCCGCGGCCTAGGATGACTTCGGCGCGTCCGTTTGAAATCGCATCGATCGTGGAAAACCGCTGGAACACCCGTATTGGGTCATCGGAACTCAGAACGGTGACGGCAGACCCGAGCCGGATGCTTTCAGTTCGTGCCGCGATGGCGGCCAGCACCACTTCCGGAGCGGAAACGGCAAAGTCCCTGCGGTGGTGTTCGCCAACTCCGAAGAAGTCGATCCCTATCCTGTCAGCAAGGACAGCCTCCTCGATGACGTTGCGGATCACCTGCGGCTGGGAGAGGAGCTCTCCATCTGGGCCGGTGGTCACGTCGCCGAATGTATCGAGACCGAATTCGATTTTTTTTGTCATGATCGGTTTTCAATCGGATGCAATTGATAAGGGTTAGCGCTTGCCGGGCAGAGAAGACGATCGCGAATGGGTCTGCGGGGCTGGCACCGAGTTCTTCGTCCAGGGCCACTGGCCGTCGATCTCGGCTTCGAGTGAGAAGCTCAGGAAGGTCCGGATGAGCACAATCATCCCAAGAAGACCAACGCTTTCCCATGTCAGTGGCGAGATGATCGTGGCAATGATATCCGCGCCGATCAGGACCTCGAGGCCCAGCAATATTCCGCGACCGAGATTGGCGCGGTAGCGTTCGTATGCTTCCCGGCTACCGATGGAGAAGAGGTCGCGTCCGTAAAGAACCGTCGCGATCACGACGCCGACCAGAATAACCCCGACGCCGAAGAATTCGAGGCCGACCGCAAGCGGCTTCAGGACGGGAGCGATCAGGCTTGAGAGACCGCCCGCTTCATGGCCGATATCCATCTGGATTTCCTTTCAACAAAACGGGTGAATGAGGCGTTCTGGCGGATTTCAGGATTCCGCCCCGGCGCTGCTTGCGAACAGGGAAACCGCGGCAAGAATGGCCGGCAAGCTGAACGCGATTACAGGCGCATAAATGTAACCCAGCGCACCAAAGCCGCAACCGAGAGCGAAGGTCGCCACGGCGGTCCCCATCTTCTTCACACGTGCCTTTGCCGCGATGATATCTTCGGGTTTCGAATTGGCCAGGATGTCGGCCAGATCGAGCATGATCTGTGTCGTCGTTCCGGTCATCAACGTTGATGGCGGGGCTTTTGCGAGATGCGCCTTGTGGAGACCGTTCTGTATTGCCATGGCCGACACGAGCGTGAGCGCAACGAGCGACGTCAGCTTGCTGTCGTCGCCATGGAAGGGACCGTAGATAAATGCCAGCACCGCCACGGCGACGAGCAGAAGCAGTTTGACGACCAGCATGGGCCGGATAGGCGACCGGTCCAGCCCCTGGATCTTCAGGCACGCCAAACGTGACGCGAAAACGATCAGGCAGAACATCGGAAGTGCGAGCAGCTTCGACCACGCCCCATCCAGACCATGCGCCATCGTTGCGCCCAAGGTCACGAAGTTGCCTGTCACATGCGCCGTGAAGAGCCCCGAAAGTGACAGAAAGCCCAAAGTGTCGACGTAGCCGCCATTGAAGCTGAGAAGGATGGGGAGGGAAGGAATTTTCATGGTCGTGATCTCGTTTGATGCTGATGCGGTGCTATCGTCCTGCGAAGTGCTCAAGATTTGCCGCCCAACGGCCGTTTTTGCAATTGCATCAATTGTTTCGAATTCATTGCGCCAGGCGACATAATGATAAGGGCGGCCAAAGCCGCCCTGTCCCCGATCTAGTTACGCGGCGCCAGGCCGGTTGATGGTCAGGAAATGGCGTACAATGGGTTTTTCCGGACCGATATGGTAGGTGAGAACCGTGCCCTGCAGGTCGGCGTCGGCATTGGAAACACGCTTGTGCTGGCGAAGGTGTTCAGCCCAGGATTCCACCATGAACCACTCGACGATTTTTTCCGGATCAGCGGAATCTTCGGTGACACCCCATCCATAGGCCCCATCGCGGCGGCGTTCGTGAGAAAGGTGGTCGATGGCATGCAGGAAGGCTGTCCGATGCTGCTTTTCGACCTTGTACTCGATCAGGATGAGAACGGGACCCCGGTCATGGGCAACAGGCTCGGCGACAAGCGGTTCGGGCCAATGGTTGGACGGCACCATGTCTGCATCGCCTGCCGGAAGCTTGACGCGGTGCATGGCAAGCCCTGCAACGAGCAAGCCAGCTGCGCCGATAAGCAATGTCGTCTGAATGCCGACAGCTTCACCAACGGCGCCCCAGCCGAGGCTACCGGCCGTCATCGCACCGTTGAACACAGTCAGATAAACGGCAAGGCCGCGCCCACGCACCCAGTTTGGAAGAACAGCCTGGGCTGCTCCGTTGAGTGTTGTCAACGCTGTGATCCATGCGCCACCGAGGAAGAGAAGAGCGATGATGGCGACAATCTTCGGCGGAGCGAGCGACAGGATACCCATGACGACTGCGGTAATCAGCGCTGCGACGAGAAGCAGGCCGTCCGAGCTCAGACGGTTGCGCAACTTCGGCATGACCAGGGCACCGCCGATCGCGCCAGCGCCGACTGCACCCAGCAGGATGCCGTAGAAGCTGGCATCACCACCGAGCAGTTGTCGAGCAACGAGCGGAAGAAGCGCCCATACCGCACTGGCGAAAGCGAAAAAGATCGCTGCCCGCAGAAGGACGACATGCAGCGGCCTGCTCGAACGGGTATAACGAAGGCCCGCGCGGAATGCCCCGAAAAAATTCTCCTGCAAAGCGTCGTTGGCATTTTTTGCGCGCGGCCACCAGACCAACGCTGCGATGACAAAAATGTAGCTCGCAACGTCGGCCCCGTAGGTGATCCCGGCTCCGAACGCCGCCAGAAGCAGGCCGCCAGCGGCAGGACCGATGGAACGGGCGATGTTGATGCCGAGTGAATTGAGGGCAACGGCGCTCTTGACGTCCTCACGCTTTACCAACTCCGGCACGATCGCCTGCCAGGTCGGCCCCATCAGCGCAGCGCCAATGCCGCCGAGGAAGGTCAGACCGATCAGAGCGCTGACAGAGAGCATACCCGTCTGGGACAGAACCATCAGCGAGATACTCACGGAGGCCAGTAGGAGCTGTACCGCGATCAGGAACTTGCGGCGATCCAGAATGTCGGTGAGAACGCCTGCAGGGATCGCAAGCAGAAAGATCGGCAGGGTACCTGCCGCCTGGACCATAGCGACCGCCGCAGGCGATGCTGACAGATCGGTCATCAGCCAGGAGCTTGCGACATCACGCATGAAGCTGCCAGTGTTACCCAGAACGGTCGCTATCCAGATGACCGCGAAGACTGGCTGTGCGAGAGGGGCAAAGGTGCCCCCGGATGTTTTCGTGGTGCTCATTTGCCCGCTCCCTTTGCAAGGTCGGCCGCAGCAACGTAGATGAATGCACCGGCGAGACCGATGTGTTCGAAGAAGGCGTTGGTTGCCATCATGCGGTCCATGCCGGGCACCATTTCCCAGAAACGAAGAGCGATGAGCGTTGCGAGAAGCGTAAAGCCAGCCAAAGCAAGGGCTCCTGCCCAACGCAGAAAGCCTGAGACCACCATGGCGGAAGCCGTCAATTCAAAAGCGATAACGGCGACGGCAAAGAAAGCGGTGGGATGCAGACCAAAATGATCCATCTCGGCAAGCGCGCCATTGAAGTCAAAAATCTTGGTAAGCGGACCCTGGATGTAGGCCGCACAAAGCGCAAGCAACGAGACTGTTCGGACCCCGGGGGAGCCGATGATACGTCTCAAACCATTGCGGACTGGGTTTTGCGTATAGGATTGGTAGGTCATATCTGCTCCTGAATGCTCGCTGATCGGTCAGCCGCGTTGATGGAGCGATATTGGCTGGTTATCGCCCTGCCAACAATTGCAGCAATTGTTTCGATTTAGTTGCGAATATCGCAATAGTAAGAAAGTGCTCGGGCGATAGTGATCGCCCGAGCGAACGGTCAGACTGCCCAGCACGAGCACCCGAGTGCACCGAAGAAACCCTTGAGGTCGGCAATCGGCAGCTTTGAAGTCCATGCGCCAGCATGGTCATGACCATGCACGCCGCAATCACTGGCGCAACCGCATGTCGAGATTGCCGTACGACGTAGCGAGCGCGCGCCCGCCCCTTCCGGTTCGCCCCATGCGGCATAACCACCGAACTTGCGCACCGGAGACCAGTCTGGCATGGCCGGGGGTACATCGTTCTCATCGAGTGTCTTGAAGTCACCCGCGCCATAGACGATCTTGCCACCAACCATTGTCAGCTCAGACACCAGGAACGAGATCTCGTCCTCTGCGCATGAGAAGAAGTCCTTGTCTGGCACGACAAGGTCGGCAAACTGGCCTTTTTCGATGCGCCCCTTCTTGCCTTCTTCGTTGGAAAACCACGTGACCTTTTCCGTCCACATCCTGAGTGCCGTTTCGCGGTCGAGGCAATTGGCGCGCGGGTAGAGCTGCATGCCGCCGACCGTCTTGCCGGTGACCATCCACGACAGCGAAACCCAGGGATTATAGGAAGCGACGCGGGTTGCATCTGTTCCGGCCGATACATTCACGCCTTTGTCGAGCATCTTTCGGATCGGCGGGGTCGCTTCAGCAACGCCATGACCGTACCGCTCGACGAAATATTCGCCCTGATAGGCCATGCGATGCTGCGTGGCGATGCCGCCGCCAAGTGCGGCGATACGGTCGATGGAGCGATCCGAAATGGTTTCGGCATGGTCAAAGAACCAGTTCAGGCCTTCGAGTGGTATGTCCTTGTTGACCTTTTCGAAAACGTCCAGTGCTCGCGTGATCGTTTCATCATAAGTTGCGTGCATGCGCCAGGGCCAGCGGTTTTCGGCTAGAACCCGCACAACCTCTTCGAGTTCGCCTTCCATCTCCGGGGCCATTTCCGGCCGCGGCTGGCGGAAGTCCTCGAAGTCGGCTGCGGAGAACACAAGCATTTCGCCGGCGCCGTTATGACGGAAGTAGTCGTTGCCCTGCTTGTATTTGACCGACGAGGTCCAGTTGAGAAAGTCTTCTTTCTCTTCCTTCGGCTTTTGCGTGAACAGATTGTAGGCAAGACGAACCGTCATCTGGTTTTCGTCGGAAAGCTTCTGGATGACCTCATAGTCGTCGGGATAGTTCTGGAAGCCGCCACCGGCGTCGATGACGCCGGTAATGCCCAGACGGTTCAGTTCACGCATGAAATGACGCGTCGAATTGACCTGATAGTCGAGCGGCAGCTTTGGGCCCTTGCCAAGGGTCGAGTAAAGGATACCGGCATTTGGCGTGGCAAGCAGCAGGCCGGTCGGGTTGCCATTGGCGTCGCGGGTGATTTCTCCGCCGGGCGGGTTCGGCGTGTCTCGGGTGTAACCGACGGCGCGCAGTGCTGCACCGTTCAGAAGCGCCCGGTCATAAAGATGCAGCAGGAAGACGGGTGTATCGGGCGCGACAGCGTTGATTTCTTCGATTGTCGGCAGGCGTTTTTCTGCAAACTGGTGCTCGGTGAAACCGCCGACGACACGCACCCATTGCGGGGCCGGCGTCATCGCCACCTGCCGCTTGAGCATATCCATAGCATCGGCCAGCGACCGAACGCCATCCCAGCGAAGCTCCATGTTGAAGTTCAAGCCCCCACGAACGACGTGGGTATGGTTGTCGATCAGGCCAGGTAGGACGCGCTTGCCCTTGAGATCAACGATCTTCGTGTCGGGACCGGCCAGAGCCATGATCTCGGTGTCTGAGCCGACCTCCAGAAACAGTCCGTCCTTGATCGCGACCGCGGTCGCGTTCGGATTGCTGCGGTCAAGCGTCGTAAAGCGCCCATCGTGGAGGATCAGGTGTGGATGCATCGTGTCTACTCCGGTCTGGTTGGGGTCGGCAGCATTGGCCGGTGAGAAGAGGTTCGAAAACGCCAGGCTCGATGCCCCTCCAAGAAAGGTTCGACGCGTGGTCATCAGCTCCGCTCCTCTCCATTAGTTAGCGCACGGTGGGCAATCTCCGCGGAGTTCCCACCCTTCGGCATATGACCGAACATGTGCGGCTTCACCTGGTGAAGCCAGGAAACAGCTGCCGGTTCCTTGCTCCAGAGCGATTTGGCAAGCGGGATGATCTGTTCACCGACGAGAATGCCGAGCAGGCCGACAAGCGCGATGACCGGCGGAGCCGGGGAGCGCACATTGAGCAGGCTGTACACGATGCCAACCAGCAGACCCGCGCCAAGAGACAGAAGATAGATTTTCATGGGTATCTCCACGGTAACTGAAAGACCGCTCCGATGGATTTCGGAGCGGTCTGATAGGTGTTCTTACTTGGCGGGGTTCGGGCCGATGCGCTTGCCGTGCTTGACGCGCTCTTCGGCGCCGTGAACCATGGTGTAAGCGTAATCGATGCCCATGCCGTAGGCGCCGGAATGTTCCTTCACCAGCGTGGTGACAGCATCGTAGGTTTCCTTGCGGGCCCAGTCGCGCTGCCATTCCAGCAGCACCTGCTGCCAGGTCACGGGAATGATACCGGCCTGAATCATGCGGTCCATCGCATGGTTGTGGGCTTCGAGCGAGGTGCCGCCGGAAGCGTCTGCCACCATGTAGATTTCGTAGTCCGGAACATCATGGAGCGCAGAAAGCGCGAAGGTCGTGTTGCAGACTTCGGTCCACAGGCCGGAGACAACAATCTTCTTGCGGCCGTTGGCAGCGTTCTTCGCCAACGCGTCGCGAACGTTCTGGTCGTCCCAGGAATTCATCGAGGTGCGTTCGAGGATATCGTTCTCCGGATAGACGGCAAGCAGTTCTGGGAACGTGTTGCCGGAAAAGCTTTCGGTCTCAACCGTGGTGATCGTGGTCGGAATGTTGAAGACCTTCGCTGCCTTGGCGAGACCGACGACATTGTTTTTCAACGTCTGGCGATCAATCGACTGCACGCCGAAGGCCATCTGTGGCTGCTGGTCGATGAAGATGAGCTGGCTGTTCTGCGGTGTCAGGACTTCGAACTTGGACATTGTATTTTCTCTTTGGTTTGATGGTGGGCAGTTTTGGTGCCGTTTTCACTTGATGTCTGAACGCCTTCAGATGTTTCCGTTGCGTCTCTGGAATTACATCTACCGGAAGTTTTTGCTCTGGATAATTGCAATAATAATTTCGATTGAATTATCAATTATGCAACAAAGAGCTAAGTTGATGTCTTCGTTGCCGTTCGTCATCTTGGGCCTGATGATGGTTTCATTCACCGTCGCTATAAAACAGACCCAAAATGCGATCTTGCTCAAACGGCTCCGATTTTGGATTTTCCTGAACGCCACGGCCCGCGCCAGCGACACAATGGCTTTGCAAGGATCTTCTGCGAGGCTATTACTCCGCCGATACCCACCACGTTGCGGAACTGACTTCTGCAAGACGACGCCAGCTGAGGTCACATCGCGATGTCCACAAACAACCAATATATGGACTATCTTAGAGTCCAGAAGGCGAATTCGGTAACGGCATCTGTCCTGAGCAAGAGCCTTATCACGGCAACGAGGTTGACACGCGAAACGCCCAATCACGGCTATGTCGAGCAGCATGTCACCGAAGATGCGTTCATGCTGGGCGTCCAGCTCAACGAGTATCAGGGTGATCTTTGGGTAGACGGAAAACGCGTGGAATTTGAAGGTTTCCACAAAGGCAATTTTTCAGTCTATGACTATAATCGCCAATGGCAAGCAAACATGCGATCGGCTTTTGACTGCGTCAACTTTCACATTCCGCGCGCGGCGCTAACAGCGCTGGAGGAAGACCTTGGTACAAAACGCATTGAAACGCTGAACGTCTTGCCAGGTGCGGATATCAACGATCCTACGATCCACGGTCTTGTCGAGGCGCTAATGCCTGCCTTCCACAATCCAGCGCTAGCAAGCCGCCTGTTCATGGATCATGTTGGGCTCGCGCTTGCGACGCACTTGGCCACTGTCTATGGCGAAGCGCGAAGCGCACCTGCGATCCATCCAGGAGCACTCGCGACCTGGCAACTCAAACGCGCCACCGCCATGATGGATGCGGGACTTGATGGGGACCTCCCGATCACGGACATCGCGTATGCTTGCGGACTTTCGACGTCTTATTTTACGCGGGCATTCAAGGCAACGACTGGAATGCCTCCATACCAGTGGATGATGCGTCGACGCGTTGATAAAGCCATGGACCTTTTGAAACGCGGTCGGCTACCACTGAGCCACGTGGCCGATATCTGCGGCTTTGTTGACCAAAGCCATATGACCCGCGTCTTCAAAAAAATGACCGGTATACCACCTGGCACGTGGCGACGGACCGAGACTGATCCCAACCAGGACCATTAGGCGCGTGAGTGACTGCGCTGGCGCCAACTGGCAGGCGGTTCGCCGACAATGTCGGAGAACACCCGCGTCATGTGGCTCTGGTCGGCAAATCCGCACGCCGCCGCAATGTCGGTCAGCGTTAACTTTTCAGCAAGCAGATCTTTCACCCTGGAGACACGATATTCCCTGAGCCACTTGTGGGGCGTCGTACCGAACGTTTTCTTGAAGATTTTGTTGAAGTAGCTGACAGACACGTCACATTCGGCCGCGAGATCGACAAGCGACAGCCGAGCGTCGAGATGCGCAGCGAGGAATTCCAACGATCTGCGTTGCTGCCAAGGCGCGAGTGTCCCCTTGTCCCGCGGCGGGAAATAAAGCCCACCATAGGTCTGCATCAGATGGACCAGCAATGCAGAGGTGATGCTTTCCAGGAAAAGTGGACTTGCCTGCTCGCTTTGATCGCTGAAGAATGGCAGTAGCGCCCTCGAGAGCCCAAGGATGACCGGGTCAGCGGAGCCAATTGTGCTTTCGAGCCTTTTAAATTCTGGACGGCCTGCCTCCGATGCAATGTTCTGGATGAAGGCAAATGGGACCTTGAACTCCAGGACCTCGAAGGGGGCAAGATGATGATATTGCCAATCTTCTCGCAGATCGGTGATGTCTGTGAGACCTTTCGGTTCGCGGCCTTCGAACGCAAGCTCACCGGACTTCAGAAGCCTGTAATGTCCTGAATCCGTCAGGTGACTGACGATTCTCACGCCGTCTTCGGGATCATAAGCCACTGCGACGGGGAAAGACGCATCCGTACGTCGTCGGCAGGTTATCGTCATGTCTGCGACACGAAGCTGCATTCGATGGCCTCCGATTCTAATTCCGGTCTGGTTGGTTTGGGTTTCACAGATCAAACGAGTCGTTGCTCGAACAGTCCGAGTTCATGGGGGTCAATGCACAGAAGGCGATTCTTCGCCACTTCCGTCGAAGAAAGGCGACAAACTGTAGTGATGGATCAGGTGCGCACAGATCGCCATCGAGATATGCTGTAAGAGGACATGGTCTGATTTTCCCTTCCGGTCGAACAGCGGCTGGATTGCGCTTCCCAGACTGGCAATAACCGGGTCCGACGTGCCGCGGACGCGCTTGAGCTCGACATTGGCTCCGGGGACAGAAAGAGCCGCGATCTCATCGACCAGAACATGTGGAATGACAAACGCGACGACATTCAGGGACGCTTTGAGACTTATCTGCACGCCATTGAGAATATCAATAAGGCAGATGGATCCCGTATAATATTGCCTCGTGACGGACTGACTTCCATCAGCCTCCACATCGCAGTGCGTTGTGTCGCGCAAATATAGCATGAGGAAATAGCTGTCGTGCGCAGGGACAACGACGGTCGCCTCCTCGCCCATTTTCAATTCACGGCTGATCCGTGTCGCACTGAATATGGCTGACGCCAGTGGTGCGGAGTGCAATGAAATAGCATCCGGATCGCCGAATAGACCTCCGACGCAGTTGCCGGAATTTCCAGTCGCCCCCATCCGCCTGCCTCCACGTCATTGATGTGCCGTCTTGTCTCCTCGCCATTACTGGCGACCCGACGGATATCATCCCGATCATTGTGGATATTGTTAATTCTTGCTGTCGTCGTGACGGCTACCTTGCATAGGCAGCCGTCACATAGGTTGAAGATTACTTGTCGTTGGGCGGCGTAAAACGAGATGCCGGAGATCTATGCCGCGAGTGGAACCAGACCTGCTTCAATCTTGTCTCGAAATGGCCCGTAGCGGCTCGGCAGCTTGAGAGCTTCACCCAGATGTGCAGTGTCTTCGTCCCGGTTGAAGCCCGGCTCGTTCGTGGCGATCTCAAACAGCACGCCGCCTGGCGTTCGGAAGTAGATCGCCCAGAAATAGTCGCGATCGATGACCGGCGTGACCTGATAACCGGTGTCCATCAGCGCCTTGCGAACCTCAAGCTGCTTCTCGCGGTTGTCGACCGCAAACGCGATGTGGTGCACCGAGCCGGCGCCCTGACGGGCAAACGGTGTTTTCGGCAGTGCGGCGAGATCGATCGTATCAGCTCCGTTTCCATTGGGAATGATGAACCGGGTCACGTCACCCTCCTTCTCGGCACGCTGGTAACCCATGAAGCCTAGAAGCTCTTCGGTCGCGGCCGTATCATGCAGACTGAAACGCGCACCGGCAAAACCGCGGATTGCTGCATCGCCAGGAATTCCTTCCGAAAGCCATGGTGCGCGGGTATCCTCGGAAGATTCAACTAGCGCCAGGCCGTCGCCATCCGGACCGATGAAGCGAAGGCGGTTGGCGCCGAAGACGGTGTCCGTTTCCAAACCGCTGACGCCCTGAGTGACAAACCGGTTTTGCCAGAATTTGAGCGAGCCTTTTGGAACAGAGAACTGTGTTTCTCCGACCTCCCCAACACCCGGTCGGCCCAGCATCATATTGGCGAACGGGAAATAAGTCATGACGGTTCCTGCGGAACCGTTCTCGTCACCGTAGTAAAGGTGGTAAACATTGGGGTCGTCAAAGTTGACGGTCTGCTTGACCCGGCGCAGGCCCAATGTGTCGGTAAAAAAGCGGTTGTTCTGACGCGCATCCGAAGCCATGGAGGTTACGTGATGCAGTCCCTTGATGTCCTTGCCTTTCAATGTCCCGTTAGCGTTTGGCTGTTGACGAATATCTAAGCGGATTGATCAGCGCAGAGAATTGCAATATTCATTTCGAATGTGTTGCTCTTATTGAAACAATCCCATGAACGATTACAAAGCACTTCGGACCTTCCTTCTCGCGGCGGAGAAGCGGAATTTCGCGCAGGTCGCCCGCGAGCTGGACATGACACCTGCGGCGGTCACCCGTGCAATCGCCGCTCTTGAAGCGGAACTGGGCGTGCAACTTTTCGTGCGCACCACGAGGCAAGTGTCGCTGACCACAGACGGCGCGATTTTCGCCGCCCAGATCCAACCAGCAGTGAAGACGCTGGAAGACGCCCGACGTGATGTCATGAACGCTCATAAGGGTGACGAGGGGCGGCTGCGCATCAGCGCGCCGACGTGGTTTGGCAAGACCGTGCTGCCTCCGATTCTGTCGGGATTCAAGGAACGATATCCCAAGATGAGTTTCGAGATCTCTTTATCGGATGGGCTCATCAACATCGTCGATGATGACTACGATCTGGCTGTCCGCATTTCATCTCAACCGTCCGACAAGTTCACGATCTGGAGAAAGATCCGGGTCGTGCCGCGCATCCTGGTCGCAGCTCCGGGAAGTCGGTTCGTTGACATGCAGCATCCCAACGAGCTGAAACCCGACGACTGCCTGGCCTATAGCGGCGAGAGCCGACGCGAGAACTGGGTCCTTTCGGACGGTGGGTCTAGCATGACCATTTCTGCAGGCCGCGCCTTCAGCGCCAACAGTGGCGAGCTTCTCGCGGACATGGCTGCCGATGGTTCCGGGGTTGCCCTGCTTCCTGGGTTCAATATTGCCGATCACATCAGGAGTGGGCGCCTTGTCCACGTCTTCAAGGGCTGGGCACCGCCGGACTTGTGGCTGACCCTCTACTATCCTCCATATCAGGCGCTGCCTCCAAGGATTGCCTCATTCTCAAAATTCTTCGAGGAGCAGGTAGCGGCTCACATGGTCATGCTGGATTGATGGACAAAGAGCGTTCGAAGTCGGCGGAATCAGCCGACTTGCGGTAGGGCCTGAAGCTTTGCGGCGACGAGTTTCTGCAACTGCCACAGGTTTCGATCAAAGATTTTGCGTTCTGCCAGATCAACAACCGTCCGGTAGAGATACTCCGCACAAGATCCCGCCGGTCCGCATGCTTGTGCGATCAATGCAGCGGCCTCATCGAGAGGAATCTTCTGCGTGAGCTGAGATTGCCTCGGGCTCGCCCAGAACGTCAACGCCCGGCGTGTGCCACTCGATGTCTTCACCGAAACCCATTTCACCATGTCGCATACCTCGGCATAGCGTATCTCTCGCGCGAGAAGCTTACGCAGGTCCTGTGTTTTCGTTGCGCAAGGTAACTTGAGGATGAGACCAGAGCAGCTTCCACCCGGCTGCAGCGCGAGCATAAGGCCCGGGGTGTCGGAGGTCGCCCGCAGTCGCTCTATCCTCAGCGAAAATGCGCGATGCCATCCGAATGCGACAGCCTGTTCACTGTCAGCGATTTCAAATCCCGGGTTCCACATCAGGGATCCGTAAGCGAACACCCATATCTCGTCATCGCGCGCCTCCTCCTCGACCCTGTTAACGAGCGCATCAAGCTGCGGAGAAGAAATCGGGGTCCAGTTGGGCTCCGGGCCTTCTTCTTCAACGACCCTCAGCGTTCTGGAGACCAGGTCAGGTGTTAGTTGCAGAGAGCGCAGACGGGATGTGCTGGCTATGGATGTTTGCGGCATCTTGCGGACCATTCTCATGGAGATAGCCGCCGGAGCAATGTCGCATCCGGCGGATCTTGGGCTAGGGTTCCCCTTGTCAGACAGTTGCGCGGTCTATTACTGCGCGGAATGTGATCTCAACGATCTGTTCCGGAAAGGCCAGTGCATTCACTCCGATCAGGTTGCTGGCGCATTGGGGCATCTCGGCGCCGTACATTTCCTTGCGGACTTTCGATCCGGCTGCGAATGCACTAGGAACGTCCAGAACAAAAAGCGTCTCTTCAACGACATCTTCGAGGCTGGCCCCGAACTCGGCGAGGAGCAACTTGGCGTTGACGTAAGTCTGGCGGATCTGGTCTTCCATCTGCGAGAAATCTGCGGGCCGACCATTGGCGTCCAGATTTGCAGGGGCGACGAGATTTCCATCTGCATCGTGGCTCAATTGGCCGGAGATGTAGATCGTGTCTTTGACCTGAACGGCCTGCACGTATCCAAATGCGCGTTCCCACGCGACACCGTGGTTTGCTACCTTCTTGGCGGAGTTGTTGTTCGTCATGGTGGTTTCCTTCGTGTAGCTGGGCAAGATCAAAGGCCCTATTGAATCGGGTGGTGCCCGAGGCGACAGGTGAGTGGGAGGCAGCACCCGTCGCAACCATGATCAAGACTGGATGAAAGTCAGCAGATCGGCGTTCAGGACATCTGCGTTGACTGTCAGCATTCCGTGCGAGAAGCCGGGGTAGGTCTTGAGCGTGCCGTTCTTCAACAGCTTGACGGACTTGTGTGCAGAGTCTGCGATTGGAACGATCTGGTCGTCCTCACCGTGCAGCACCAGTGTCGGAATGCTGATCGCCTTGAGGTCTTCCGTCTGGTCGGTCTCCGAGAACGCTGTGATGCCGTCATAATGCGCCTTGGCTCCGCCCATCATGCCCTGCCGCCACCAGTTCTGGATGACGCCTTCATGAACTGTCGCGCCATCACGGTTGAAACCGTAAAAAGGACCGGCAGGAACATCGCGGAAGAACTGCGCGCGGTTGGCTGCAAGCGCCGACCGGAAGCCATCGAAGACCTCCATCGGGAGACCCTCGGGGTTCGCTGCTGTCTTGACCATGATCGGTGGAACCGCCGACACGAGAACGGCCTTGGCAACGCGACCGGACGGCTCGCCATGCTTTGCAACATAGCGGGCAACCTCGCCACCACCCGTGGAGTGGCCGATATGAACGGCGTTCTTCAGATCAAGCGCCTCAACAACTGCAAATGCGTCCGCAGCGTAATGATCCATATCATGACCCTCGGAGACTTGTGCCGAGCGCCCATGACCGCGCCGGTCGTGAGCGACGACGCGGTAACCCTTTCCGAGAAAGAACAACATCTGCGCATCCCAGTCATCAGACGAAAGCGGCCAGCCATGGTGGAAGACGATTGGCTGGGCATTGTTCGGACCCCAGTCCTTGAAGAAGATTTCGACGCCGTCCTGTGTGGTTATGTATCCCATGGTCTTGTTTCCTTCGAGTGAGGTTGTGTTCTGGGTAGCATCGGATGCGAAGCTGAATGAGGGAGAAATTGCCAATGCCGCTGCTGCTGCACCCGCAGACAGAAGGGCTCCCCGACGGGTTAAGGAAAAGAATGTTTCGGTCATCTCGCGTCCTGCGATTTCGTGATTGAAAACAGGCGACGCTGTGTTCGTCTGACAGGACCAATATTGCTGCTAGCCGTCAGAGGCACAATTGCTCGAATAATTTCGAATCTGTTGCAGTAGCGACAACAATCCTCATGTCTGAGGAAATTGATAATTGGTCTCGTTCCACTGCGCAGGACACCGAGCATTGAAGGGGCCAGTTTTCGCGCTTGCCGCCTGCTGTCCTCGCAAGGAGCTCCAAATGACTCACGATGTCATTCGATCCCCAATTTCTCAATTGCTACGATAAGGATATCATTTCACCGGAAATTATCGGTCGATTTAGCTGCAGAGGATATTTCCTCCCCCATTGCCAAAGTCGACGGCTAACTCGATGCTCCGATTGTCCCTTTCTTCACGAACTCACGCAAGTTGGAGACGCCTTAAGTATCGCACGAGCACCTCACAGTTCAGAAGCCAAGGACGGCGATTGCCGATGAGGAAACATGTGTGGCCGTATCCTCGATCTCCCCGTAAGTCCGCACCGGCGCCTGATCAGTACTCAGCGAGAGCCGGAGCACGGCATCCTAGCGGGCAGCTCTTGACCAACTATTGCCGGACTGCCTGCAGGGATGTTTCCGCGCTTCACCGTCGCCCGATAAGCCAGATTAGATACGGCGCACCAATCATGGCGGCGAACAAACCCAACGGAAGTTCATAAGGAAATGTAACGGTCCGAGCTCCCAGGTCCGCGAATGCCATGATCAACGCACCTAACAAGAACGAGGCGACAAGATGATCTCGTGCTGTTGCAAACCCGGCACGTACGGCAATATGAGGCGCAATCAGTCCCACGAAGCTTAATGGGCCAACGAGTACCGACGCCGCCCCGGTCGCTAGGCCGCATAACGAGAGGATAACAACTCTGCTTGTCCCGATTGGAACACCAAGTGCTTGTGAAGTCGACCGCCCAAGCGGAAGGAGCGTCAACCATCTGATCAGTGTTATGGACGCGACGAGCAACAAAATGGCGATTCCAGCGAGAAAGATAGACGTTCCGGGTGTGGCAGAGGCAGCAGTACCGCCGATCCATGCAAGGATTTGCCAGGATCGTTGGTCACCCGCCGCCATCAGGAACGCCAGAACCGATGAGCTCAGTGAACTTACGGCAATCCCAGCAAGCAACAGTTTTTCCGAAGGCAAGGTCTTTCGGCGTGCGAATGCCAGGACAACCGCCATCGTCGCCAGACCGCCTATCGTAGCCCCTCCGGCGAGTGACGACGGGCCTCCGTTTGGAACCAGTGTGACCACTGCAGCAAAACCAAGACCCGCCCCACCACTCACACCGATAACCTCCGGGCTTGCCATCGGATTACCCGTCAATCTCTGCAGGATTGCTCCAGTAAGTGCCAACAACCCACCCGCTGCGGCTGCCGCAAGTAGACGGGGCCAGCGCCAAGACAAGAGATCGGAAGCATCTACGTAAGATAAAAGAAGCCAGCCTTTCCCATCATTACCGAAGAACAATCCAAGTACGACGACGACTGGTACAATCGCCAAGAGGATTGACAAGCCCTTCCCAAAATGGATCCGCCTAGTGGTCGCCCGGTTTGCCTCCTGGGCTTGGATCGAACGTACTCTGGGGAGTAACCACAGCAGGATCGGACTTCCCACGAGCGCAGTGACGGAACCAGTCGGAAACGTTTCGCCCGTTTCGCCTGACAATACTTGGACCGCTCCGTCACATAGCCAGAGGAAGAGCCCGCCCGCCAATGGCGAAAGCGCAAGGATTGTTGCTGGTCGGCGCACGCCGCAACCCCTGACGAACGCAGGCGCTGCAAGCCCGACAAAACTGATGAGCCCAACGTTTGCTGCGACAACCCCCGCTAACGCAGTTGCGAGGACAGCGACACAAAGCCGGATCCAACGAAGGTCCACTCCAAGCGAACGCGCGCTTTCATCGCCGAGGCCAAGCACGAGGAGCGGCCTGATCAATAGAACGGAAAGAGCTACACCGGCAGCGAGCTCGATTGCCAGTGCTTTGGGGACCCCCCAGTCCTGCTGGCTCAGCGATCCCCCGTTCCATGTCACCAGCGACATGAGATACTCACCCTGCGCCAACGTCAAAGCGGCCGAGATGGCCGCGGCTGTCACACCGACTAGCATTCCCGATACCACCATCGTCACCGGCTCGAATGACGATCTCCAACCAAGAGCGAAAACAACTAAAGCGGCAGATCCAGCACCTGCGAGTGCGACTACGGTGCGTGATCCGTCTAGGACTTGGGGGAAGAAGAGTGTCGCGACGACGATTGCGAGCTGCGCTCCAGCGGAGATGCCAAGCGTCGAGGGATCTGCTATCGGATTGCGAAGCAATTGCTGCAAGAGCGCACCGGATAGGCCAAGCGCCGCGCCAGCCAGGATGGCGACGGCCGCTCGGGGAAAAACGCCATAAAGCAATATGATTTCGTCTAGATCGGATGAGCCTGCACCGAATATCGCGTTGGGCCATCGCGGTAGCGCGACGCGATCCGATGCGCTCACAGCGAATAAGATCACGGCGGCGAACAGGGCTAATACAACCAGCCCCCAAGCTTGCTTCATCTCGCTGCCTCACGCTTCGACAACAAAGCTTCGCTCAGAAGGCGAGCAAAGCGCATACCGGCCAGGACACCGCCGTATGGGTTGATATTGTCAAGCATTATGACCCTACCCTCGCTTACCGGCTTCAGGGAGTTCCAGATCATGCTGCTCTTCAGCGTGCTTCTTGCTTCGACCGGTATGTTGGAGATGATAATGATGCGGGCATCCTCTTGGTCTGCCAGATGCTCTATCGGAACGGGAGCCGCAAATGTGTAGCGCGACTTATCCGGCCAGGCATTGGTGAGGCCCAGGCGAGACAGAATGTCGCCGAACATACTGTCCAGTCCGAAGACACGCACATGCCGAGCATCGCCCACGTTTACGAGGTAGGTTGGCCTTCCTGAAAACGATTCCAAGCTTTCGCGATAGGACGATAACCGGACGTCTATATCGGCCAATACCGAAGCCGCTCTGCTCGTTCTCCCAAGCCTTTCACCAAGGACAGTAACGGCTGCAGTCGCTTTCGCGAAAGGCGCCTCTCCGCGGATATAGAACGGAAGCGACATAATCGGCGCGATCCGCTTCAGCGCCTCTTGATGGCGGGTGTAGAAAGGAGAGATCAAGATCAGTTCGGGCTTTAACAAATGAAGCAGTTCGAAGTTTGGTGTTCCACGAAGTCCTAAATCGACAACGGAACTCGGGATCACTGGCTCCACGGCGTCCAGACGAAACTGGATCAGTTCCGTTGCAGCGATGGGTGTCACTCCAAGAGCGATCGCCGTTTCCATCATCGCCCAGTCGATTGCGGCCAGACGCGGTATGTCATCGGCGATCGCAGGCTTTACAAACATAGACGCAGCGACGCCGAGAATGACATCTCGACGTCGTAATAAGACAGGAGTGATTGGGACCCTATGATTACCAGGTATAGCTGAGCTTCCCTATGACTGTCCGGCCATCGCCGTAATAGCAGCCGAACGTACTACAACTCGCGACGTACTTTTCATCGCCGATATTCTGGAAGTTCAAGGAACCCTTGAAGTTGTCCCTCTGGTATGTCAACGCCACGTCGAAGAGGGTAACGCCGTCAAGGTCAAAGGTGTTTGCACTGTTGCCAAAGCGTTGGCCCACATAGCGGACGCCTCCACCAATACCGACCCCATTGAGAATGGTGTCTTCCTGGAAGCGATAGTTTATCCACAGGCTCGTCGCATTGCGCGGAACATTTTCGACACGATTGCCATCATCGGCACCTGCTCCAATTCTGGCATCTGTGTAAGTATAAGCCGCCCGCAGATCAAGGCCCTCAATCAGGCTGACGACACCCTCCAACTCGACGCCTCGAACCTGAACCTCACCGATTTGCTCTGTGACGCCATTAACGGTGCGCAGGACGTTAGTTTGGTTTAAATCGAACACCGCCGCAGAAAGGAGACCGTTCCAGTTCTCTGGCTGGTACTTGATCCCAGCTTCCCACTGCTGTCCTTCACTCGGCTTGAAGTCTGCTCCTGCAGAACTGGCGATCGGGTCAAAAGAGGTAGCATAACTAACGTAGGGAGCGATGCCTCCATCGAACAGGTAGCTAAGGCCCGCCCGGCCAGTCAGTTTTTGATCGTCCTGATCGAGGGAACGCGATACGCCCGTCAGACCATTCGTCGTCGAACCTCGCGTTGATGCCCAGTCCTGTCGCAGGCCAAGCGTTGCACGCCAGCTGTCGTAGGCCAACTCATCCTGAACATAGACACCGATTTGCGAAAGGTCGCTCTTAACCGTCGTGTTGAGTGTGGGAGCAAGCAGACCGATTGGCCCACCGTAAATGGGATCGAGAACATCGAGCGGCGTCGCCCGGAAAAATCGCGTCCGGACATCATTGTCGAAATAGCGATAGTCGAAACCAAACAACACCTTATGATCGACTGCTGCGGTCGAGAATTCCGCTGTCAGGTTATTGTCGATGTTGAATGTCTTCAGATTTTCGTCTTGGAAGGTCGCCGTACGGGCAAGCGTTCGACCGTCAGCCCCGAGCCCTGCCGACCCCATACCGAGGGCCTGATATTCCCAGTCGAAATCTGTGTAACGAAAGTTCTGACGAAAGGCCCAGACCTCGTTGAACCGGTGCTCGAACTCATAACCAAAATTCGTGAGCGTCCTGCTGGAGTCATCGAAATTTTTGTCACCGACAAAAAAGTCGCGAGGAAGTTTGAAGTTCGAGTTTCCCAACACGTATTGCGGAGGCAGGCCTGATGGGGTGCTGGGATTGTCGTGTTGAATACTCGTGAGAATCGTCAGCGACGTGTCGTCGTCAGGCTTCCAAGTCAAAGCCGGCGCTATGAAATATCGGTCGTTATCCAGATAATCTGTTTGTGCACCTGAAGTCTTCGCAAGACCTGTCAGGCGATAAGCAAACTCGTCATGGTCGGGGATGACGCCACCAAGGTCAAAAAATCCGCCGTAATTGTCATAGCTACCTATTTGAGTGCCGACTTCACCGAAGTTCTCGAACTGAGGGCGTTTGCTGACTTGGTTGATGATTCCACCTGGGTTGCCCTGTCCGTACATAACCGACGCAGGGCCACGAAGCACGTCGACTCGCTCAAGACCGTAGATTTCTACAGTTGGCGCACCCGCTGTACGCATCAGTTTAAGGCTGTTGAGATATTGAAGCTGTCTACCATCGAACCCGCGAACAATGGGCGAATCAAAGCGAGGATCCGACCCAAACGGCTGACCGACCACACCCGCTGAGTAATTCAGAGCCTCACCCAGGGTTTGAGCTGCTTGTGCCTCGATCTGATCACGGGTCACCACCGATATCGATTGCTGCGTTTCAAGAATAGGCGTTCCGGTCTTTGAAGCCGTTGCGCTGGTTTTTGCGACATATCCGTCAACTGGGCCACGCGGATCCCCCTTCCCTGCTCCCTGTACAACGATCGTCTCGAGCGTCGTGGATTGCTGCTCTTGAGCGCGGGCCACCTCAAAGTGGGAAACGGTCAAGACCATCGATGTCGTTATAATGAGATTGGATCGAAAAAGACGCATGCTGCCCCCGCGCGTATAAACTAGACAAAATTAATCATCTTTCTATCGACACGGGGGTGACAAATCAAATAGATGAAAACGTCTTTTTTCAGAAGACTGACTTCTATTATGGACACCTTGAAGGTATTCGGACGAGGATTTCCAATGAAACAACGCGGTAGGCAGCGCACAACGAATTTCGAGCTTAGGCACTTGCGATATTTTATTGCCGTGGTTGAGGAGCGAAATTTTGAACGGGCGGCGGCTAGGCTTGGGATAGCGCAGCCGGGTTTGAGTCAGCAAATCATTGGACTGGAATCGATCGTGGGGCTTCCCTTGCTCGATCGGTCGAGGCGGTCGGTCAATCTGACCCCGACCGGACAAGCGCTTTATGAAGACGCCGTGAAAATCGTTGCGCAAGCGGACGCGACGTTGGCGCAGCTCAAGCGGGTTGGGCGCGGTGAGACTGGACGGATCACAATCAGCTATGTCGCCTCGGCGGCTTACTCCGGCGTCTTAACGGAGTCGCTTTCGTCGTTCAGACGCGGGTTGCCTGACGTTGAACTCCAATTGGTCGAGATGGAAATGCGTCAGCAGCTTCAGAGGATCAAGGACGGAGAGGTCGACTTCGGCTATATCCGCCCTCCAGCTCCCATCCCCTCAGAACTTAACTCCACGGTCGTTCTACGCGAACCGCTCGTCGTCGCCCTAGCGAGCGGGCATAATCTGGCCGCAAAAAAAGCGGTTCACCTATCGGACTTGCGTTCGGACACATTCATAACACCGCGACAGCCCGTGGATATCGGCTTCCACGCGAACACCTTGGATGCCTGCGGTGAAGCAGGATTCAAACCAAAAATAAACGCCAACGGTCGTGACTTTACGACAATCGCTAGCATGGTTGCAGTGGGGATCGGCATTGCCCTCGTTCCGGAGAGCCTGCAATGCTTGTGCCTTCCAGGCATCCGTTATCTGCAACTGATAGACAACGATGTAATGACGGACCTGGCGGTCGTTTATCGGAAAACTGAGAGCAAACCTGCAGTGAGAGCCTTTATAGCACATCATCGGGGGTAAGGAGCCGAAATGCTTTCGTCCTTGCAAATTCCGGGAAATCCACTCGATCATGGTGTTCCCTAGTGCGTTAGAAGGTCCATAAGCTTTCAATTTGGGCAACGGGCTTTTGTCTGAGAGTCGATTCAGAAAGGCAGATATAGGCATCCAGTTCAGCGATCCATCCAACGCTCTTCGTCACCGCTATCCAAAAAATTTGGAGCCATAGCTCTTGACAGGATTCGAACCGTAACCAGACAAATCTTAGCTCATACAAATCAGATACGTCTCTGATTTTAAAGATTAAGTGACTTCATTCCGCCGCCACCTTCTCATCTGCCTTCCGGCTTTCCCATTCCTGTGGTGTCAGCGTATTGATATCGAACTGATCACGGGTGCGGGTATAAGTGTGCCCACCCATGCGGCCGACGGCATCCATGAGCTGCTGGTCAATGTGCAGATTGGACGCATTCACCGCATCGCTGCGGACGAATACGCCGACGACTTCTCCGAGGATGATTTCGCGGGCCGGGCCGACCTGAAGCGTCGTGTGCCGGCGACATTCCAGGGCAGCGGGGGCGGCGAGGATACGGGGGCTTTTCACCATCTGGCCGGGTGCCGTGGCAAGGCCCGCCTCCTCCATCTCGTCAACTTCGGGGCCAAACTTGATGGCGCAGACTTCGATCTGGTCGACCAGCGCGTTATCGCAGATGTGGACAGTGAATTCGCCGGTCTCGCGGATATTACGGGCGGTGTCCTTGAAGCGCATGTCCGAATAGTTCTAGACGCCGATGGCGACGATTGCCGGGTCGTGGGTCAGGACATTGAAGAAACTAAAGGGACCGGCGTTTGGCTGCTCGTCCTTGTTCACCGTCGTCACCAGTGCGATCGGACGCGGAATGACGGTTCCGATCAGGATTTTGTAGCGTTCGCGTTCGCTGAGTTTTGCGAAATCGAAATGCGAGTGTTCGGTCATATTAGTCCTCGGCAGCGATGCGGTGGGTTTCAAGCGGGGTGTGGCGGGAGAGGTTTTCAAACCCGTCCTTGGTGACGACATACATGTCACCGACATTACAGCCTGCAAACAGAAGATTAGCGGACCAACTGCGTTTGGAAGCGTGCTTACTTTTTGCCACAAATATTTCGATAAAAGATTGAGATGCCTTGTTCAGCACCTTTAAGAGTGGCAGGCATTATTTGATTTGATAATTGACTTTACCCTGGAGGACCTTTTGTTCAGAAATCTGGCTTTCGTTTCGGTGCTTGTTGCAGGTGCAGCCCAAGCTGCAGATCAGACCTACATTGTGACAGGTGGACAAGTGAGTGTTCCAGTGGGCCTTACTGTTCAGGTCAAAACAATCACGGTCAGCGACGCTTCAACGAAGGTACGCTTGCTTGCAAGTTTCGACAGTCATCAAACGCTCTCCGTCAACATGAACGATGGCGAGAATGCCTATCTGTCCTGGGGCGAAGGCGAGCAGGATCGGCTGCATATGCGTCAGATTGCTGATAACAAGTGGATGCGCATCTCCAATGGAAAGACGATGGAAGGTGACCTTGTCTTTCCCGGCGTTTTCCCCCCGGAGGTGAAAAAAGTGTCGCTCGTCTTCAATCCTGGCAAATCCGGTGATGATACGAGCGCACCTGGCGTAACGGTGCCCTTGGAACTGAAACAATGAGATGGGCGATTATTCTGTCGCTTTTTCTCACAAGTCCAGCCGCTGCATCGCAATATTCCATCACCGTGACGTCCACGCCGCCGGACGAGCAGCTATCGAGTTTCCGCGAAATCGAATTCGCTGCTTCCACGTTCAAAGAGCATACCGAGCAGAGTACAGGTTCGTTCTCGTCTGAAACATCATCCTTTGGCCTGAAGGATATGGACGACGAGACGCGATTGAAAACCGAGGACACGCTCGTCAAACTCGGAGCAAGGCAGGTGAATGGCCGCATTCTGGTGAGCCTGCCGAGCGATGTTTTGTTTGATTTCGACAAGTCCAACATCCGACCAGACGCTGAAGCAACTCTCTCGCAACTGTCGGAGGTGTTGATAACAATGCACGACAGTCGCGTTGAAATTACCGGCCACACCGATTCAAAGGGGAGCGATGGATACAACGACAAGCTTTCCATCCGCAGGGCCAATTCGGTAAAGGCGTGGCTCGAAGAAAATGGCGTTACGCAGAAGATGAGCACCGCGGGCAAGGGCGAACGATTTCCTGTGGTTCCAAACCAAACGGCGTCGGGCGCAGACGACCCTGTTGGGCGACAAAAAAACCGTCGTGTAGAATTTGTAATCGGAGGGAATTGATATGGCGCTGGTTGTTTGTCCAGAATGCGAGGGCCGGGTATCTGAAAAGGCGTTCGCCTGCCCTGCCTGCGGTTATCCGATGAGCGGCAAAGATCCTAAAAGCGGCTGGCCGGGCGTTATCGGAGGTATCGCTGGAACCTATATCTCGGCGCAAGCTCTCATCACGATCATCGTCGGATGCGTCATGTTCCTGTCTTTCGCCGCGATCATGATCGCGGCGATCTTGAGTTGATTTCGCGAAATTTACGCTGACAGCCTGCTGGTGACAAGCAGACCTCAGAGCGAAATGCCATCGAGCCCTTCGGGAGTGTCACCGATTGTGCGGAGCTCGTAGCCGGTTCGGCTGGGAGTTTCCACGGGAAAGCGGCGACTATTCATGATGCGTCTAATGCTGCGTCCACCGCAGCATGTCGACATCGTATCCGAGCGCCTTGGCCCTCTCGACGAGCATGTTACGGGCCTTTTGTGTGGGTTTTGGTACCCGCGTCAGAATCCATAAATAACGACCCGAAGGTTCGCCGACTATCGACCAAGAATAGTCGGCGGCGCGATCCAGGATCCAGTAATTCCCGTAAATTGGGCCGAAGAACGATACTTTTAGCTTGGCGTTGCCGCTATCCGGCACAGTTTTTGCCCTGCCTTCGGATTCTTTACGCCTACCGTGTACTCCGCCTTCCAGGCAGGTGTTGAGCACGCGGACCATGCCATCTTTTCGAAGTGAGTAGTCAGCAGTCACGGCCTCGCAATCGCGCTCAAACTGGTTCTCATAGCGCGCCAGCTCGAACCAGTGACCTAGGTATCGGTCGATTTCGACCGGTTTGACTGGCTGAGGCACCGACGGATTGCCTGATGGCCCTACTGGGCTGCACGCAGCCAACACGGCGCCAAACATCGTTATGATTGCGATATTTAGTTTCATGCCGTCAGAATACATTGGGTGACCGAAAGTTCCAGCCGCTCGTTCGCTATGGAGGGCGCGCCCATCCCCGGCTAGCCGTAGAGATCGTACTATCAGAGCCTATCAATTATCAGTGCCGCCAACCGCCGAAGTTTCGCAAGGCCACGTAAAACAACCTTCACCGCCTTGAACCAATACGAATTGTCGGCAACCATGTTTCTTGTATCCGATATGTTGATCGCACCTTGGCGGGATGATACCGACCTAGCGTATCGAGCTTCAATCGCAGAAGAGCTCTTCGGGGTAGCGGGCACATACAACATCAAAGCTGGCGTCAATGTGCGCTAACCGGTTGGAACTTGAGGCTTACGACGGGACATTTGCTGTCACGAGGCTAACCACAAAGTCACTGATCGGCACCAGACGCGAGAGTTTCCGGTGGCGCACCAAGGTAACCGACCTAGTCATGAGGAGATGGCGAACTGGAGCTTGCTTCTCAAGTGATAGCGCCGATCATTGTTGAGCGACGGCAGCCCCTCCTGCGGATCGGTTGCGATCTATGACGGCTCCTTTCAGGCCGCAAACATTCGGGAAACGGCGTCATCGCCGCATTGCTTCAGCAGGCTGGCATCAAGGTCTATTCCGACCACCAGATTGATGAACTCGCCAGCTTTCTCAGCTAAGTCATAAAAAAACGCCGGAGATTTCTCCCCGGCGTTTCTTGTGTTTCATGATGTCGGCGAGGGTCAGCTCGCGCGGCGCATCTCTTGCGCCATGCCGTGCAGGCTTCCGTTCTGGGAGCCGGAGACACGGAATGTGCGGATGAGGTTGAGCAGTTCTTCTGTATCGACGGAGAGCGATTCAGCCGATGCCGTGGTCTCTTCCGCCATGGCGGCATTGTGCTGTGTCGCCAAATCCAGCTGGTTCAGCGATGACGAGATGGAGCGCAAGGTCGTGTCCTGCTCGGAGGCCGAATGCGCGATCTTGCCGACGATGTCGTTTGCCGATTTGATCTGGTCGGAAATGCGTTTCAGCGCTTCGCCGGCCTCGCCAACAAGACGAACGCCGTTTTGCACCTGGCTGGAGGATCGGGCGATCTGGTCCTTGATTTCCTTGGCGGCAGCCGCAGAGCGCTGGGCCAGTTCGCGCACTTCCTGGGCAACCACCGCAAAGCCCTTGCCGGATTCACCGGCACGTGCGGCCTCGACACCGGCATTAAGCGCCAGAAGGTTGGTTTGGAAGGCAATTTCGTCGATCACGCCGATGATCTTGGAGATTTCGGCAGAAGACTGCTCGATGCCGGTCATTGCGCCGATGGCTTCTTCCACCACGCGGTCGCTGCGGGTGGCTTCGGTGCTGACGGCACCCACGCGCTTTGCGGCTTCATGTGCACCGTCTGCTGTCTGGCGCACGGCAACGGTCAATTCGTCGAGGGCGGCAGATGTCTCTTCCAGATTGGCAGCCTGTCGTTCTGTGCGCTGCGAAAGCTCGCTGGACGCCTTGCGGATTTCATCCTTGGAGCCGCCAATGTCGATGCCCTTGGAATTCACGCGCGCCATGGCGGCATCGAGATGCGCCAGCGCTTCGTTGAAGTTGTCGCGCAGATCGGCATAGCGTGTGCCAAGGTCGCGGCAGCGAACGGTAAGATCGCCCTGTGCCAGTTTTTCCAATGCTTCGCCGATGGTGGCCACCACGCGTGCCTGAAGTTCGGCTTCGCCACGCTGGGTGTCCAGGTTGCTCTGACGCTCACTATCCAGCTGGTTCTGCTGCTCTTCCTGACGGAGCTGCATGTCGTGGCGCTCGCGTACCTTTTGCTGAAGTGCTTCTGTGGCCTTCGCCATCATGCCCACTTCGTTCTTCATGTTGGTATGCGGAATAGCCATGGCCACATTCTCGTTGGCTACTTCGCCCAGAGCGTTGTGAATTTCGCTCAGCGGTTTTGTGATTCCACGAATGATAACGATAGCCGCTGCGATTGCGAAAATGAGAATGCCAAAGCCGATGCTGATCGCCTTCCAGATGGCGTTGTTCACTTCGGCCTCAAGGTCGTCCATGTAGAGGCCGGTATTGATGATGACGCCCCAAGGCTTATACTCTGCCGCATAAGCGGTCTTGCGGAAAAATGCGTCCTTGTCGGCACCTGGTTTGCTGGCCATGAAGTCGACGCGCCCGCCGCCCTTTATTGCCAGATCGACCAGCTTTTCACGGTAGAGGTTGCCAGTCGGATCTGGCTTGTTTTTGAAATTCTGACCAATACGCTTGGTGTCGTAATGGAACAACATGTTGATGTCCCGATCATAGGCAAAAAAGTAGCCGTCCGGCTCGTAACGCATGGAAACCAACAGATCAAAGGCCTGCTGGCGGGCCTGTTCCAAGGTCAATTGACCAGCTTTCGCCTTGTCATCGTAAAGTTTCAGAACGGAAATTGCTGTTTCGGTCTCGGTTCGCAACATCTCGTAACGCTGCTGATAAATCGTCTCGGACGAAGACCGGATCTGGAAGAAGGTTGCTATGGAGAAGGCAAGAACCAGACCTCCGACAAGGAGGGCAAGCTGCGTGGAAATCTTGAGACGCTTCATAAGGACCTGCGAAAATGCATCGACTAACCGCCGTCAGCATTCCTCTCGGAACTCCCCCATGACAGCAGGCGGTGCTCCGCCAATGCTTGATGCATCTCAAGCAAATTAGAATATATTTATTAAAAAAAAGGGTACGTGTGTTCGACGTCGTGCTGGATAGGCGAAAATATAAGCTGCGGTTCAGGTTGAGACCTGTCCGGCAATGTATTGTACGAGGTGCTTTGAACCATGGGTTCCTGAGACATCGTTACGGAGTTTACACTCATGCTAAGGGGTTTTCCAAGTTTTCAATAGCATCGCAACAAATTTCTCGGCCGCTGGGGATAGAACGCTGCTTCTTCTTTGGACAATTCCTATAGTTCTCGAGACAACCGGCTCGACGATCGGGCGTGACACCAGAAAAGGGTGATCCTCTTGCGGAGTTGCCAGTCGCGGTAAAACCGAAATCCCAAGACCCGCCTCAACGAGCCCCAGTGAAGTGTTGAGGTGTGTTACCTCATAGGACCAGTTCAGCTTCAGATTGTGTCTGGCGAGAGCGCCATCGAGGAGCGTCCTGTTCCCGCTAGAGCGATCTACGACCACAAGCGGATATTCCTCCAACTGATTCCATTGGATCGTTTCGAATTGGGCGAGCGGATGATCTTTCCTCATAGCGAGAACGAATGGGTCATCGATGAGTGGCTCAAAGGAAAGATCTGGATCTGAGTTTCCCATGAGGTTAATGCCAAACTCCACCTCACCCCGTGCCACTGCTTGAAGACCTTCGTTCGCGGTAAGGTCACGAATTCGAAGGCGAATGTGAGGATATTGTTCGCTGAATGTCCTTATGACGATTGGAAGAAAATAGAAAGCTGCAGTTGGGACACAGGCCATGGTGATCAGCCCGCGCCTTTGCGTGCCATCCTTCATAGCAAACAACGAGCCATCGAACTCTTCGAGCATACGCCGGACGAGCGGCATGACTTCCTGACCCATAGCTGTCGGAGCGACATGACGCGTGGTCCGCTCCAGCAAAGGTGCACCAATGGATTGCTCAAGTTTTTGGATGCGTCGGGTCAGCGCCGGCTGTGAGATGTGTAGAGCATCAGCGGCTCTGTGAAAACTCTCCAACTCAACCACTGCTTGAAAAGCGCGCAAATCGAGAATTTCGCAATTGATGCTCATATCGCAATAAACCTCCAAAACATTGCATTTAACAAATAACGCTGTCTTGCCCATATTGCAACAACCCGATGGATTGATCCATCAAATGCAAGATTGAGGCGAATATGAACGACCTTCAAAAGATACCTTGTGTGCTGATGCGCGGCGGAACATCTCGCGGGCCGTTTTTTCTGGCGTCGGACCTTCCACGCGACCAAGCTGAGAAGGATGCCGCCCTTTTATCGATCATGGGTTCCGGACATCCCCTTCAAATCGATGGCATAGGCGGCGGAAATCCGGTCACCTCAAAGGTCGCGATCATTGGCCCCTCTAAGGTGAAGGGAGCCGATATCGACTACCTTTTTGCCCAGGTTCGCACAGATCGGCAATATGTCGACTACTCGCCCAATTGTGGCAACATGCTTGCTGCCGTAGGACCCTTTGCAATCGAGGCCGGGCTCGTTCAGGGACAGGGCACAGATACACTTGTTCGCATCCACAACGTGAATACCGGCAAGTTGATCGAGGCCAAGGTACCTACCCACGGCAATGAAGTCATCTATCTCGGTGATGCCTCAATTGATGGTGTTCCTGGTTTGGCTGCTCCGATCGCGCTGACTTTCATGGATGCCGCAGGCGCCAAAACCGGCAAGTTGTTGCCCACCGGTAAGCCTGTCGACATCATTGATGGCGTTGCCGTGACGGCAATAGACTGCGCGATGCCCATGGTGCTCATGCGCGCTGCAGATCTGGGCTTGACGGGCTATGAAGATCCTAAAGCGCTGACCGCAAACCATGAATTGATCGAACGGTTAACCCGCATACGCATCAAGGCTGGTGAACTCATGGGTATGGGTGACGTAACCGACATGGTCATCCCCAAGCCAGTTTTGATATCTCCCGCCCGTAAGGGCGGAACCCTATCCGTGCGGTACTTCATGCCCAACGAATGCCACCCTGCACTGGCGACGACCGGCGCGGTCGGCATTGCCACGGCGGCGGTGACGGATGGAACCGTCGTATTTGAAGACACGGATAAACCCGCTGTACCGACCCAGGTTCAGATCGAGCATCCGGCAGGCCGTCTCGATGTTCAACTGGAGATAAGAAACGGTGCAATAACGGCTGGTCTCGTGAGGACGGCCCGCCGACTTTTCGAAGGATACGTTTTCGCAAAGCCGAATACGGCGATTGAAAACGCCGCTTAAACGACGCCAGATAGGCGAATTACTTTAGATAACCGGGAGGAGAACCCTATGCGTAAATACTTGTTAGCAACAGCAGCGCTCTGTGCACTTGCAGCATCCGCAAACGCAGAATCCGTCAGAATGAGTGTCGGATCCTATAATCTCAACAACCTGCCCTTTCCCGTGGCTGCGAGCCTTGGTTACTACAAGGATGAGGGGCTTGATGTAACGACAGAGAACTTTGCCCAAGGTGGTTCCAAGGTTCTACAGGCACTCGTCGCCGGTTCCACAGATGTTGCAGTCGGTTTCTACGATCACACGATCCAGATGCAGTCGCAAAACAAGCACGTTGTCGGCTTCGTGATGCTGGCGCGCAATTCCGGACTGGTTCTTGCCGGGACCAACGATACAGACTTCGACCCCGCAAAGCCCGAGACGATCAAAGGCAAAAAGGTCGGCATCACCTCTCCCGGCTCCTCCTCGGACTTTTTTATTCGCTATTATCTGAAGCAGCACAATCTGAGTGAAGACGATATTTCCATCATTGGCGTCGGTTCTGGCGCAGCAGCCGTGGCCGCTTTGCAGCAGGGGAAAATCGACCTGCTGGTCAACTATGATCCAGCGGCTACGATTGTCGTTGAGCGTGGATTGGGTAAGATTTTGATCGATGCACGCAGCGACCAGGGTGCCAAGGACGTCTACGGCGGCATCTATCCGACGTCCGTTCTTTATGCCACTCAAGACTACATCGACGCACATCCCGAGGTAATTCAGAAAGTGACCAACGCCACCGTCAAGGCGTTGCATTGGATGAAGGCGCATTCAGCCGAAGAGATCGTCGAGAAGCTCCCTGACGACTTCGTATCTGGCGACAAGCAAACTTACATCAAGGCTGTGGAAGCCGCGAAAGCCATCTTCTCGGAAGACGGAAAGTTCGTTCCGGGTGATCTGGAAACACCTTTGATGGTTCTAAAAAGCTTCAACGAGGCGGTCGCGAAGGCCACAATTGATCTCAACACGACCTACACCAACACGTTCGTAGAGGCCACGGCTTCGAAGCCGGCAAACTGAGGGTATGTCAATGTCTTCGACAATCAGAAAGTTAACGCCCGTGGCAGATGTTCAAGCCAAACCGATGGTAACAATTGATGACGTCACGATGGCGTTTGGTTCGTTTGTTGCCGTTCAGGACGTCAATCTTAACGTTGGCGATGGAGAGTTTCTCTCCATTGTCGGGCCGACCGGTTGCGGGAAATCGACGATCCTTAACGCTATAGCCGGTTTGTTGAAGCCAGCGAAAGGCACCGTTGCTATCGACGGCGCAGCTGTCAACGGCGTTCAGAACAACATCGGCTACCTGTTCCAGCAGGACGCTCTTCTTCCGTGGAAAACTGCGTATCAAAATGTCGAGTTAGGGCTCATGTTCAGAGGCGTGCCAGAGGTAGAGCGGCGCGGCAAGGTGCTGGCATGGCTAGAAAAAGTTGGCCTGAAAGGTTTTGAAGCACGCTTTCCTCACCAGCTTTCCGGTGGTCAGCGCAAGCGTGTGCAGATGGCGCAGGCTCTCATCACCGAACCCAAGGTCATCTTGATGGATGAGCCGTTCTCAGCGCTCGACATCCACACCAGACACCTCATGCAGAACGAGCTTTTAAGGCTTTGGCAGGAAGACCGAAGGGCAGTCGTGATGATCACGCATGATCTCGAAGAAGCCATTGCTCTAGGCGATCGCGTCGTCGTGCTCGCAGCCGGTCCGAAGAGCCGTGTTATCGAGAGCTTCCCCGTCGATCTGGAGCGTCCGCGCAACGTGGCGGAAATCAAACTCGATCCAAAATTCATGACTCTGTACCGCGATATTTGGGCATCCCTGCGCGGCGAAGTGGAGAAAAGCTATGCACGCCATTAACATTCGCCTCATTCAGGTCGCGCTTCTCGTTGTCATCCTGGGTGGCTGGCAGCTCGGCGTTTCCACCGGCGTGATAGATCGCTTCTTCTTCCCCGCTCCGTTCGACATCGTAAAACAGGTCATCACCTGGATCGCAGACGCTGGTTTCTACAAGCACGTCGGCATTACACTGAGTGAGACGGTTCTCGGCTATCTCATTGGAACAGGCCTCGGCGTCGCAGCGGGCGTATGGCTTGGACTAAGCCCATTCGTCGCACGCGTGCTGGATCCCTTCATTAAAGCGGTCAACGCAATTCCGCGCGTTGTCCTAGCACCGATCTTCGTCCTATGGCTGGGGTTAGGCCTCTGGTCGAAGGTTGCCCTTGCAGTGACGCTCGTATTCTTCGTGACATTTTTCAACGCCATGCAGGGTGTGAAAGAAGTGAACCCAGTCGTCTTGTCGAACGCTCGCATTCTCGGCGCAAAACGTTCCGACCTTCTGCGCCACGTCTACTTCCCTGCTGCTGCAAGCTGGATCTTGTCCTCGCTTCGCACATCGGTTGGTTTTGCTGTCGTCGGCGCGATCATCGGTGAATATCTCGGTGCATCGGCAGGCCTCGGCTACCTGATTGCTCGCTCGGAAGGTAACTTCGATGCGGTGGGCGTATTTGCAGGTATCATTATCCTGGCAATGTTTGTCCTCGTCATCGATCTCGTGCTCGATTTTGTCGAGAAGAAATTGATAACCTGGAGGCCCAATGCGGGCGAAGAACGGCCAGCATAAGCAAGCGAATTGGCATTTGGAAAGGGGTGGTCGATTGATCGCCCCTTCTTATATTCGTATCCTTGTCGCAACTCAACGACGATATTTAACACCCTCGCCGCACTTAAAAGAACCGAAAGCATGGTCATGCGTCGATCGCAATAATCGTTCTCTTATTTGCATTTCACATAGTGGCGTTTCTTCCGCTACTGTCCTGAAAGAGGATATCCTGCTGGCCTTGGAGTGGCTGAGCAGCTGGGAGGAAAACATGATATTTCTGCATAGGGTAGCATCACTTAGCGTGATGTCGATCTCGCTCGCCTACACTTTCTGCTTACCCGCAAGAGCGGTCGAACAAGACACGTCTACATTGTGTTCCGCGTTGGAGAAAGCAGATATTTCGGCATCCAAAATAAAGCTCCCGACCACGGGCGCGGAAGTGATATCCACTACTCTGATCAAAGCTTCTGATCAATCCAATCAAAACGGCGAATATTGCAAGATCATGGGAAAGACAAAGCCGGTCGATCCAAAAGCACCTGATATCGTCTGGCAGGTCAATCTCCCAACCGCTTGGAATGGCAAGCTGCTGCAATATGGCGGCGGTGGCTATAATGCCAGCGTGCCACCAACGACGGAGAAGACAACACTTGGCCTAGACGTTGCGCCCACTCCGCTAGCGCAAGGATACGTCACATTCGGAAGCGATTCAGGACATCAGGCGCCCAACGCGGATGACGCTTCGTTTGCCAAAAATGACGAAGCTATGCTGAATTACGGCTATATGCACATCCAAAAAACTCTCGATGTCGCCAAGGTTCTCGTCCAAAAAAGATACAACAAGCCGATATCCAGAGTATATTTCCAAGGTGGCTCTACAGGTGGTCGCGAGGGGTTGACGGCGGCATCCCGCTGGCCGGAATCTTATGATGGTATTCTCACGAATTATCCTACGGCCAATTTCGTTGGCCTCAGACTATGGGGCGCAGGCCTTGCACGTGCGGTCTATGATAATAATTCAGCCGGATGGATTCCACCGAAGCTGGTAGAGACGATTTCAAAAGAGGCCTTAAAGTCTTGCGATGGGCTGGATGGTGCCGAAGACGGCATGATCAGCAACATGCAAGCATGCCGCGCTCAGTCAAAAGTCTTGGTCAAGCGCCTCGCCTGCAAAGGTGACACAATTGGAAAGCCCGAAGACTGCCTCACGAAAGCGCAGATCGACCGTACGCTGAATATCTATCACGAGGGCTATTGGCTGCCCTACGAGCTGGCAAACGGCATAGACACCTATCCCGGCTATAACAGCTTGGAAGGCATCATGATGCAACTGGGATCAGAGCCTCAAATCCGTAATCCTCCGGTGTCCGGTCCGAATGCCCATCACTCCAGCCGCTCGTTCGAATTTCTGCAAAATTTCGTTTCGCCTGACCAGCCACTCAATCTTTTATCCTTCGATATCCGCCAACCGGGCAAGCTCAAGAAAAGGATCGTTGAACTTTCGGACATCATCGGCGCGACACGGACCGACTGGTCGGCCTTTAGCGCCCGCGGTGGCAAAATCATTTGGCTTCAGGGCGATGACGATCCGAGCGTAAGTCCCCTCGGCAATGCCAAACTGTTCGAGTCGATCGTCGCAAAAATGGGCAAAGTAAAAGTAAGCGAATTTATGCGATTCTATCTTGTTCCAGGGCTGGCCCATGGAGGCGGTCGCTTCTCACCAACCTGGGACAATCTGACGGCTTTGGATAATTGGGTGGAAAACGACGTTCCGCCTGCACGCCCGATCGTTCTGGATGCCACCAAATCCCCCACGAAGGGACGCACTCGTCCTCTTTGCGAATATCCGTCATGGCCGAAATACAAAGGTGATGGCGACATTGCGATGGCGTCCAGCTTCACCTGCGCAACCAACTGACAACCAATCAATGCCCTACGGGAGGATATCAATGGCCTTTGGTCCTAAACTATCAAGACGCTCTGTTCTTGCAGCATCGGCAGTCTCCACCTTTACGGCTGTCGGCCTGATCAAACAGACAGCATCTGCGGCAGATCCAATCTCATGTGCTAGTCCTTCGTCGGACAAACCATGGAAGACCGTCAAGGACGTTGCATCGGCTGGTTGGTCGCAAGAGAAACTTGCGCAGATGGAAGCGAAACTCTACCCGCTACCCACATCATCGATGATGGTCGTGCAGGGCGGTGAGATCGTTTATCGTTACGGGAATATTTCTGATGTCAGCTACCTTGCGTCAGCCAGAAAAAGCGTCTTGTCGATGTTGTTCGGGCGTTATGTGGATGAAGGCAAAATCGATCTGAACATGACAATAGGAGATGTCGGCATCGAGGAGGATGACGGACTTCTGCCTTTGGAAAAAACCGCAAGAATCAAGGATCTGCTGACATCGAGCTCCGGCGTCTATCATGCGGCGGGTAGTCCCGGTGGTAACGAGAACACGCCGGAACGTGGCACGACCGCGCCAGGCTCCGTCTTTCTGTACAACAATTGGGACTTCAATGTTCTCGGTGCCATTTTCGAAAAACGGACCGGCAAGACAGTTTTCCAGGCGCTGAAGGAAGATATAGCCGAACCGCTGGGCTTTGAGGATTTCGAAATCGATAGACAGCGAATGATGGGCTATGAAAACCAGTCTCGTTACCTCGCCTACCACTTGTTCCTCTCCGCTCGCGACATGGCGCGCCTGGGGCAACTGATGCTCCAAAACGGAAAGTGGCACGGGAAGACGATCGTGCCGGAGACTTGGATCACCGAGAGCACCAAAATGCGGTTTACGCCGGAACAGGCCAAGAGCAAGGAAGGCCTTGGATATGGTTATCTCTGGTGGATACCAACATCCAGCGATCCCGCATTCGAAGGCTCCTACCTGATGAATGGCAATTTTGGGCAGTTCATTCTGTGCCTTCCCGCCATCGACACGGTCATCGTTCATCGCCGCGCCGTCACGGACGAATTTGCAGTCGCCCGAAATCTTGGGAAAACCACCTACGAACCGGCAAAGGTCACCGCTGGCGATTTCCTCAAAATTGCCGAAGCGGTCGTGGCTGCCAGAACATAAGCATGGCTCTGGAACAGGGTTCCGAAACGCGTCCTTTCTGGCGGTCTACCAGTCAGGATGTGCTCCAGTTGCCTGTTCAGTCCCCTGCTGCGGCAGGTTTCGCTTGCGTTTGTGCTCGCAGGCGAGTTCCTGTCTTTTCGGAGTGATCTCACTTGGATCATGGGAAGTTTCAAAAAGGCAGGCAGGGCTCGAATGCAGCGGTTTCAATTGGGGTCGATAGACCTCAACCTTTTAAAGGTCATCTATGCCCTGGTCGTGAAGGGCAATATGACAGCTGCTGGTCAATATATCGGTCTTTACCAGCCTGCAATGAGCCACGCGCTGAAACGCGTGCTCGCCATAACCGGTGACGACCTGTTCAAGAAGACCTCGGGTGGCTTCGTAATGACCCGGTATTGCACAGAGATATTTCCTGTGGTGAGGCGTATCATCGAGGATACGGAACGGTCATGCTGTCGAAGCAAAGCTTTGAGCCTGCGAGGTCCCACCGGGTATTCAGAATTGGAATGAACGACTATTTCTCCGTCGTTCTGATGCCTCGTAAATATCACTGAGTGAAATCCATACCTTAATCAAGGACATATCAATGCCATCGCGGCATCTCTAATCTCTGGCCGCAGCATCCCAGCTTGCCATCGCCGATCTGACGGCGCCACGGATCGATGCGATTGATACGCCATCGCGGGCTTGGATCGAGACGCCGAGCAAGATTGCATCGTAAAGAGAAGCCAAAGAGGAAACATCCGTTGCCGCGCTCAGGGCGCCGCTTGAAACTCCATCAGATATGCAGTCGGCGATCGCTCTTCGGGTTTCTTCGCGGTAACCCGCGGTTAAAGCCTGCAACGTCACGCCCGCCTCTGAGAGGACCGTCGCCGAAAGTGTGACCATGCAGCCGGACGGGTGAGATGTCTCCGTCTGAACAGTCACCGAAGCCAGAAGCGCCCGTTCGAGCCGGTCACGCGCCGGAAGGCTGATGTCGCGAAGAGCTGCCACCACCCCACCATGCTGCTCCAGATACCGTTGCAGGCTTTCACGGAAAAGCAGCTCCTTCGAACCGAAGGCGGCATAGAAACTCGCTGAAGAAATACCACCCATGGCGAGCCGCAACCGGTCCGTCGAGGCTCCCTCATAGCCATGCTGCCAGAACAGATGCATCGCACGCGATACCGCATCGTCGCGATCAAAACGCCTTGGCCTACCGGTTCTCGCCATCCTTGTCCGCCTTCTTCTTATAGAGCGATCATTCCAGATTTGCTTGACAAAGCAAACCCTATAATGCGACTTCCGGAACGATCTACCCATAAATCAGGAAAATCATGGCAGATACATTGGCAGTCCAACGCCGGAAAACGTTTGCGTCGCCGCAGGAGCATCTGCCCGTGGGAGCCTTGCTTGTGCTTGCCATGACGGGATTTACCGCGATTCTGACGGAAACCTTACCCGCTGGCCTTCTGCCGCAGATGGCGGAGGGCCTGAGCGTTTCGCAGTCGCTGGCGGGTCAGACCGTCACTGTTTATGCCGTTGGGTCACTCGTCGCGGCGATCCCGCTGACATTGTGGACGCAGGGCTGGCGACGCAAGCCGGCTTTGCTGCTTGCAATTGCCGGTTTCCTGATTTTCAACACGATCACGGCCTTATCAACGTCCTATGCCATCACACTTGGAGCTCGTTTCTTGGCGGGCATGGCCGCGGGGCTTGGATGGGGTATTGTCTCAGGCTATGCACGGCGAATGGTGATCGAGCCCTTGCAGGGAAAGGCACTGGCGATCGCCATGGCAGGGACGCCGCTGGCGCTCGCTCTCGGAGTTCCTGCTGGTGCCTTCTTCGGCGCCACTGTCGGCTGGAGAGCGGCTTTTCTGTTTATGTCTGCGACGACCCTGCTTTTGTTGGTTTGGGTAATCTGGAAAATGCCTGACTTTCCGGGCCAACCCACTGAGCGGCGGCTATCTCTTACCGGGGTCATGCGGACATCGGGGGTACGAACAGTCCTCACTGTGTTGTTCCTGTGGGTGACGGGGCACAATATTCTCTATACCTACGTCACGCCTTTCGCGGCGCTTTCGGGTCTGGGCGACAACATCGATGTGCTGCTTCTCGCTTTCGGACTGGCGGCAATGGCCGGGATCTGGCTGACTGGCGTGTTGGTCGACCGACTTTTGCGCGCACTGGTTCTCTGCAGCCTCATCGCCTTCTGCGCGACGGCTCTGTCTTTGGCATTATTTGCCACCTCAACACCCATCATGATCGCGGCCATGGTCGTCTGGGGCCTCTCCTTCGGTGGTGTAGCCACGCAGCTACAGACGGCGCTTGCAGATGCGGCTGGAGAAGGTGTTGACCTCGCCAATGCCATGCTCACCACCGTGTGGAACAGCGCGATTGCGGCGGGCGGCCTCGTGGGCGGCATTTTGCTAGACCGCAGCGGTGCGGGTCCCCTCGCATGGGCAGCTTTTCTGCTGGCAGCAGCGGCATTGATAATCGCGACCATCGCTCGCACTTACGCATTCTTACCGGGTCCTCGGACCCACAACCTTTCCTGAGGAATAGTCCATGAAAGCTTACCAGATTGGCGACCAGAATGGTCTCGAATGCCTGACCGCAGTCAACCGTCCAGATCCAGTTGCAGGACCAGGGCAGGTCGTCGTCGCACCACGCCTGATCAGCCTTATCAGCCGCGATGTGCAAATCCTGCGCGGGGTCTACGGACCGCGCCAATCGCCCGATCGCATCCCCATATCGGAAGGCGTCGGTGTCGTTGTCTCTGTTGGGGATGGCGTTGGCAACGTCGCACAAGGTGACCGCGTCGTGTGCGGACATTTCGCGGGATGGATAGACGGTCCGTTCCGCACGGACGTCTTCTCTCACGACATCGGCGTGACGCATGATGGCTGGTTGGCAGAGCGGGTTGTCATTCCAGCCGATGCGCTGATACGCGTCCCCGACGATCTCGACGATACCCGCGTTGCCGGGCTTGCCTCCGTCGGCCTTACCGCATGGAATGCGCTCATTGAGGTTGCTAAGGTGAAGGAAGGCGAACTTGTCGTGTGCCTTGGCACCGGCAGTGTTTCACTCTTCGCGTTGAAACTGGCAAAGGCGCTTGGTGCGCGTGTCGCGATCACCTCTTCCAGCGACGCCAAACTGGCCATCGCACGCGATATGGGCGCCGACATTCTCATCAACTACCACAGCCATCCCGAATGGGCCAACGAACTGATGGCGCAGAACGACGGCGTCGGCGCAAACATCATCATGGAGACCGGTGGTCAGGATACACTGGGACAATCCATCGCGGCTGCCGCTGCCAATACCCGTATCGTCGTTATCGGCGTAACGCCTGGCACCACATCGCCAATTCCGAACTACACCGCCCTTATTCTGCGCAATATCACCATTCGCGGCATCGCCAACGGCAATCGAAGCATGTTCTCCGATCTTCTTGCAGCGATAAAGCGACTTGGAATTGAGACGCTCGTCGATCGCACATTCCCGTTCGACGAGGCAAACGAAGCCTTTGCTTATTATGCCGAAGGAAAGCATATCGGGAGAGTGATGATCTCGGTGCCAAGCTAAAGACCGAAAAAACCGGTCATTAGCTTGTCGGGCGTGCCAGATTGCCGGCAAGGCACATCGGAGCGGTATTGCTGCGTTTTAGATTCAGGTGAGAGTATCTAGACCGGACGCGCGCGTATTGGGAAGGCTGACATATACCATTCACGGAGACACCAATATGAAGCTTAGCGTTTGGTGCCAATCATTCGAGTGGTTTGATCGTTTGATTTTATTGAAATAGAATATGAAGAGGGTATCTCCTTTTATAGCTGCCTGAACTCCCAAGAGGTTTTCGATGACGATGCATTCTTCTGACCTGACCGACGGTGAAGCGCCACAGCAGCGCCTTGCTGCGCGCTATGGAGTGGATCAAGATTTCTCTCTGCCTTTTTGGAACAGTACGATCGATGCTCTGCTAAACCATCGCACTACGCGCGCATATCTACCGAAATCATTGCCCGCGGGTACGATCGAACTCTTAGTGGCAGCGGCCCAATCCGCGCCTACCTCGTCCAATCTTCAAGCCTGGAGTGTCGTTGCGGTTCAGGATAAAGACCGAAAGGCTAGGCTTGCTGGCTATACAGGTGGCAATGCGCATATTCTGGCTGCGCCGCTTTTCCTTGTATGGCTCATTGACCTCAAACGCTTGAGAGCCGTCGCCAAGCAGCATGGCAATGAGGCTGAGGGCCTAGATTATCTGGAAAGTTTCCTGATCGGTGCCATCGATGCGGCTCTCGCGGCCCAGAACGCTGTTGCGGCAATCGATTCACTCGGGCTAGGCTCGTGTTACGTGGGAGGCGTCCGCAACCAGCCAAACGACGTCGCCCGTGAACTTCGATTGCCTGCCGAAATGGTTGCGGTCTTCGGCCTCACCGTCGGATATCCCAACCCTGATGTCATTACCGACGTGAAGCCACGTCTGCCACAATCTACAGTTCTGTTTCATGAGACATATTCAGAGACTTCTCAGATCGATCTGAAAACATATGACGATGTGTTGAGGGAATTTCAGGTCAAACAAAAGATGCCGCAGTCAGGTTGGACAGCGCCAATCGCAAAACGTATTGAGAACGCAGAGGCGCTCAATGGGCGCGCAGCGTTGGCAGCGACTTTGCGCGGGCTGGGCTTCCCTATCAAATAATCGTCCACTGCCCAGAGGTGGAAGTCTGGCGCGAATTGGATTCTAGATATTAGGCCCTGAACTTGTTTTTCAGAACAAGAAAATGCGTGGTACGATCAAAACAATGGCTCGGCAAAAAGGCTACCGTGCCTACGCTATGCAAAGTTTCGTTTGAAGCCCACTAACCGTATGAAGATGTAGCCTATCAGGGTTGTCTGGAGGTTTTCACTCGAGATAGCATACGCTCAGCCTCATGCGTACGTGCGCAAACCAGTGCATCCCAGATTTTCTTTCCGACGTGCCAACGTGCATGGTTCGAATTACGGTTCATTCGATTGCTTTCTTACATGGTTTCTGGGCCTATTAATAAATCAAGTGAGCGGAAAGTTGCAGTCGAAAGCTTGCATCGCTGCATTGCATATTTGCTATGAGGAGTCCTGAATAGGCACGAAAAGGCGGTTCGGATAGTTCGTTCGGCAAAACCTTGCAGCAGATTGCGGCGACCAACAGAGTTCAAGAAAAGCATGCAACTGCCCATTAAATCGATCCTGGTTTTTCATGCTGCGGCACGTGCGGGAAGCATCTCGCGCGCTGCGGAAGAGCTCAGTGTTACATCGTCGGCGGTCAGTCAGCAGATCCAAGTGCTCGAAGGCCAACTCGGCGTGACGCTGCTGACGAAAGCTGGTCGCGGGATTATGTTGACGGAGGCGGGCGAGAGATATTTCTCGATGATTGCCGATCAGATCGAACGGATCGAAGAAGCGACTGGAACCATCAGGGGTTTCCGGTCGGTTACGACGCTGACCGTGCGGGCTACGCCAACTCTGTCCAACAAATGGTTGCTGCCGCGGCTTGGCACCCTGCTCGACACGCACCCCGATCTTGAGCTTCGCCTTGATGGCACAAATGAACCAACAGATTTCAGTCAGGAAGCCGTGGACATCGAAATTCGGCATGGCGACGGACGGTGGCCGGGTCTTTTCGTGGAGGGCATAGTAGACGAGCAGTTTTATCCGGTCTGTTCTCCGCATTATGCAGCGGCTGGCAGCTTGAGCGCGGAAGACCTGCTTGAACATCGCCTGATACATTCCGCCAAATCGCAAGCGCAGTGGAACAGCTGGTTTCCGTTGGCCAACGTCACCGCAAAAGAACGTTGGCGCCGCATTCTTTTCGACCGGAGTCATATGGCCATTGATGCTGCAGTTCGCGGAATGGGCATTGCTCTTGAGAGCAGCCTGATGATGGGAGACGAGATTGAAAGCGGGCGACTTGTCTGCCCCGTCGCATCGCCACCGACCATCAAGATCACGACGCAGTGGATTGTGTGTCCGCGTGACCATCTTCGGCAAAAGAAAGTGCGAATCTTTCTCGACTGGTTGCGGCTTGAACGAGAGACCTGGCAGAAGATCCACCCATCGGGCGCTTTGTCAATTTAAGTAAAGCCCTGAAAGAAAATCGACTTAGGGCCTTTGCGGGATCGTCCGTCTTGGACGATCCCGGCATATTGTCTGCACATACTTCAATACATTCCCAGCAGGCGGATTGGTCCCAGTGTCAAGATCGGGAAAAGCACGAGGGCAAAGATCGCCAGCGTCAGGACCGCCATCGGAGCAAGAGATCCGCGAATGACGTCCTCGACACTCATATTCGCCACCTGGGCTGCCGCAAACAAGCAGACACCCACGGGTGGCGTCACAAGCCCCAGCGTCAGTGTCATGACAGTGACGATAAGGAAATGGATCGGATCGATGCCGAGCGCCTCTACCGGAGGCATCAGCACCGGAATGAGAATGAACATTGCTGGAATAGCTTCCATGAAGATACCGATGATCAGCAGGAAGACAAAAATGACTAGCATGCCAGTCAGAGGGCCCAGATTCATGGCCTGCAGCAGCTCGGCGACCTTTTCCGGCAAACCGTCGTAGGTGAAAACCCATGCTGCAATCTGCGACGTCGCAGCAATAAAAAGGATCGTTCCGGATATCCGTGCGGTCGAGATCAGAATCTCCGGCAATTCTCTGACCGGCAGCGTTCTATAGACCAGGACGCCGAGGATGCCGACATAGACCACTGCGATTGCAGCCGCTTCTGTTGGCGTGAACAGTCCACTGGCGATGCCGATGATCAGAATGAGCGGCGTCAGCATTGGCAGAATGGCACGAAGACCTGTCACAATGACTGTGCGAAGATTGAACGGTGATGGAGGATTGTACCCGTAATGGACGGAGTAGAAGTGGTTGAAGACCATGAAGGCCAAGGCAATGAACAATCCCGGCACCAAACCCGCCACCAAGAGCGTTCCGATGGAAACGTTCGCGATCGAACCCGCAATCACCACCAGGATCGATGGCGGAATGATGGACGACAGCGTCGCCGTACACAGCGTCATGCCAACCGCATAGCCCTTCGGAAAGCCATGCCGTTCCATCGCCTTGATTTCAATCGCACCGACAGAGGCGATATCGGCAACCGATGAGCCGGAAACGCCGGAGAAGATGACCGATGAGATGACGTTGACGTGGCCTAGGCCTCCCGGCAGCCAACCGACCATCGCTTCAGCAAAGTCGAAGATGCGTTCGGCGACACGTCCACGTTCCATCACGGTACCGACAAGAATGAAAAGCGGCACCGCGACCAGAAGAAACGAATTCATCGACGAGAACATCGTCTGCGACAAGAGATCGAGAGGCATCGACGTATAAAACGACAAGGTGGCGACGCTGGCCAGAGCCAAGGCAACAGCCAAGGGAATGCCGAGCATGCTCAGCCCGAAAAATGAGATGAGAAGAAAGACCGACATGGCTTTAATGTCCTGACGTGATGGACACATCGGCATGGGCAATTTCGCCCGCCGGAAGTCCGAGTTCTGGAAGCGCGATCAAGTCGCGACGGCTGCGCAGAGAATCGATGATCGCCAGTATTGCGATGACCGCCGAAACCGGCATCACCATGCCGATAAGCCACATCGGAATAGGTAAGGTCGCAGCCGTTTCGTTCATCATGATCTGCTGACGCATGAGGGTAAATCCGGTCCAGCCCATAAGGCCGAAGAAAAACACGGACGATCCGACATAAAGCGGCACCGCCAGATGCTGGAACAGACGCCGACCCATCACGAGAAAGACGACAACTCGGGCGCTTTCCACCGTGCGGAAACCCGCAGCGAGGCCAAGAAAGACCATCCAGATGAAGAGAAAGCGCGTTGCTTCCTCGGTCCAGGGCAGAGGATGCCCCGACAAGCGGCCGATGACCTGCAACAGGACGACGATCAAGACACCGCCACAGGCGGCGCCAGCTGCAACATCCGCAACAATTTTGACGACGGTGCCAAGCCACGAACTTACGGAACTACGCATGTAAATGTCCTTTCAAAGGAGTACATGAACGGATGAGAACCGACACATTGCCCCACAGGCAACGTGTCGGAAAAGCATCAATTCGTAGTGACGAAAGTATGCGTGCGATCGAAGAAGGACTGATCCTTGACCAGAGCGGAGAACTTGTCGGACAGACCTGCCGCGACATCGACAAACGCCTTGCGCTGCTCGTCGGTCAATTCGTTCACCTCCACACCGTTTGCCTTCAAAGTCGCAATGGATTTTGCGATGTCGGCATTATCGTTCTCGGCTTTCCAAGCTTCCGTTTCTTTGGCGGCATCATTCAGTGCGGCCTTCAAGGCGTCGCTCAAACCCTCGTAGCGTGCCGGGTTCATGCCAAGGACCCAGGCGTCCGCAATGTGGTTGCTGATCGTTGCGTATTTCTGGACTTCGTAAAGTTTTGCGCTGACCGGCACGTTGATCGGATTTTCCTGACCGTCAACCACCCTTAACTGCAAAGCGTTGTAAACTTCGGCGAAAGCCATCGGTGTGGGTGCTGCACCCATGGCACCGAAGAATTCGACCCACAACGGATTGTTGGGAACGCGCAGCTTCATGCCCTTCATGTCAGCGGGCGACGTGATGGGAAGCTTGGAATTGGTGATCTGGCGAAGGGGTCGCGACCAGAGATCGAGGCCTTTGATGCCGATTTTGCTTAGATCTGATTGGAGTTCCTGGCCAAGGTCGCTATCCAGATATGCCTGCAACTGCTTGATATCGCGGAACTGATAGGGAATGGCGATGGCAGTGAATTTCGGATTGAATGTCGCGTAAAGCGATGTGGAATTGAGCAACAGGTCAAGCGAGCCCCCGGCCAGTTGCTTTACGCCAGCCGACGGATCACCCCCGTAGAGCGTACCATTCGGGAAGACCTTGATGGTCAATTCACCGTTCGTCTTCGCAGACACGATTTCTGCGAATTTCTTCGCAGCCAGCGTGATTTCCGAGGTGTCAGAGTCCGGCGTTGACAGTGTCAGCGTCTCGGCATGTGCGATGGAAACAGACATAAAGGCTGCCGCAGCGATCAAGCTACGAATCCCGTTGCATTTCATGGTTATTCCTCCCTTTGGTGGTCAAGTCGCACGCATTCAACACGTTTATTATGCATTCATGCGTTTTAGTTCGCGGATAATTCCGCTGTGATCCAGGTCGCCATCGCCATTATCGACCATAGCCTGGAAAAGCCGATCGACCTCCTCGCCGATCGGTAGTGTCAAGCCACGACTTCGCGCAAACGCCAGAGCCGTGGATGTATCCTTCACCTGATATTTGGCCGGTCCGCCAGGCACGAAATTGCCTTCGACCATGCGCAGACCATGTTGACGGAAAACGGTGGAGTCCGCAAAGCCACCAAGCAGCGCTTCACGAACCTTGGCTGGATCCGCACCGCCGCGTTCGGCAAGCGTCAGTGCCTCGGCAACGGCGCATATCGTCGATGCGACAATCAGTTGGTTTGCAAGTTTCGTCAGCGCGCCGCTGCCTGATGGCCCGACATGTGTAACCCGTCCAAGACAGGCGAAGATCGGGCACAGACTGTCCACCACCGCGCTGTCTCCACCGACCATAATTGCCAGCGTGCCTTCAATAGCCCCTTTTTCCCCGCCCGAAACCGGTGCGTCGAGACACTCGATGCCGCAGGCGGCCGCAGCCTCAGCGATCGCAACGGCTGTTTCCACTGGAATGGAACTCATCACGATAAGTGTGGCGCCTGCCGTCATGGCGCTCACGACGCCGCTATCGCCAAGCAAAACCGCTTCGCAAACGGGACCTGAGCTCAGCATGCAGATAACCACATCGGCTTTGGAGGCTGCCTCCGCGGCACTGCCGACAGTGGTGACGCCCGTGTCATGCAATGCCGCTGCCTTTTCCGATGTCCTGTTCCACGCCTGCACCTTGTAACCCGCGCCTGCCAAGCGACCGGCCATGGGTGCACCCATGATGCCGGTACCGATGACGGCAACGGTTGTATTGCGCGTTTGCTCGTCCATTCCGCTCATGGGTAGTACCGTGTGGAAAAGCGGACGGGCCGCTCTTCCACGATCAATGAAGGGAAAGCCTCTCGAAAGCGACCGAGATGAGGCGTTTCCAGATGAGCATCGAACGCTTCGCGGCTGTCATAAACCTCGTAGAAGACAACGACGTCGTCCGAGCCTTCCGGACATATAACGTCGAACTGCCGGCAGCCCGGCTCGTCGGCAACGGAATGCATGGCATCATCCCGCGCCGCCTCCAGGAAAGCCGCAAGGCTATCCGGTTTCACCTGAAACTCTGCGATCACTACGAAGGCCTTGTTGTTCGGCGAGTTCATGCTGCTCACTCCGCCGCTATTTTTGCCGGGCGGAAACGATTTTCCATCTCTTGGCGAAGTCCGACCACATCCAGGTCCTTCACGAGCTCCACGTCATCGTAGGAAACAATCTGGTCCTTCTTGATCGCGCGCTTGAGTTTGACATTGTGTGCAAGCCCGATCGGAAGCGCCTTGAGGTCAAGACTGCGGCTGGCAGGGATTGCGTTGGCCCAAACGGCGTAGCCGCCTTCGCCGTCCAGCATTTCACCTGGCTGCATGTCCTTCTTGGCGGTCGCGACTGCATCCCCCCGGAACTCCTTTGAGCACCCTGTCGGCTCATTACGCAGGACTGCGGACAAAACGCTGATCGAGGTTTCGAGACCGATGATGTGGAACGGGCGCCACATGGAAGCATACCAGCCGGATGGATCTGTCAGAAGGCCGTATTGCTTGAAGCAGGAACGCGCATACTCATTGTGCGCCTTGAACGTGACGAAGACACCATAACGGATGTTGTTGAACACCTCACGTCCGTCCGGCTCTTGGCTGGCAGCAATATCAACGAGACCGGAGCGTGCCATGCGGCCGCCGTCGGCAACCGGGCGAAACACGCGGGCCAGGTCATGCAGGCCCGCTGGCGGGAAAGCCAGACCGTCATCCGGGCAATCCAGACCGGTACCATTGGCAACAGCCGCCATTTCGATCGCAGCCTTCGTGCCGTCGGTAAAGGAGTTGTAGAGCTTCGGATTGAGATTGTCAGCAGCCACCTGTTCCGCTGTCCAGCCGAACAAGCCCCAGACCGTATCCGGCGTGGAATAGCGGTAGCGTGGCTCGAAATTCATACCCTTGCCAGCCGATGTTATTTCGAAGCCCGTTGCTCTGGCCCAATCGACCAGTTCACAAATGAGGGCTGGCTGGTCACCGTAAGCCATGGAATAGATCAAGCCCTTGGCACGCGCTTTTTCAGCGAGGATGGGACCCACCATCACGTCAGCCTCGACGTTGACCATGACCACATGCTTGTTGTGCTCGATAGCGCCGAGTGCATGGCGAGTGCCGGCAATCGGGTGGCCAGTTGCTTCAATAATGCATTCGATCTCACCGCATTCGAACAGCGCGTTGACATCGTCCGTGACAAACGTCGTACCGTTCTTGACGGCGTCTGCGCTGCTCGTGGCGGAATAACGCTCCTTCGGCCAGCCAACCCGGTTCATCGATTCCTTCGCCTTGCCCACATCGAGATCGGCAACTGCAACCATGTGGAAACCATCGATACGCTGCGCCTGAGCAAGCACCATTGAGCCAAACTTACCGGCGCCAATCAATCCCACCCGAACTGGCTTACCACCGGCCGCGCGCAACGAAAGAAGAGAATAGAGATTCATTAAACAAAGTCCTCAGCTAGGGAATGAATGTGAGGAGTGCTCCGCTTAGCAAAGCCGCATGAGTTTCACCACAGCCAAGCGGTGCGCTTTGCTGGTTCAAGGTGGCTACGATGCGTCAAATCTCCTCCAAGAAGCGCGCGGCTAACCGCCACTCCCAGCTGCCTCCCGAGCAGCTAAGACAAACTTATGGCACTGAAGAAATTAGCTCAATTTAGAAAGTCGCGAAAACACGTTAGATTTTCTAACCTATGCTTTCTTCGTTGCGAACTATCATCATTCCCTGGCCTCGCGTCTGTCACTTTTGGAGTTTGGAAATAACAAACTTGAAAGGAATCGAACCGCAAATATCTTAATCCGAAAGCTATCAGGCTAAGGCTAACTGGTTGAAAGAGCTTCAGGCCATTCCTGAGCCCCGTGCAAGACACGCAGTACTCGAACCGTAGCTTCTGTGATTGTGTACGCTGCGACGTAAGGCGTTCCGCTGATTACAAGCTCACGTGTCCCAGCAATTCTCCCGACTCTGCCACTTGCTGGAAAATCGATCAGGCGACGGACTGCAACGACGATACGTTCGTCGACCAAAATGGCAGCGGCCGGGTTTTCCAACTCGATAAAAGTAAAAATTGCGTCGCGATCCGATAAGGCAAACGCAGACCAGGTTAGTCTCAAGACGTTATACCCGCCGCGTTATTGCGCGCAGCCTGCCGACGCTTTTCGAAATGAGCCTCGACTTCATCGTCGGAAATATCCGGTCTTGTGTCGTTTAGCGCCTCAAGCACCTTAGCACGAAACCAAATATCGTGAGCCTCGCTGCCTGAAAAAAGTTCAAGCGGCAACACGCCCTCGTTGGCGGTTCTCGTCAGCAATATACGGACCGCGTCTGACACCGTAAGTCCCATACCTTCAAGAACTAGGGACGCTCGGTCACGAACGTCAGCATCGATACGAGTTTGAACGAGCGCATTTGCAGCCATAGCTATCTCCAGATTGATATCTAATAGTAATGCAATTGAATTACAAAATCTAGCGTTCGTCTTTGGCCAATCTACTTTTTAAGTGCGATACCAACCTGCGATGATAGCTGCTCAGAAATATAAGCGATAGCAACTGCCTTCGCGATCTCGAAGGTGCCTCCTCCCGCCTTTTTCAAAATAGCGTTGGTATGATCCCAAACGTCTTTGCGTCGGACACTGTCTAGGAACTCGTGGCCGCTCCAACTCAGTCCACGAAAGGTTACTGAAATTGAAGGCTGCTTTTTGATCCTTAACGGCAGAAGGAAACCGGCATCATCCAGCAGGTGTAGATGATAATGGATAACGTCGTCACGGTACCCCTCAACGGCAACCTCAGGACTGCTGCCAGTTAATAATAGTCCGCCGGTGCCACCAATCTCCATTGCGTCCAACTTGAGCAGAAGCTCGCTGATCAGAGCCATATCTCGCGTCATAAATTCGTATCTCCTGCCAACAATTTGGAAGCTAGTACATCCGAACATGCGCTCGAGTGGAAGTTCCCTAAACGAACTACGTGCCTCAAAACATATTGATGCGCGCACTTTTGGATCATTAATATCTCGTTAACCCAATTCCCTTAGCAAGCCGCCCCCGGGCTGGGCTGTAATCTGCAAGGGAAACCTGAATGAGCATAGATCAATCGGCAATCGTCTTTCGGCGCAAGATTTCCAGCTTCTGCGAGATGAAGTTGGCACCGCTTACGGATGCAAAGCACTTTCGCGCACTTTCACAATATATGATCGGTCTGATTGACGACCGGATGCTTCCTCCCATGCTCGGCAGGCATGTCAACTGGGAAGAAATCTCGTTGGCATGCGGTCTTGAGCAAATATCAGCAGAACTCAGGAGGGTCGGCCAGTACGGTTTCGATGCCATCTCACGCTGGCTCGCTGAAACCGGGCGAAGCCGCAAAAGACCCTCGGCCGCACGCAAAGCAGCAAAGACACACAGCCGCGTAACAGGTCTCTCAAGCAAACAAGCTTCTGACGCGGCAAAATCCAGTTATCGATCAAAGCCTGGCCCAAAACCCAAGCCCATCGAAGAGTTCCCGGAACCGCTTTTCGAGACTTACGAAGAACCGGTATCTTTTCAGGCTGCTCTTCAGTTTCAAATCGACCGCTTCGGCGAGAGCTATTACCATTTGCATCGTGCCATATTCCGAGACGGCGATGCTCTTGAAGCAACGACATTGTTGAGCTGGTTGAAGGGAACGAAAGTACCGCGCAGTGTGGCAAACCTGGAAATCCTCAATCGAATAGAACGCCGGTACCGATTGCCACTTGGTTATTTCAAGGAAAAGCTTCCTCACCAGTCTCGTGCCGGGATCGGATATGATGTCGGTGACGATGTATCTCCCACAGAGCGCCGACGTCTAGCATGGCATCTGCCGGATGATTTCAACTTACTGCCAGAGGAGAAGCGTGCGGAAATCCTTGAATGGGTAAGGCGGGTTATTCTAACCGGTGCGACGGACTATCGTCGTTATCAGGCGCTGGCGACGAAACAACGTTATGCCATCCGCTTTCCTGGCGTAACCTACGGCGGCTCTCATAGACCGATGACGTCACCAGGTAAGATGGTCGATGGATATAAGAATGAGATAGAAGACCCCGATATGCTTTCCGGGGTAATCGACGCACCTGCCCAACTTGCGCTCGAAATGGCCAATCTGATGTCGTTCAAGACCGCGACCCTGACGGCAGTCGGCTTCAAGCGCAATGGAGTTTGGGGCGAGGAGACCGCATCTCAGAAGCTCGAACATCTTGGCTTGATGTTTGGCGCTCTCGCTGCCTCACCTGAAGGCGAAGTCGCCGGTAGAGGTGTGCCGCTCAGTGCGTTGACGTTTGGCCTCTTGGTTTTTCCCAGTGTGTGGGATTGGTATCTACAGTGGCGTGAGCGGCGACGCGGCTTCTACACGGCTTGGGAAGCGGACATGCTCAGCATCTCATTATCGCTCACCCGGGAGGAAACCGGTTGGATCAGGCAGCATCCTGAACTCATCGAGCGCGTGGTGCCGGTAAGTGGCTTGGTTACAAAGGAAGAGATTGCCTTCGCCCGACGTGATTGGCATGCTTGCTGCGATGCGTTCCATTCCCATGCGAGAAATCGCATCAGGGAAATCCAGCGGGTCATGCGTGTCCATCGAGACCCTTTCGAGCCAATCATGTGCGTGCTTGAGGCACCGAGCCCTCTTGCAGAATATCGCAAGATTACGGACGAAATCCTTCTCCGTATGCCCGACAAAGACCGCTACCCGAGAGCTGCAGCAGAATCCGTACGCTCGTTTCTCATGCTGCGATTGGGTCTCCATCTCGGCCTACGTCAAAAGAACCTGCGGCAACTCCTGTTTTGCCCGCGTGGACACTTCCCCACCTCTGAAAGGCGGCTTGAAGAAATGCGGCGCGGAGAAATCAGGTGGAGCGATAGAGAGCGAGGTTGGGAAGTGTTGATCCCGTCCGTTGCATTCAAGAACTCCAACTCATCGTTCTTCGGATCGAAGCCTTTCAGGCTTATACTGCCCGATCTGCTCGATCTCTATCACTACATCAACGCTTACATCGAACGTCATCGAAAGGTTCTACTTGGTCAGGCTACCGATCCGGGGACGTTTTTCGTGAAAACCGTCAAGCTATCGAGCGCCGATGCGGCGTATAATCAGACAACATTCTATGAAGCTTGGCGTCTCATCATCCAACGCTACGGCATCTATAACCCCTACACCGGTCGCGGAGCGATCAGTGGCTTGCTGCCACACGGCCCGCACAATGTTCGGGACGTGTTGGCAACGCACATTCTGAAACTCACCGGCTCATATGAGCAGGCGAGCTACGCCATTCAGGATACGCCGGAGATGGTTCAGCAGCATTACGGACGTTTCCTTCCACAGGACAAGGCAGCACTTGCGGCAAAAATACTGAACCAGGTGTGGGAAGCTGCTTGAAGAGAAGTAGGCTGGCGATGCCGCAAACATCGCCAGCGTTTCAGTGATTAGATCCACTGATCCAGCGAACTGCTTTCTCACTGATTGTACTGCGAGCTATGGATTCGAAAGGGGCATGAACAGGGGTAGCTCTTGAGGGGAATCGAACCCGAGCTATAAAATGGTTAAAGGGATTGCAAGTGCTGTGACTTGTTTGGCGAATGGCTTACTGTAGCGGGAGGCAACTGTTCGATATGAGAGGATTAAAAAATGGCCGAAGATGCGGGCGTGATAGCTGTGGACCATACGGGGTTCTCGGTCGCCTCGTTGGAGGAGGCGATCCAGTTCTGGACTGAGGCGATGGGTTTCGACCTTACTCGGCGAGGAGAGATGGGTGGGGAGTTCCTACGGGAGGCCACGGGGGTTGACGATCCGCGTTGCCGAATGGCGCTGGTGACTGCTCCAAATGGCTTCCCTATCGAGCTTCTCGAGTATTCGACAGGCCGTACGTTGGGCCAGACACCTCGTAGCGCGGGTGCGATCGGCGCCGCGCACATCGCCTTCACGGTTACGGATATCCGCACGGCCATCGCGCGGGTTGAGACGGCGGGGTGGGCAGTGAAGGGTTCGCCGCAGCCGATACCAGCCGGCCCCCGATGCGGAACAATGGTCGCGTACATCTCCGGCCCGGATGGTATTACCATAGAGCTGATGCAGCCGCCTGTTGAACATTCCCGCGTCGTGTAACGCCCCTTCGGTCCGGGAAAGCTGAACCTTGTGAGGGTTTTCCGTTCCATTGCTAGGAGCCCTCTACGCCTACTGGGTTTTTCGCAGCAAGATCGATCCTGACGAAGGATACCACGAATGGTGCCCTTGCGTTCAAAGCGACTATTACGGTTCGTCAGCATCTGGCTGGCGAACTTGTTTTTTCTCAGTGTTTCCTCATTCGCGATCAGAGTAACGATCTCGGAAGAAGGCGTTATACAAACGCCTTGAGAGGATTCGAACCATCGGGCCGCGCTTCTTTCTTACCATGCACGCGCTCTGTGGATGGCGTTGTGGAGGTCGACTTCATGATAGCCAGCGCTGATGGTTTTCCCGAATAAATACGTCCGCTGATTTCGGTGCCTGTCTCGTTAGCACAAACACACAGTCGGTGACGCGGTCTTCATTCCCGTCCTCTATCCACTTATCCATTGAAGCGAGCGTCTGCGCATAATCCTTATCCAGACCACCCGCGTGATATCGCTCGGCAAGTTGATCGACGTCGAGATTCACATGTCGGATGTTACGGCCAAGAATGCTGCTCAGCTTGGACGCAATATCCGCGTAGGACAACGTTTCGTGGCCCGTCAGAATGAAATACCTGTTCCAGGATTTGTCTTCCAGCAGAGCGCTGACAGCCGCTCTGGCGATATCGGTTGCGTCAATGAAGCCAACCCGGCCCGATCCAGTTGCCGAGTAAACGGCATTCTCTTGCCGGATAGTGATCTGGTGCTGTTGGTGAGAAAAATTCTGTAGGAACCAGGTGGGGCGCAAAACTGTCCACTCTGGAACGTTGTCGGTAAGATAAGCGTGGATCTGCCCCATCATCGGCCCACCGGCTTCCAACGACGACGCGCTGAGCAGGACAAAGCGCCGGACACCGCAGGAGCGCGCAATATCGAGGACGGGCGGGACGACTGCACCATGGTCGCTCGTATTTGTCGGAGCGACAATGTACACAGCATCTACCCCATCAAAAGCTCTCCGCGCAGTTTCCGGCTGCTGCCAGTCAAACAGAACCTCGCTTTCGCGAGACGGAGTGCGCGTGCCTATCTCTGGAATGATCCCCCGCTCTCTCAAGCCCTCCACAACCAATCGTCCGGTGGTTCCGGTTCCGCCTGTCACAAGGATTTTCGCTGACTTATCTTTTTCCATCATTGAGCCTCCGTCGTGACAGGTGAAGGTTTCGCTGCCGAGAGAAGGATAAGCGGGTTCCAGTATCTGCTGACGATGAGGCGCGCCCTCCGTCATCGGCTCGTGCGCAGGATATTGCCTGATATTTATGCAGAAGCCGCTCGCGAAAGCGAACTCGTTGTCGCATTGAAGAGGCTGGCTCAGGCGCGTCGCGCTGCGGGGTCTGCGATCATCGAGCGAGCCATCGCACGCGGCGAGCTCAATGCGAACATCGACGTTGAAATGGCTCTGGATATGATCCCATCCGCCCTCTATTGGCGCATGATCGTGACAAACCGCTCGATGACCAGAGCCCAAATCAAGCGACAAGCGAGAGCCCTCAAAGCTGCGATGCAATGCCTCTGAGGTTGTACGAGACAAGCGAGCCATAAAGTCCTCTGACAAAGAATTCACATCGCCTACAATTCGAGCTGCAAATCCTTGTCCCCTTCTGCAGGAACCGAACAGCAGATCAGCGCCTCGCCATTTGCTACCGCATAGCCTGGCTCAGAGAGATAACTGACGTCACCCTTGACGATCTTCGTTCGGCAATCCCCGCAGTTACCGGCCCGACAGCCATAAGGTGGGTTGAGGCCACTTTGTTCTGCCAATTCCAGCAAGGACCCGCTGCCTGGCTTCCATTGCGCCTGTTTTGACGATTGTGTGAAGACGACTGGCGTCGGAACCGAAGCGGCAGGCTTGCGCGGCTTCGTTGATACCTGAACAGCGTGATCACGCTTCAGACCGGAGGGGCCGAATGCTTCCGCATGAATACGAACGTCTGCGATATTCAGTCCGCGCAGCCCATCATACATTGCCTGCATAAAGGACGACGGTCCGCAGATGTAGAAGTCATAGTCGCCGAAGGGCAGATGTGTCTTCAACAGTGTCATGTCGATGCGGCCTGTCGCATCGAAAAGGCCGTCGTCATCGACTCCGGGCGCACCGAGCACCCTGATATCCCGAACGGTGCCTTCGCTGCGCCCCACCAGTTCGCCGATTTCGCTGTCGAACGCTCTTTCGGCAACGGTGCGCGACGACCTAAACAACCATACCGGGCGACGATAGCGCGTCCTGTCACCTGTATGGACGACATGACGCAGCATCGAAAGTAAAGGCGTTATGCCGATGCCAGCTGCAAGAAGCACGGCCGGACGGCTGCGCTCCATCGCGTCGATGGTGAACGCTCCAGAGGGTGATAGCAACTTGATCTCGTCGCCTTGCCGCATTTTGTGCAGGAGCGTAGACGCCCGGCCTTCACGCTTGATGCTTAGCCTATAGAAGCCGTCCGAGGGGGCGCTTGATATTGTGTAGCTGCGGCGGATCGTATCCGTCCCCTCCGTGATGCTGATCGGCAGATGCTGGCCTGCCAGATGCGGAATGACAGCCTCGTCATCCACCGGAGCAAGATGTAGCGAACGGATCGTTGAGCTTTCCTCGATGGTTCGCTCCACGCGGAAGCGCCTCCAGGTTTTTGCCTGGGCCGCGACCTTCAAGCGGCTTGCGGCCTCCTGCCAGGTTCCCGTCATCAAGCTGCTTGGCGACATGCCATCTTGAAGAAAGCTCCAGCGCAGTGGCAGTGCATCTTTGCGCAGCACGACCTTTTCCGGCATGACGCGCCAAAGCCGCTCGGCGCCCTCGAAGGCCGCGATCTCGGGTGAATCCAGGATGATCTCGACGCTTCCAGCGATCTGCAGCATGTCACCCGTCTCATGATCGACAAACAGTAGCCCGGCGCGCGGGTTGACGGCGAAATTGCCGAGCGTGTTGAAGAACAGGTTGCCGTTAAAATCCGGCACAGTCAGGCCACCATCGGCATCGACACGAACGAAACCGCGTCGGCCACCACGATGGGAGGCATCCACCTGCCGTCCTTCACCCTCTAGGTCCACATAGGACGCCACGAAGAAAGTGTCGGCGGCTTCGATAATGCTACGCTGATGTGCGTCGAGCCGATCTGACACAATCACTTCGCAAGATTGCCGCGTTGCTGGATCGCGCACGAAGCTGAACTGACGATGCTGGATGTAGCGAGGACAGTTGCCGAAGCTTTGTCCAACGGCAACGGAAAAACGGTCGCTGCTGCTGCGGACGACCGTACCGTTCATCCGGTTGCGTCGACGCGTGATGAGATCGACACCGACCAGACCGATCGGGTCGCCGTCGTTCATCCCGGCTTCGGCGGGATCAGCGGGATCGCTGGCGGCATCGATGCTGAGTGTCTGGGCATCGGGCGCCTGTAAAAAACCGGGATGTCCACTACGGATCGTCGCCCATGGATTGCCCTCGCCATCCACAGCTCCAATGACGATGAACGGCAGCATCGGATAGAACTCCCGATGCTGATCAAGCATGAACGTGCGCAAAACCTTACGCCCGACAGGGTCCATTTGTTCCAGCACCCCAGCGTGGCGCTGTATTTGCAGTTCCCCCGCATGCCAGGCCGACGATGGTGAGAGTTCTTCAGCAGGCATTCGAACCTCCTATGGAAACAGCGGCCGGGCCAGCACCCGGCCGCAAGGCTATGTCAGACTGCGAGGCCGATGGCCGTTTTCGGAAGAGCGACGAAACCGGGCAAAGCTTCGATCCGCGCCAACCAGTGACGGACCTCCGGGTACGGTGTCAGATCGACATTGCCCTCCGGCGCGCCCGCGATGTAGCTGTAGAGCGCGACATCCGCGATGGTCGGTGTGTTGCCGATGATGAAACGGTGATTTTCGAGTTCGGCATTGATGAGGCCGAGAATCCGGTGAGCGCGGGCAATCACTTCGTCGGCGCGGAAGTCTGCTCCGAATACCGTGATCAGGCGGGCCGCGCACGGACCATACGAAATTTCTCCGGCGGCAACGGAAAGCCATTTCTGTATCTTCGCGACAGAGGCGAGATCGTCGGGCATCCAGTCCTTGCGGCCAAGCTTCGTGGCAACATAGACAAGGATCGCATTGGAATCATTGACGACAACATCCCCATCGACGAGCACCGGCACTTGGCCGAACGGGTTGAGCTTCAGGAATTCGGGCGTCTTGTGCTCGCCGTTCGCCAGATCGAGGTCGATGATCTCAGCCTTCACGTTCAGCAAAGATAGGAAAAGACGAGCACGATGCGCATGGCCCGAAAGCGGAAAGTGATAGAGTTTCATGGTTTGCTCCCTTGAGGTCCGGACACCGTCATCCGGTAACGTAAGAAACCTATCGGGAACCATATTTTTAGAGTAGACGGTGTTTTATGTAACCATCCTCTCGTTTTATGGAAGGTAAATATGGATCGTCTCGACGCCATGGGTGTTCTCTTGTCAGTGGTGGAACATGGTAGCCTTTCCGCCGCGTCGCGCGCATTGCACTCGCCGCTACCGACGGTCAGCCGCAAGATCTCAGAGTTGGAGAGCCTTCTCGGCGTTCGCCTGTTCACCCGCACCAGCCGCAAAATCCTGCTCACCGAGGCCGGAGAGAGTTATGTCGTTGCGGCTCGTGAAATTCTCGAGAGGGTAGAGGAAGCCGAACGCCGCGCCACCGGAGAATATGTCGCACCCAAGGGAGACCTGACGATGACGGCACCAATCGTCTTCGGTCGCCTGCATGTCCTGCCAGTCGTCACGGATTTTCTGAAAGCTTTTCCGGACATCAACATTCGTCTGATTATGAGCGACCGGCCTATCAGTCTTGCAGACGAACATATCGATGTCGCCCTGCGCATCAGCCGTCTTTCGGACAGCAGCCTGATCGCTATCCGCCTCGGCTCCACCCGCACGACCGTCTATGCCAATCCCGATTATCTGAAGCGGCATTCCCATCCGTCCCATCCTGACGAACTCAAGCAACACGATTGCATCGCGTTCGAAGGCGTGCTGTCGACACGGTTCTGGACGTTCCACGACGGCGCAAAAGATATCGCGGTGCCAATCCGGACGCGCCTTTCCGTCAATACGGCAGAAGCTGCGGTCGACGCTGCGGCGTCCGGTCTCGGCATAACTCGGGTCATGGCCTATCAAGCAAAGCGCGCAGTCGATGCTGGCTTGCTGGTGCCACTGCTGGAAAACTTCGAACGAGAGACGTCGCCGGTTCACCTCGTCCATCTATCGGACGGCCTCATGCCCCTGAAACTCAGGACGTTTCTGGACTTTGCGACGCCACGGCTGAGGGCCTTGTTGAAATAGATACAAGCGTGTAGCGCGTCCCGAGGTTACATTCCGGGACGCAAAAAGATCAGGCGCTATAACCAGGGTCCAGCCTATCGAGAACACGGCGCAGGCTTTCCAGATGCAGTCTGGCGCTTTCGGGGTCGCCTTCCCGCATTTGCCTTGCCGTTTCCGCTGCGATTTCGAGCGAGACTGGCAGCAATGCTCGACCTGTACTCATTGCCTTTAGCTGGACTTCGGCCGCACGCTCCAGATAGTAAAGATCGTCCCAAGCCTCGGCAATGTTCGGTGCGCAGACCATCACGCCGTGGTTTTTCATGAACAGGATATCCTTGTCGCCGAGCACGGAGGCAATCCTGTCGCCTTCGCTCTCATCCAGAGCAAGACCATTATAATGCTCATCGATTGCCACGCGGCCATAGAATTTGAGCGCGGTCTGGCCAGCCCAGACCAGTGGCTCGCCTTCCAGCATACTGAGGGCAGTCGCATTCGGCATGTGCGTATGAAAAGCGGCCCCCACACGCGGAGCCATTTTGTGCACACGCGCATGGATGAAGAATGCGGTCGCTTCCGGCACGCCGTCACCCGGCAATCACATTGCCCTCGAAATCGCAGATCAGCAGCGAGGACGCCGTCGCCTCCTGAAAGGCCCAGCCCAGGCGGTTGACAATGAAGAGATCCGAATGCCCCGGCACCACCGCGGAAAAATGATTGCAGATGCCTTCCTCAAGACCGAGGCGCGCCGCTGTTCGAAGGCAGGCGGCAAGATCGACCCTTGCCTGCCATATCTCGTCCGTTTCCAGAGAAGTATTGCGCCGTGGCGCAAGCTGGGCTTTGGGAATATTCAGTTCATGTGCCATATGGGCCTCCTCAGCAATCCGTCACATCCAGCCTGCGGCAGAAAGCACCGCTGGCACCTTATAGAGGGTTGGTACAATAGCATTTGGTCGGTAGTCCTCCAGCGGCTTGCGACCCCTTCCTCGATCGACCCAGACGGTACGAAAGCCAAGTTCGCGCGCGGCCACGAGGTCGAGATGCGGGCTGGCGCAGATATGCACCAGATCCTCCATGCCGATATCAAGGCTTTCCCAGGCATGATGGAAGGTCTGCCGTGACGGTTTATAAGCTCCAGCCTGCTCGGCGGTGATAACGCGATCAATATGGCCGCCAAGCTGGGAAACGTTTCCGGCAATGATTGCATCGTCGGTGTTCGAGATGATCGCCAAGAGGAAACCCGCGGCCTTCAGCTCTCCAAGTGTTTGGACAACCTCCGGAAAAGGCGGCATCTTGCCGATCGAGGACGTGAGAATCTCGGCGTCGGCGGTCTCGAACGGCAGCCCGAAATCACCCATAGCGCGCTCCAGCGCAAGGGCACTGACCGCAGCAAAACGACGATGAGGCCGCTCCGCCTCCAAGGCATGTTCATGTTGGTCATAGGCTGAGATAAAGGCCTTCTGGTCAACACCAGTGCCTTTTGTCGTAAGTATCCGGTCCATTGCCGCGAGCAGTCCCTCGTCCCACTGGATCAAGGTTCCGTAGCAATCGAAAGTCAGCCATGTCGGCTTTTGTCCGGTCAATGTCATGTGTTATCTCCTTTTTCCTGAGATTGACAAACTCCCACAACATTGCACAATTAAATGTGGTGATATCTTTCAGTGGAAATTCAAATGAGCTTTGGTTTCGATCTCGATCTTTTGAAAACTTATGCTGCGGTGGTCGATAGTGGCGGCTTCACGAAAGCCGCTGAACGTGTGCACCTGACGCAATCAACTGTCAGCCAGCAGATAAAAAAGCTGGAGGGTAATCTTGGCGCGCTGCTTCTGCGGCGCGACAAGTCGACAGGCACGATCGAGACAACGGAAGCTGGTGAATTGCTCCTGAGCTATGCGCGCAGGCTCCTCGCCACGGCAGAAGAGGCCGCTGAGGTGATGCGAAAGCCTTCGGCACCGCGCACGGTTCGCCTGGGTGTGCCGGAAGATTTTGCAGGGCGGCGCCTGATTGACCTTCTGACTGGGTTTTCTGCCGCATCCCCACATATTCGACTGGATACTGTCAGCGGCTGGAGCGCGGAACTTCGTCGCCTGCTGGACGCGCGCGAGATCGATCTGGCGCTGATCAAACGCGAGCCGGGCGATGGGCCTTGTATTGCAAGCTGGACAGAAGACCTTATCTGGGTGGAAAGTGCCACTCACGCCGCCAAGACCGACCCTGTGCCACTTGCCGTTTTTCCTGTCGGCTGCATCTATCGCGATCGCGCCATTCGCGCCATCGAGCGCAATGGCCGCCGCTGGCGGATCGCCTATACCAGCCAGGGGCTCATGGGCGTGCAAGCGGCCGTTGCCTCGGGCCTGGGCATAAGCCTCTTGCCATCCGACGCAGTTCTACCGGAGCATCGAAAGCTAAATTCGTCCGAAGGTTTTGACGATCAACCGGCGTCCGAAATCGCGCTGATCAAAGGACGGGGACCGCTCTCGCCAGAAGTGAAATCCCTCGGGCAATTTTTACGTCACAGTCTCGATAAGCAACTCAGCTCAAGTAGGTGAATGACGACTCGCTAAAGTGATGAATGCTCCAAATCCGCCGATTGACGCATTCATGTGCTGCTCAGGGGTTCACATTATGAGCCACGTAAGGCTTTGACGGTGCGCAGGTTGCGGGTTGTGACGTGATCGATGATTGCGCAAGGGAGTCCCTGCCGCTCGTCGTCGGTATATAGCTTCCCGGTCTTCGCATGCTTGACAGGTACGACGTCAGAGCACATTGTACTAATCGGTAAAAGTCGTACCAATCAGTATAAGTTTAAAAAGGATCCAACATGTCACGCCCTCCACTCCCGCCCTTCACCCTGGGAAGTGCAGTAGAAAAGGTTCGCCTGGCCGAAGACGGCTGGAACACACGCGATGCTGCCAGGGTCGCTCAGGCCTATACGCTCGACACGCGTTGGCGTAATCGCGTCGAGTTCTGCACCACTCGCGACGAGGCCCAGGCATTTCTGACACGCAAGTGGAACAAGGAGCACGACTACCGCCTCATCAAGGAGCTTTGGGCTTTTGCCGGTAACCGCATTGCAGTGCGGTACGCTTATGAATATCATGACGATAGCGGTCGCTGGTTCCGCGCTTACGGCAATGAGAACTGGGAATTTGCCGAGGACGGGCTGATGGCGCATAGACATGCCAGCATCAATGAAATGCCGATCTCCGAAAGCGAGCGCCTGTTCCAATGGCCGCTCGGCCGTCGGCCGGATGACCACCCTGGCCTCAGCGATTTGGGTCTCTAGTCATGGCCCGCATGGTTGCCGAAAGATCTGACACCATAGCTCCCCTCGCCGAAGTGTTCCGTGAACACGGCTATGAAGGGGCAAGCCTTGCTTTGATTGGCAAGGCTACTGGCCTCGGCAAGGGCAGCCTCTACAACTTTTTTCCTGGTGGGAAAGAAGAGATGGTGCGGGCTGTCCTCACAGAAATCGAACAGTGGTTCGAAACTGCGATATATGCCCCCTTGCGGAACGGGAGCGATGCCAATGCTGCTATCAATGCGATGCTTGATGCCATCACGGATTACTTCAAATCTGGCAGGCGTGTATGCCTGGTTGGCGCCTTGGCCGTCTCCAATACACGAGACCGCTTCTCCCAGGCCGTTCGGGGTTATTTCGCAAGCTGGGTAGACGCGTTGCAAGCAGCGCTCGTTCGGCAGGGCCAGCACGATGAACGAGCGCGTATCCTCTCGGAAGATGCCGTGCTTTCCATACAGGGCGCAATAGTGTTGTCGCGCGCGCTGGACAACCCGGCCGTGTTTCAACGCGCCATGGACCAGCTCCGGAGGCGACTACTGGTTATTGAAATATGACCGCTCTGCTCAGTTACTGTTGAAAAACTAAGAGTTGTTGGCGCCCGGCATCAATTCTCGAACTTCACCTGGGGCCACAGCTCCAATGAGAACCGAAAACACCTCCTCTGCCTCAGCAGCAGAGCAATTCCCGCGCGTAACTGCGGTTGTTAACGCGTCTCCTGCTGCAACCAAAGCTGCGGAAGCCAACGCCAACGATTCCGGCCGTAAGCTTGAGTGAGGCCGTAGAACTTCCACGAACATTTCGATCACAGCGTCGACTAACTCCTGGTAAACGCCTGCTTTCTCTTCGCTTCCTGCAAGCGCCGCGCCGACAGCATGAAATTCGTCACCCTGATCGGTTCCGCAAGCCAGATAGGTTTTAGCCAAAGCCGAAACAGTCTCTTCCGCAGATCGATTTTGCTCAGCCATAAGCGTGCGAAACGCGGTGATGCGTTCGGTGTCTATCCAACGATAGAGTTCAATCAACAGACCTGTTCTGGTCTCGAAATGCTCGTAAGTCACAGGCTTGGAGACGCCCGCACGCACTGCCAGATGGCCTAACGTCAGCCGATCAGCACCTTCCTTCCGAACGATTAAGCGCGCCGTCTCCAGGAGTTGCTGACGCCGCTCGGGCTTTGAAAGACGGCCCGCGGTCCTGTTGTCGACAGCGACTTTTGGTTTTTCCACTTGCGTACCTACTTTTAGTAACCTACCATATGTAGGTATTAGTAAAACATAGGTGTCGCAATGTTACAAGCTTCTGAAAGTCTGCACGACCCAATCCTGATTATCGGCGGCGCTGGTGAGGTCGGGCGCTGGGCTACACGCTTCTTGCGTGACCAACATCCTGATGTACCAATCCTCATTGGCGGTCGCGACGAACAACGGGCGATACGAGCAGCAGCAGCTGTCGACGGCGCGTCTGCGGTGGTCGTGGACCTCACTGCGTCCGACCTGGGGTTAGGCGAGCGGCGCGTCTCGGCAGTCGCAACGCTGTTCACCGATGAGACTGGGGCAGCTCTCCGCTGGGCCCAGCAAAAAGGTGCCGGGTATATCAACATCTCGCCAAGCATCAGCGAACTCGGTTTGGAAACTGCGACATTCATGCAAAACCCTGCCGCCGCGCCCGTCGTTTTGGGTACAGAGTGGCTGGTTGGTGCGACAAGCGTACCGTCGCTCCTGTTCGCCCGAGAATTTGGTCGTCTGGAAAACTTTCACATCGAGGCGGTGCTCGATGAGCAAGATGCGTTTGGACCTGCGGCAAATGCAGACCTTGAGCGCCAGATGTATGCGGGTGCTGCTGCTCTTATAAGAACGGCTGGCGCGTGGCGGTGGTGCCATGGCGACGAAACCAAGTCAAAGGTCCGCGCAATCGACGGTACCGAGTTGAACGCGAACCTGTTTTCGCCGAACGACGTCCTGTTGTTGGCAAACGCAACCGACGCACCTGATATTCGGTTCGACTTGGCCATCGGAATGAGCTCCGCCCGCCGGAATGGCGGACCGGTATCGACGGAAATTATCATCAACCTTTCGGGCCTGGATCACGCCGGGCAGCCGCTTCGGAAACGTCACGCGATCGTTCACCCCGGTGGGCAGATGCCGCTCACGGGTTTGGGTGTCGCGCTCGTTCTTGAACGCCTGGCTGGTCTCGAAGGCGATGCGCCTCGACCGGGTCTCTACTTCCCGGCCCAGCTCATCGATCACTCCACATACCTTGAAAGGCTTCGCGCTTCAGGTGGTGAAGTCATGGAATTGGAGCCGATCCAACACGCGCCGCAAGGCTCGCATCAAGCATAAATTGGAGCAGAAAATGAGCCATCCTAGTTTACTATCAGCCGCCACGGATCATCCCGTACTTCATTCGCAAATCGAGGCCAACGGTGACTCTTTCCATGTCGTTGAACAAGGCCGTGGTCCAGTCGTGCTTTTCTTGCACGGATTTCCAGACACTGTGGAAACGTGGCGTAGCCAGATGCAAGTTGTTGCAGAAAACGGGTACCGCGCGATCGCGCTGGACATGAGGGGTTTTGGCGACAGTTATTCCCCGGACGATCCAGCATTGTATAGCGGAGCCTTCATTGTTGGCGACCTGATTGGCATCCTTGATGCATTGCAGGTGCCTACCGCAACGATCGTATCGCATGATTGGGGCGCGGACCACGGCCAACGCGCAATGGTCATGCGACCAGATCGTTTCAACGGGATCATAACGCTCGGCATCCCGTTCCTGCCACGGGGCGAGTTGAGTACATGGGACATGCTACGCAGTCGCGGTCTCGGCGATCTCTATTACGCTTTCGACATGATGAAGGCGGAGACGGATGACCGGATCCGCGATGCCAGCAAGACTATCCCGAGTGCACTTTATTGGCTCTCGGGCGAGCCCGTCGAAGGAACCGGCTGGGACCCCATCGATGCAAAGCGGAATATGTTCCGACCTGCACCTGACGTGCTGCCGAGCTGGGCCGATCCAGCCTATGTGAAACACAACATCGAAACGTTCCAGCGAACGGGGTTCCGAGGGGGGCTGAACCAGTACCGTGGCGTGCAGGCGACGTTTGAGCATCTCGCTGCCTACAAGGATGTGCTGATCAAGCAGCCATCGCTTTATATTTGGGGCGATGCAGACGGGTTGTGCCGACTGTTCCACCCGGTCCCACCGACAGTGGAAGAAATGCGCGAGACAGCGCCTGGCCTCGTCGATGTCGTGCGCCTGGAAGGTGTCGGTCACTGGCCTCATCATGAGGCCCGCGAACGCGTGAATGCCGAAATCATCAAATTCCTGAACGGCCTGAATGCCACCGTTTCAGCAACTGCCTAATCGATCAAGGAACATACGATAATGACACTTTCTCACGCACTTCGTACAGGCGATCTTGCTTCGGTCAAAGGCGCTATTGACGCCGGGGCCGACGTCAATGCTCGAGGCTCCGATGGTCTTACGCCATTGATGATCGCGTCTGCGCTTGGGCAGGCACAAGCTGTTGCTTTGCTCCTGACCGCCGGGGCGGACGTGCTGGCGGCGGAACCTCGAATGGGGGCAACGGCAATCCACAAGGCAGCACAGTCCGGCAGCGCCGATGTGATCGGGATGCTCTTGGACCACGGAGCCTTCATCGATCAGCAATCGCCCGTTCTTGGTAACACAGCCTTGATGGATGCCGTGCTTCACAAGCACGAATCTGTCGTGCGGGTTTTGCTGTCGCGGCGCGCTCGGACCACGATACGGAATTACTGGCAACAGACCGCGCTCGACATCGCCAAGTATGACGACCTGCAGGCAATCTCAGCGTTGATTGAGGAACGAGATGAGGCAGATGAAAAGCACATCGCGGGCATGTTAACCGTCTCATCAGTCAAGGCCGGCAATATTGAGGAGGTGAAGCGGCTGATCGCAGATGGTGCGGATTTTGAGGTTCGGGTGCCAATAACCGGGACGTTCGATGACGACTACACGCCTCTCGGTCTCGCAGTTCGCGAAGGCCATGCCGAAATAGTGCGCGTATTGCTGGATGCTGGGGCAGATCCCCGCCGTACGATCGGTCTCATGCGTGGTTCGCCACTTCACGATGCTGCCTATTTCGGAAAGGCGGATCACATCGATATCTTGACGTCATCAACAAAGCAGGGGGACACACAGGTTGAGCTCGATGCACAGGGTCCTTACAATGGCCTGACCGCGTTGCACGATGCTGTGTGGCATGGATATGTGGATGCTGTTGCGTCGCTGGTCCGCGCCGGTGCTCGCCGTGATTTGAAAACCCACTCGGGTCTGACACCACTGAGCCTCGCGACTTTCTACGGCTATGACCGGATCGTTGAAATCCTGAGCAACGACAGTCAGCAGGCTGCCTGAGCACACCACATCGAAATTGCGTTTGTCGCAGCAAGTGCTGCGGCGACGCATGAGGGGCGATGAGCATAAGCACGAATTCTCTGCCGGGATTGTTAGTCAGCTCTTAATTGCGTTCCGCGCACCAAGAGGAAGCATTCCCTTAAGCTCGAGGTCGCAACCGCATTGCAAGCGCTGATGCCGCGATGGCAGGAAACGACAAGGCAAGCAAAAAAGGGAGGCCGATCATGATTGAAGGGTCATTGTTTGCAGCCACCAGCGCGGGTAATTGGGCAAATGTGATGATCGCTCCTGCGTACCACATTTTTCTGAAAAACCACGCGATTAGTCCAGATATGATCACAGACAACGGATATGCAGCGTACCAGTATGCGGCGGCATCCCAAGGTTCACTAACGTCGCCCAGATGACACACAAGTTGCCAGAAAAATAGGCCAAAGATCAATGTTGCGACCGGTGCTGTCCATCGCGGGTTCATCATCATTGGATCACAGGCTCCTTTGGTGAACAAAAATACTCGGACAAGGATGTTTCGCCTAAAGCTACGGCGAAAGTAAATCCGGTAATCATCCCAACGGGATCACGATTTATGATAACAGTGGGACAGACAAGTTGCTGGCCGGTCGCACAAATAGATGCCCAAATCTCCTGAACCAGACTTTCAGATGCCAATTAACTTTAGGCCCCACAGCGCGGCCCTCTATCGCTAGTCGCTGCGGGTGGTGATCTTGCTTCCACGGTTGATCCGTCTGCGCGCTAAGATAGAAAAAGACAGTTGTTAGTTCCGAGGGATTGTGTTTCGATCAAATCCTCTGAAATATCTTCATGCAGTCTTCAGTCTCTCCTTGTAGCCATCTGGCTTTCACAGACAGGTTGCCAATGCCAGATTTCTTCACTCTGTTTGTCGTCGTCCTGCTTCTCAATCTGTCACACTGCGTCCTTTGGAGCATGATCGCTTATCGCTATACCGACCTCCTTGCTGCCAGATATTGGCTTTTCGGCAGTGCAGCAGGCGCGGTTGGCGGCATCATTCTCTCCTCGCAAGGAGATAGTGGTTTGATCATTCAAACCGTTGCGGGAAACAGTTTCATAATCGTCGGGTTTTACCTGAACTGGTGTGGTTTACGCCAGTTCCACGGAGACGCCGTCGGATGGAAAACGATTGCGCTGCTACTGAGTGGGAGTGTCATGCTTATGCTGTTAACATTCGAAGTGTGGCATGGGCGGAATCCAATCTACACTCTGACGCAAGCTGTGCCGCTCGTGCTGATGGCGGTCTACTTGTTGCGGTTTGTCCGTCAAGATCTCGGTGCGGCCGTCTCATGCATGGCGATGACAATGGGGGCGATATCCCATTTTGTTGTCGCGGCTGGAAATATTCTTATCGTCACAGGAATGGAGCCTGAGCTTGATCTTTATCAGGTGGCATCGGTCGACCTACTGGTCTTTCTATTCGTGTCGGTCATCTGGAATTTCGGGCTCCTTGTATCGGCAGTCGAGCGCGAACGTGTAGAGTTGGATCGCCTTGCAAATGAAGACGAACTGACAGGCATAGCCAACCGCAGACAATTCGTAAAACACCTTCAGAAGGCTTGTGATGGAGCTTCTGGCGGGGAGCGCTTTAGCGTGCTTCTGTTTGATTTAGATAGGTTTAAGCATATCAACGACAAATATGGTCATGCAGCAGGCGACGCGGCGTTGAAGCACGTGGCAGGCGTGATAACAAAACAGCTGCGACGGGGTGACGTAATTGCGCGCATTGGAGGTGATGAATTTGGGCTGGTTCTGATAGGTGCGTCTGCGGCCTCGGCAGCGACTATTGCCAGTCAGATCATCAATGCGATCAGAGCAAAACCCCTTTATTGGCAAGCTCTGCAACTTCCTTTAACCGTTAGTATAGGGATTGTTTCGCCCTATGGACCTGGCATCGATCCTGAAGTGCTGCTGGATAATGCAGACCGGGCGCTCTACGAAACAAAAAGGCGGGGCCGGAACGGGTATAGCATTTTTGAAACCGATCCAGTCCGCGTCTCAAATGTTATTCGACTTACCGACTTTCCATCTTCCGGATCGCCAAGGCCGTAAAAGAACTGCACTCTCAGCGATTAGGGTAGCACCCCTCGTCGCAGCTGACTTCAGCTTGTAGGGTATCCTGCGTTTTTACAAGACAGCGTGGGTGGGGGCCCAACGGTTGCGCCCTGATAGGCTTTGGATGAATCAGGGAACCTTCCAATTTTTCCCGAGACAAGGCCCAATTGGCGGGTTTTGTCAGCTTGCTTTATCGGCACTTTTAAACACGTATGTATTTTCAGCGGAAAATTCTGGACTGAAAATTTCGTCGAGCAAATTCAGGACACGTTGCACACCAGGGTTGGCGCAACTGTAGTAAATGGTTTGCGCGTCCCGACGTGTGTTTACCAAGCCATCAGACCGAAGTTTCGCCAGATGCTGGGACACAGCCGACTGGCTCATCTGCATCTTTGAGCAAAGTTCGCCGACGGACATTTCTCTTTTTAAAATGGCAGAAAGCAGTTCAATTCGTACGGCGTTCGAAAGGTTAGACAGCAATCGTGCTTTTGAAGAATTTGAATACATTTACCGGCTCCTCAGCGAAGCATTCTGTGGACAGAGCGACAAACGAGACCCAGACAAGCGCAACTTTCCGTTCAGATCGGCTTTGTTGAGCACTATCGGCTAAAGACAACTTTAGATATATTTGTGAATTCGTCAACCATGCGATGAACACATAAGCCGAAGACTATTCGTTGCGCACGGATAATTGTATTTTCTCTGGTGACCATCGACGGGTGCTTAACCTGAAGCCTGCGCGCTAGAGGAGGCATGATTCCAGCCGCCGTTGACTCGGAGTGGACTCGAAAAGGGACAGTCCCTGCAACGGCCGATGTTGCTACCTGGCGTAAAGACATCTCGGCACTGCTGATTCTACGCAGAGCGCGCCGTTGTTTGCCGTTGACCGAAGCATACTGATGCTGATGTGACAGCAGATGTCCCTAAGAATTGAACGGCAAATTTTGGCGTGCAAAAATCGCCGCATGTCGTCTTAAGGGGTTTATCTGTAGCACGAATCGTCCAGTCTCATCCCGAGGGAAAACGGGGTCTTTACATGGGAATATTATCGACCAAACAGAAGCTCCATCCGGTAATGGAAGGAGGCTTTTACACTTGGGACATTGTAGAAAACAGGTTTTGGGCCGATCGGCGCTACGCAGAGATTATGGGCGTTGACTATTCCAACGTCGATCGAGGTCTTCCTGCAGAGAGCTTTCTCGAAACCGTCCATCAAGATGATCGCGCTGGTGTCATCGAACGCCTCAAAATGACAGTAATAGACAGGCATCCGTTCGAGTCTGCCTATCGCGTTAAGCGAGAAGACGCGTTTATTCTCGTTAAAGATTATGGCCAGTGCATGAGATCGGTTGATGGTTACGCCACTCTTTTTACAGGGATAGTCTTTGAAATATTAGAGGCAATATCAAACACGTCGGCCAGCAACTCGAACCGCCTAGATCTCTAGCACTGCCGCCCGGAAGCACGTGGAAGTGCCAACAGCTTGACGGAGACCGAACCGTCGAGCCCGAAAATAGGGCGATTCCAATTTTTGATCAGTGAGGTGCAACAGCTGGTATCTATTAGACGCCGAGGAAACGGGCGACGCACGCGAAGCAATTTTGGCCGCCGTCACCTCCGTTTATCGATCTTCTCGCACTTACATGTAGACGTGAAATATGTTCACTCTCGTCATCAGCAACCAGATGCAAACTCGCTCAGCTTATTTGGCGAGCTTTTCGCCACTCAGTTTTAGAACGATAACAACCCCTTTTTCAGACCAATCGTATTCGATCGTCCCACCGAGTTGACCGGATACAATACGGTTGAGGAGTTTACTTCCGTACCCCCCTTCGCTTATCGGCGCATCCACCGCCGGTCCGCCTCGCTCTGTCCACGTCAATGTCACTTCGCCATCCTCTGTAGCACCCGACAGGTCCAAAATGCCAGTATCCTTGGACAAAGCACCATACTTCATCGAATTTGTCGCCAGTTCATGAAACACAAGTGACAAGGCTGTCGCTGCTGCTTCGTCAACTCCCATGCGCGGTACGGCAACCCGTATGCGCCCTTTGAATGCTCCCATATCCTCGTACGGCGCAAGAAGCACCGACAGGAGATCTCCCAACAGCGCGGCGTGCCCTTGCGCGCCCGGAAGTGGCCGCACTAGGTCATGTGCCCTGCCAAGAGCTGCCAGCCGCGCAGTCAACTCTTTTGCCATTTCTTTGACGGTGTTGGACGACAGTGACGTGATGTTGGTGAGGCCCATAGCGATCGCCAGAAGGTTTTTCACTCGGTGGCTCATTTCCCCGGCGAGCAATTCATTGCCCTCCTCGGCCTGTTTCCGACCAGTCACGTCGAGGAATACGCCAAACATCTGTCCATTGTGTAGAGCGGCATCATCACCCAATCCGCGCGCCGATATCCAGCGTATTTCATTGCCGACCATGATTCTGAAGTCAATCTCATAGGGTCCGACAATTCCCCTCGTAGCCGTGAACGCGGCGCGCACACGGTCGCGATCGGCTGGATGAACATGGGCAGACAAGTCTTCGAATTTCACTTCGCCGTTTTTCACCAGACCCCAGAGCTTGAATGCCTGCTCGTCCATGGCGAAACGATCGTTCGTAACGTTCCACGACCACAGTGCCACGCCCGCAGCATGAATGGCGCGACGGAGGTTTTCAGGTTTCCACAATGGATGAAGAGGGTCGCTAAACGGCATCGAGAGATCTCCGTGCGTAAAGGGCCTGCGTAATACGAGAAGCCTCAAAAAGCTATTACTTAAATTCTGTTCACACGTCGATAAGCACACTCGCCGGGAACTTCTGCTTCAACTTCAAGTTCGCCATCTGAAGATCGTGCGGTTTACACCTGTGCCTCCGCCCGGCTTGGTTACTCAATAAGCTGGCTTCCTGCTCACCTTCAGGTGAGGTTCAATGTCGCAGTAGGAGCTTCTTGAGCGCTTGTCGTCAACGGATCTTGCCGTCGTTATCGACGCCAAGGGTCGGATTTATGCCCTTAGCATATTTCGCTGGCGATCTTTTTTATAACGGAAATCCGTGCCCTCGGCACGGCAAACTGATCTGACAAAAGGAAAGATAGATGAAAGCTCTGTGCTGGCACGGCAAAGGCGATATTCGCTGCGACAACGTCCCTGAACCACAGATAGAGGACGGTCGAGACGTTGTAATCAAGATGACGGCCTGCGCAATCTGCGGCTCGGACCTTCACCTGATGGACGTATACATTCCCTTTATGAAAAAGGGTGACATTCTCGGCCACGAATTCATGGGGGAGGTTGTCGATGTCGGGCGCGACAATAAAAAGCTGAAAGTTGGCGACCGGGTCGTCGTGCCATTCACGATCAGCTGTGGCGAATGCAATCAGTGCCTTAAGGGCAACTGGTCGGTTTGCGAACGGACAAACAGAACGGCCGATAACGCAACCAAGGCTTTCGGTTACCCCACTGCTGGTCTTTTTGGTTACTCGCATCTGACCGGTGCCTATGCCGGCGGTCAGGCCGAGTTCGTCAGAGTCCCATATGCCGACGTGTCGCCTATCATCATTCCCAACGGCATGTCTGATGAGCAGGCCTTGTTCTTGGGAGACATCTTCCCCACGGGTTGGATGGCGGCCGCAAATTGTGAGATCGAGCCAACCGATGTCGTTGCTGTCTGGGGGTGTGGTCCTGTCGGGCAGTTCTGCATCAAGAGCGCGTTCATGCAAGGCGCGGCTAGGGTCATTGCAATTGACAACGTTCCAGAACGCCTTGCTCTCGCGCAGTCGCTGGGTGCCGAGATCATCAACTTCGATGAGATCGATGAGACGATCCTTGAGCATATCAAGGACATGACCGATGGTTACGGCGCGGATAAATGCATCGATGCCGTTGGTTCTGAATCCCATGCAACCGCGTCGTTCGATGCGATCGTCGACAAGGTAAAGGCAGCCACACTTTTGGGCACAGATCGCCCGCATGCGCTGCGGTCCGCCATCATGGCCTGCAGACCCGGCGGTATCGTTTCAGTCCCAGGCGTCTATGGTGGGTTCTGGGATAAAATTCCCTTTGGCGCCGCTATGAACAAGGGGCTAACGATCCGCACAGGTCAGACCCATGTCAACAGATACTCGCGCGACTTGCTGCGCCGTATTGAAGAGGGTGAGATCGATCCGTCGTTCCTCATCACGCACAGAGCGAAACTGGAAGACGGACCGGGCCTCTACGAGACGTTTCGCGACAAAAAGGATAATTGCATCAAGGTCGTACTGACGGTCTGAAAGGTTTGGCGTCTACCTTGGCCAGGTCGCATCGTAGCGGCGCGGTCTCCGATGCTCTCCATCCAACCAAACTCTAATTTTGGTGGCTGTCATATACGAGATTTTCTGATGCGGACGCTTGAAATCGACGACCTCATGCGGGGGATGAACAGACCTGAATGATATCTGCTTTTCGCCTGCAATAGACTGTATTATTCGCCACCTTTATCCTTTCCGGGGGAAATAACGCGCAAATTCTGAGATGACGGGGAACTACGCACTGTCCATTTTGTTTGCAAAAATAGAAACCGCCGACAAGAAAGATTCAAATGTCTGGACCGAAAGACGATGAACCATCCCTGAATAAGATTCACAAGGATGCGGAAGGACAATACGCACAAGGCTTGAAGCACAGTGATAATAACGGCGTTGCCAGCGCAAAGCCGACGGTCATTACTGGTTCTGAGGACGCGACTGTAAATAAGAATCCGCCCGGTTCAAAGTCCCTGGAAAAAAAATTGGGATTTGAATTATGACGTGCGGGAAACAAACGAAGGCGACTTTCGCGGCTGATAGCAATTTCGCGCATGATCGACATCCCGTATAAGATCGGTTAGTTGCACCTTTCAACCATTAACTCGGTGTGGCTTCAATCCTTTCGGCATTTGGTCTTCGCAGGTCGGCGAGTTCGGCAGCAATGCGCCTACAGCGCTCATGTCACGCTGGATTTTATGCTGAAAGTACAAGTTCACCAATATGAGGTGGCGCCAAAGAGCTCGAGATGCTTGACAATAGTCATATATCCAATAATCTGGATACATGGAATCAAATAATGCTATTGCGGCGTTTGCCGCCCTTGCCCAATCCACCCGTCTGGACACCTTCCGACTGCTGGTCCGTCACGAACCGGAGGGCGTGCCCGCCGGTGAACTCGCCCGCCTGCTCGAGGTGCCACAGAACACCATGTCAGCCCACCTTGCGATCCTGTCGCGCGCCGGTCTGATTAGAGGCGAGCGCCACAGCCGCTCGATCATCTACCGCGCCGAGATCGATGCGTTGCGCGACCTGACCCTGTACCTTGTCAAGGACTGCTGCGGCGGCAGCGCCGAACTCTGTGTGCCCCTGATCACCGCTCTCACCCCCTGCTGCGACCCGTCCACTTCGGAGAACCTGCGATGATCAGCGACCGCGTCTTTAGTGTCCTGTTCCTATGCACCGGCAATTCCGCCCGCTCGATCCTTGCCGAGTCCATCCTCAACGGCGAAGGAAAGGGGCGCTTCAAGGCCTATTCGGCAGGTCGCCGACCCAAGGGGCAAGTGCACCCGCTGGCCCTCGATACGCTGCGCGCCCTCGGTTACGAGTCCACCGGCTTTCGCTCAAAGACCTGGGATGAGTTCGCCGAACCCGGTGCCCCGCAAATGGATTTCATTTTCACGGTCTGCGACAACGCCGCTGGCGAAGCCTGCCCTGTGTGGCTTGGCCACCCGATGACCGCTCACTGGGGTGTCGAGGACCCGGCCGCCGTTGAAGGCACAGAGATCGAGAAGGACCGAGCATTCTCCAAGGCCGCGCGCTTCCTCGAAAACCGGATCTCCGCGTTTCTCAGTCTGCCACTGACGTCGATCGACAAGCTGGCGCTGGAAACCCGCCTTCGCGAGATAGGCGCGCTTGAAGGCGGCACCCGCCCGCAGGGGCAGGTCGCCTGATGTCCACGTTCGAGCGTTACCTAACCGTCTGGGTCGCCCTGTGCATCGTTGTCGGAATTGGGCTCGGGCACCTGATGCCGGACGTGTTCCAAGCCATCGGTGCGGTGGAAGTCGCCAAGGTCAACCTGCCGGTCGCCGTGCTGATCTGGCTGATGATCACCCCCATGCTGCTGAAGATCGATTTTACTTCTCTTGCCCAGGTTGGTCGTCACTGGCGTGGTATCGGCGTTACCCTGTTCATCAACTGGGCGGTCAAGCCATTCTCGATGGCGCTGCTTGGCTGGCTGTTCATCGGCTGGCTGTTCCGACCGTATCTGCCGGAAACCCAGATCGACAGCTATATCGCAGGCCTGATCATTCTTGCGGCGGCACCCTGCACGGCCATGGTGTTCGTCTGGTCCAACCTGACCAAGGGCGAACCGCACTTCACGCTGAGCCAGGTGGCGCTCAACGACGCGATCATGGTGGTGGCGTTTGCGCCAATCGTAGCCCTCCTGTTGGGACTTTCCGCCATCACCGTGCCGTGGGATACGCTCATTCTTTCGGTCGTGCTCTATATCGTCCTGCCCGTGATCGTGGCGCAGGTTTTGCGCGGGAGCACGGATGTCGACCGCATGGCCGGTCGCCTGCAGCCGGTCTCGCTGGTGGCGCTGCTCACCACCCTCGTGCTGCTGTTCGGCTTCCAGGGTGAGCAGATCATTGCGCAACCGATGGTCATCGCGCTCCTTGCCGTGCCGATCCTCATCCAGGTCTATTTCAACTCAGGCCTCGCCTATGTGCTGAACCGCGTCAGCGGCGAGGAGCATTGCGTGGCCGGTCCCTCCGCCCTGATTGGTGCCTCGAACTTCTTCGAGCTGGCTGTGGCCGCCGCCATCAGCCTGTTCGGGTTCACCTCCGGTGCAGCGCTCGCCACTGTCGTCGGCGTCCTCGTCGAGGTGCCGGTGATGCTGTCCGTGGTCTGGATCGTCAACCGCAGCAAGAACTGGTACGAGCGCGGCGCTGCCGTCCGGACCAATGCCGCCACCATCAAAAAGGCCTGAGATCATGGACGTCACCATCTATCACAACCCCGCTTGCGGCACGTCGCGCAACACCTTGGAGCTGATCCGTAATGCCGGCATCGAGCCAACCGTTGTCGAGTACCTGACCTCCCCGCCGAGCCGTAATCAGCTTCAAACGATGATTTCCGGCGCAGGCCTCGCGTTGCGGGAAGCCATCCGCGAGAAAGGCACGCCCTATGCCGAACTTGGCCTCGACAACCCGGACCTCTCCGACGATCAGTTGCTCGAAGCCATGCTGAAAGACCCCATCCTGATCAACCGCCCGTTCGTGGTGACACCACTTGGAACGCGGCTGTCACGCCCGTCCGAAGTCGTACTCGACATCCTGCCGGAGACGCACAAGGGTGCGTTTACCAAGGAAGACGGCGAGCAGGTTCTCGATGGGGAGGGCAAGCGCATTGGCTGATCTGTCTGCTCTCGACTGCGACCACCTGCGCCAGCCGGACCTCGACGCGCTGCGGCCGGCATTTTCGACCCACAAGCCGCGCATCCTGATCCTTTACGGCTCGCTGCGCACGGTATCGTACAGTCGCTTGCTCGCGTTCGAGACGGGCAGGTTGCTGGAAGAACTTGGCTGCGAGGTGCGGATCTTCGATCCCACAGATCTGCCGCTGCCCGATGCCGCACCGGTCACCCATCCCAAAGTCCAAGAACTGCGCGACCTCACCCAGTGGTCGGAAGGCCATGTCTGGATATCGCCGGAGCGTCACGGCGCGATGACCGGAATCATGAAGGCGCAGATCGATTGGATTCCACTGGCGGTCGGCTCGATCCGCCCAACGCAGGGCAAGACCCTCGCGGTGATGCAGGTGTCCGGCGGCTCCCAGTCATTCAACACGGTGAACCACCTGCGCGTACTTGGCCGCTGGATGCGAATGATCACCATCCCCAACCAGTCCTCGGTTGCCAAGGCCTTTCAGGAGTTTGACGCGGACGGCCGAATGAAGCCGTCATCCTATTACGACCGGGTCGTCGACGTTTGCGAGGAGCTGGTAAAGTTCACGCTGCTGACGCGGGACGCATCTAGCTACCTGACCGATCGCTACAGCGAGCGGAAGGAAGACGCTGAGAAGCTGGAGCAGCGCGTGAGCCTCAAGTCCATATGATCGCAAGACTTCCAATCGCGGCCATCCTGGCACTCGGTGTCACCCAGATCATCTGGTTACGCACCCTCTAAGAAGCGCCTCTAATGTGGTATCACTGAGAGCAATCTGGTGCCCCCAGATGTTTATAGATAACATGGGTTAGGCTCGATTGATTGAGTCAGCGCCAGTGTTCTGATCGCTTCGTCTCGAAAACCAGTTTGCCAGGAGCGCGCCAGAAATGTTGTGCCACACGCTGAATATGGCGCTTGGAACCGCCGCAAGGGGCGAGAAATATGCAGTTGCGAGCGCCGCACCCAGACCGGAATTCTGCATTCCAACTTCGATGGCAATTGCCTTGCGCTTTGCAAGCGAAAGGCCCGTCGCCTTTGCCGCGAAATAGCCGAGCAGGTAGCCCAGACCATTGTGGAGGACGACAACAGCAAAGATCATCAGGCCGGACTGGGCGATGGCGCCTTTTGATGCACCAACGACTGCCGAAACGATGAGCACAATGCCGACGACGCTGACCAGCGGCAGCGCGGGAACCGCGGCCTTGACGACGCCAGGGAGCAGCTTCTGCAACGCAGCACCCAGAGCCAGCGGCACGAGTACGACCTTGACGATGCTGAGGAACATTGCCCAGCCATCGACCGGCAGAAATTGGCTGGCAAACATCCACACCAGGAACGGCGTTACCAGCGGTGCTGCAAGTGTCGTCACCGAGGTGCAGGCCACCGAAAGTGCAACATCGCCCTTCGACAGATACGTCATGACATTGGAAGAGGTGCCGCCCGGGCAGCAACCGACCAGAATGACGCCAGCCGCGACCTCTGGAGGCATTGGAATAATCCGTGTCAGCAACACGGCCAGTAACGGCATGATGAGGAACTGACCAAGCACGCCGATGGTGACATCGAACGGACGCTTCACAACTTTGCGGAAATCATCCACGGACAGGGTGAGACCCATTCCGAACATGATGATCGACAGGAGCGTTACGATCCACGGTGCGATCTGCTTGAAGGTGTCAGGGAAAAAGAAACCGAGGACCGCAAAGAGAATGACCCAGGCGGCAAATGTCTTGCCGACAAACGTAGAGATGGTTCCTAGTGTTTTCATATCCTCACTCCCTAATTCCAGAATTGTCGCGAGGTCTAAATGGCAGGGTCGAGGTGTCAAGGTCATGCACAGCCTTCTAAGGTCTTACGGTAAGTCAGCAGTGCCTAAAACACAGAAATTTGCGCACTCCTCGGCAAATTTCATGATCGCGGAACACCGATTTTTATAGAAAAGACAGACCGCCTCCCCTAAGTTGAAGGTCTTGGCGCGTGCTGCGTGCGCCACGGGTTCCTTCCCGAAATTGACGGAGACTTCGATCAACCTCTCACAAGGGAGCGAGAACCCATGTCTTCAGAACAAAGACCCGGTCGCATCCAATCCACTCTTCGCCATTTCCTCGACAACGAGGCATCCGGTGGTATCGTCCTGATGGTCGTCGCAGTTTTGGCGATCATCACCGCCAACTCACCGCTGGCGAAAACCTACTTTGATCTCCTCCATGTCTATATCGGGCCACTCAGCCTGCAACACTGGATCAACGACGCGCTGATGGCCGTCTTCTTCCTGCTCGTCGGGCTGGAGATCAAACGAGAAATGCTGGACGGCCAGCTTTCGACCTGGAGCCGACGAATTCTTCCGGGTGCAGCCGCCGCGGGCGGCATGCTGTTCCCAGCGCTGTTCTATGTCTATTTCAATTGGAATGATCCGGTAGCGTTACGCGGATGGGCCATTCCTACGGCAACCGATATCGCTTTTGCACTCGGTGTGCTTTCTCTGCTCGGAAGCCGGGTCCCTGCCTCGCTCAAGATATTTCTGGCGGCCCTTGCGATCATCGATGATCTTGGCGCTGTCATCGTCATCGCGATCTTCTACACAGCCGACCTTAATCTCTTGGCCCTTGCGGGCGCAGGCATCGTGGTCGGCAATCTGATCATCTTCAACCGGATGGGCGTCAAAGCGCTCTGGCCTTACCTTGTGTTAGGAGCGGTGCTCTGGGTGCTCGTGTTTGCTTCGGGCGTTCACGCGACATTGGCTGGTGTTATTCTGGCCCTGACAATCCCACTGAAGTTGACACCCGGCATACCGGAGGCAGCCCATCACGAATCTCCTCTGCACAGGCTCGAGCACCTGCTTCACAAGCCCGTTGCATTCGTGATCGTACCAATATTCGGTTTTGCCAATGCCGGCGTATCGTTTGCCGGCATTTCCATGTCGGTCTTTTCAGAACACCTGACGATGGGTATCTCCGCCGGTCTGTTGCTTGGCAAACTGGTCGGCGTCCTCGGCACGGTGGCTCTTCTGGTGAAGCTTGGTGTTGCAGATCTTCCCGCTCAGGCAAGCTGGGGACAAGTGGCGGGCACGGCGCTGCTGTGCGGTATCGGCTTTACGATGAGCCTTTTTATAGGCCTTCTGGCATTTGACGATCCCGGCGTTCAGGATCGTGTGAAGATCGGCATTCTCGCGGGTTCGGTTCTGTCGGGTGCGGTAGGTGCCGTCTTGTTGTCCGTGGCTGGTCGGCGGCGTACTGCGATAGTCTCCGAGCAGCGCTGATCGCTCTCAACAATTCCGGCGAGGTAAGTCAGATTGACTCGCCGGAAACAGTCTGAGCAGCTGCTCTTACGCGTTGCTTGTCGCTTTTCAGGCTCAAGGCGAACTCAGCCCGAGATAGCGCCTCCGTCGAATGCCGGGCGCATTGAACCGCGCCAAAATACCAAAAGCCTTCTGGAGACGAAGACCGACTTCGACAATGGCTGCGCAGTCACGGGGCAGTACAAAGATTTCCGAAGCCTATAGGCATTTTTAAAATAGGAACGAGAAAATGTTTTTTTGCACCCCTCTCAACCTCCGAATGGACATAACTACCCTTCTTTTCCACAAGGGCACTGACGTAGTTGTTTTCGGCGAGCCATTTCTCGTAGCCTTTGATGGAGGGGCCGCCAAGATTGATCGCGAACTCGTGGCCGTGATATGAAAATATGAAAAATGTCTCCGGGTGATCCGTAAGAAGCAGATCATAAGCGAACCCAAACTGAACCCACTTGCCTGTCTCCGGATGTTCCATCAACGTGTCTTCCGGGAAGTATGCCCGGTAATGGTAAGGCCAATCGTCGAAATTACTGCCGTACCTAGCCCACTTCCGAATGTTGTCGTAATGATCCGTTGAGATCATTTCTAAAGCAAATTCAGTTCCGGAAACTGTATCAAACCTCGCGAAAATCGCCTCAAGGGCCATTTTCGCCAAGAACCGAGACATCTCCTTTTCCGGTGGTCTCACATCCATCGGAAAGACATAAACATTTTTCCGAATGAAGAGAGCGTCAAGTCGCTTCAGACGCTCAAATTCCGACTTCTGACTTTCTTTAGTGGAAAAGACTTCCAGCCTTCCCGTTTTCTTTTCCAAGCGCATGCCTACTTCGATGTCGGTTCCATGTGCATATCCTTTCACGAAAGGTATTTTTCGACGTTTGGTAGGTATTTGAAACTTACCGCGAATGTTTTGAAACGACGTATGGCTCAAGATCGGAGCCTCCACGCTGTGGGAAAAGTAATTATTACATCGATCGCAAACAATACCCTTAGGCAGGGCATGTCTGTCGGATAAATTACCTAAAGACTCTGGAATTATGTGCTCAATACTACTGAAAGCCACCTCCGACTTCCCGCAAAAAATACAGATATCTCCCTTGGTCAAATCCGTCCCCCAAACTGATCGCCCCTCAAGGCGTCGTATAATCCTGGAATCGCCGATTCCTGTCCGCTTCACTGCACCCACTGGGTTTCCGTCACCTCATAGTTCCATTCGATACTTGAAGCAGTCGATTCATGTGTGCCAAGATTAGGCACCGCAGATGAGGATTCGTCAAATTATGCCGGACAGCTTCCAACCCTCGAAAAGCCTTGGTAATTTCGGCGTCTCGTCTGGAGATCCTGGATATATTTACATAATTCGATCGGGATCTCGTTTGAAAATCGGCCGCTCAACGGATAGGACGTCTCGACTAAGGCAGGCCAAGACTTGGCTTCCCGACGGGGAAATCTTAGGTGTCAAACCCTTTTGGAATCATCAAACCGTCGAGCGATATATCCAACTTGGATTGGCAATGTTTTGGTACAAAGGCGAGTGGTATGAATTTAATGGAGATGAGTTCGAAGAATCATTCGTAGATGAATTCAAATCATTCGACGACAACGACATAAATCGAAATTCGATAGACTTCATATATTTTATGAATTCATCTGGAATGAGTGAATATACTCTAGAATTTTCAATTAGAAAATCGTCGAAACTGCGCTTCCAGCGCGAGGAAAGTGTACACTCGATAAACAGAGACAATTTATCTGATTGAAAGACGGACGAATGCTGTGAACACCCTCGACGGTAACGCTATTTAGAAGCGGTGGTCGTTGTGAGCTGTTCCAGCCTCCACACTTTCTATCCATCGGAGTGAGCTCAATTTGTAGCGACCATTTCCTGTGCTCACGCAAAGCCGCCGTCACAAAACCAGTCGTCAGACGCCCATGCAAAATAAGCGGCCGTTCTCCAACCATTTCGGCGAGCGTTGCTGCAACTGATGGCCTTTGCCATTAACTCATCGCGAACAGCGTTCACGCCCCCGGCTCCGTATGTTTGACTAAGAGTGTACCGTATGTTCAGCAATTCTTCAGCGGACTGAGACGCATAGAGCGTCGAAAGCTTTAGCTCCTTGAAGTGATTTCGGACTCTTTGCATAAGAATTGGATCCCAAGCTGCAACGGCTTGTACCTCAAAGAGGAGCGCGCTGGGCGAGGTCGGCACGACGCTCGCGACCAACCACGTCTCGGAGTCGACATCATCGTAATAGGGATGAATGCCAACCTCTTGCGCCGTAGTAGGAAACCCCGCCAGTTTTGCCTTGTTGCAATCGGTACATGATGGCACCAGGTTCAAGGGCGACACAGCAAGCGCAGGGTAGTGAGCCTTGGGCAGATGGTGATCCAATGTCATCACGTTACGATGAGCACAAAGAGGACAGCGGCCGTTAGGCGCAGAAGCAAAAATCTCGTCATAAATTGGACGCCCGGGACCTTTTGATCCCGCCATTCGCTGGGTGTAAACGGTCTCCATTTCATCCTTTGTGACTGCAACAACCGGTGCGGTCCTGGGAACGGAATGAAGGTTCTGAAGTGGTCCGGCGATGTCATATGCGGCGGACGCTGCAACAACAGCACCTGTTGCAGCGTTCAGCCGAGTTTTCAGATTGACGTTTTTCACACGGCTAATGCAGAGGGTAAATGTGTCGAGTGCGCTTTGGGCTGGTTTGTCGAGTTTCAGCATCAGATGTCGTTCGCATCTCTCGCTGCGATCAAGGCCCGCACGAGCGCGCGCGCTTCACCGCCGAGTTCGTTGTCAAACTTTTCGACAATCCCATTAAAGGTCGAACCGCTCTGAACCTCATCCGTAAGCAATTTGTGAAACCCAGAATGAGTTACCTCGAGGCCGAAGATCTCGCGTGTTAAGATGCCAACGTTCTCACCAAACGTCTCGACTTCCGGTCTCTCAGCTATAGAACGCTCTCCTATTCGTCGAATCTTCCAGCAGCAATTCATTGGCACTTCTTGGACGACCACAGGAGAGTGCGTTGCAATAACTGCCACACCATTCCTGTTGACCAGCAGGTCGGACAACGCCCTGACGAAAGCTGACAACAAAGGCGGATGCAAATGGGCCTCGGGCTCATCGAGCAGGACAAGCGTGCGCTCTTCAACTGTCTCAACCAGTCGAGTTATTGTCAAAAGGACGATTTTGTGGCCCGAACTCAGCAAGTCGAATTTGCGCCGGGCCTCCCCTTTCACGTCTTCGCTGTCGAGCTCAGGGTTTGCCAGTTCGACCACTTCCGCATCGCTAAAGACGCGATCGGTTTCCAGTGTTTCCAGGGCACGTTGCCATCTTGAAGCCCTTGCCCCCTGACGGCAAACGAGCACGCTATTTGCGAACTCTGTTGCCAATCTTGCTGGAGACTTCGGAACGAGGCGTCGATCCTTGTCCGCACTGTCGATCCGTTTCAGACCGACGTAGGTATAAAGAATGCCTTCGCTTTTGTTTTGTCGGTTGGGCAGCGGCTCAAATGAGTCGAATGCACTAAAGGAGACGGATACAATATTTGCGAAAACTTGATCTTCTAGAATATCCTCTGGATCCCCTTCAAACGATCCGACTTCGCTCGTCCTAGCGTTCGAATCAACTATCGCCCGGGTCATGTTATTGAGCAGATGGGTCTTCCCGACTCCGTTTCGTCCAATAATTACATGCACATTTGTCGGCGGGTTTGAGCCTGGCTCAACTTCAAACTCAAAGACCGGAGGCGGCACAGCGGCTCTCCGGGGTTTTGGCCCGGTATAGGAAAACCGATATTTTGAAAGCCGGGCGCCCCCACGCGACATACGTGAAAACTGCCCTCGGACCGTTGCCGGCGTCACTGACCGCAAAAGCGAAACACCCGTGACACCCTCTTCGCGGGCGAGTTGAAAAAGATCAAGATCAAACGCCATGTCGCGCAAACCGCGCAGAATAAAGTCGCGCGCTTCATCTCCGAGGTTGTTCAAGTCTTCGTAGTAGCTGTCATCTTGGCCAAGGGAGAAGAACTCCTCGCCGAGCTCATCGAACTCCACGGGCAACACTGGCCGTCGCTGTTCTTTTTCCATTTTGAACTGACCAATCTTAACGCCACCTATGTCATGCCGCGTTCCGTCTCCGTCAAAGACCACCAATTGGTACAAGGTATTGTATTTAAACCAGTCATCCCAATTGTCCGTCAGCAGAAACGCGCAGCCGATGGCATCGGCCGGTGGCCTTACACCACTTGCTAGAATTTTAAAGAACAAGACTTTTCCTCACTTCTAGTCGCGGCCGACATTGGAGCAGTGCACTTTTGTGCTGGATCTACGAACCATTGACGGTTTCCAGCTTGGAATTCACTGAATCAGCAACCGGCTCTCGAAGGCGCTCGCGCGCAACTTCTTGTGATTCAACGAAAAAGCTTTTACCGGATATTCCTGCTCGGTCGAAAAATGCTTGGTTTCGCTCGCGTGCGTCATTCAAAAGCGTATCCCAGCCAATCAGCTCTATCGATCCTTTGAAACCGCTACGTGGTTGGTAAAAGCGACCTCGACCATCCGCAGTTCGATCCCAGGAATAAGTCCAGTCGTCCATTTTCCCCACTATATCGGCGACAATGAAGCAGTAGAAAACCGTGTCTTCTTTCAGTTTAATGGGCCTCCCGCGCACGTCGATCTGTCCGCCGCCGAGCAGCCGACGCACATAACGCTCAACTTGGTGCTGGGGATTTTCGTCGTCTGCGTAGCTTGTCCGGCCAGGACGCTTGAACTCTACGAGCAACACCCGTGAAGGATCGTCGGTCTGCCGCAAGCCGTGTACATGATCGAATATGAGAACGTCCGGCCGCTCATCACTGTCCACGGCGCTGGATAGATTGTTAAACTCGTCATCCGAGCTGAAATATTGCGCGAACGTCAATCTCTCGTCGATGATCCAGAGGTCATGCGACGATGCAGGCACGACCTTCCTCGCCCCATCTGCCAGCGTGTTTATCCTTAAAGGGCAAATGAACGAATGCAGAATGTCTTCTCGCTGGTAACTACTATCACGGGAATCATCACGGACTTTTTCGAGCAAGATTTCCATGAAATCTAAAACCACTTTTCGGCGAACAATGTACTCCGCAAGGCTTTTCTGCTCGGTTTCCTCGATGGCTTTGCCTGCAGCTTCAATTGCGGCAGAGAAGGTGTTCACATCGACTGATGGCTCCTTGAGCCGTTCCAGAACTTTCCTGATTTTCTCCGCCTGCCGTTGGTCACGCCGGAACCGTTCACGTGAGAGATGACCGAATATTGCATCGTCATTTAACTCGCCTGATGGAAGCTTGTCCTGGAGATCATCGATGTCGCCAAACGCTACTGATGGATATGATTCTGTTATAGCTCTGACACGCGTCCGCTGATCTTTGTGGAGAGCTTGCAATGGGCCCGCGAGAAAAGCTTCGATATAGGAGAAGCAGACGTCATTAACGATGTTATCGAGAACGGCGTCTTCAAACTGAAATTTGGTTCGCTCTTGATTGACGTTTTTATCGAGGTAGGCGCCCGTTAGTACGGCGTGAAAAACTCTATCGCTCTTTTCGCCGAAGAACTTTAAGCCTAGCTTGCCATCTATTTTATGAGAATGAACGGTGCGGTCATGTGCGATGAAATGGACAAAATGCGAGCCCTGCAAGTCAGCGCTGGCAATCTTGTCGCATTCCATGAGTGTAAGACTAAGCTCGCCATACTCGGCGGTTTCGATACTCGGAATTACCTCTTTTCGATGGATAACCGAGTTGATCTCATCCGGATAGTGTCGCGTCTCGTCGCCACAGTGAACGGTCACTCGAGGCGACCTTGAACCGATGAATGTCGGAAGGAAATGAGATGTAAAGTGTTGAAATATGTAGCTTGCTCTGCCCGGAAATTTTGCTCGATACGTATTGTCGCGTAGTCCGTCGAACTCCACAACGAAGCCGGTGTCAGCGCTAGAGTTCGTTAGGTCCTCCTCGCTGTAGTCCTCGATCTGGTCTGACAACGATAAGACAAAGCTGAAGCTCCTTCGCTTAACAGCCTCCCCTTCCGTGTAAACGCTCTTGACTTTTATCCCTTCAAAGCAATCAAGCCACAGAAGACGGCCCACACCCTTTCCGCCACGAGCGTACTTATTGTCCGTGTCAGTGGTAGAGAAGGCATCAAAGTTACGTTCGTCTAGACCATTCCCGTTGTCTTCAACCACGATCTTCACTGGCGCCTGCTTACGGCCTGTGACGATGGTGACCACAACACGGCCGTCGCGGGCTACATTCTCCCGGAAACGATCCTGTGTCGAGTGAATAGAGTTGCTAACGGCTTCGAACAACGGCTGCATAGCATCGGCAGTATTCGATGGCTTCGGTAAACGATCAATTCGTTTAACAAGATTTGTTCGCAATGATGGCACAGGCTGCTCCCCAAGTAGAACACAATCTAAGCGGTAATTAGAGCTATTCGCAATCGACCTGACGCGAAGACGACAAATAAAGTTTTCTTGTGTGTTACAGAATTCCCCACGCCCGAAACCTCCCCCTCCCCGTCATCTCTCTCAGTCCCAGCTCCAAAACAATCCGCCGCGCCGCCTGCGGCGTCACATCGAGCGTCTTGGCCACCATCCCAGCCGATACCAATGGTTTTTCCATCACCAGCTCGACCAGTTCTGGCAGTCTTGACGACGTCCGTCGCCCATCGAGCTTCCGCTCTAGAAGGGTTCGGGCAAGCGCCAGACGATCGTGCTCCTTCAGCCCGATCTCTGCGGCCGCGATAAGGCCGTGAGCAATGGCGAGCAACCGGGTCTCCCGATCACGATGCCGGCGCCGATCGACGGGAATGGTTTTCAGGCCGAGATTGATGGCGGCGAGATGGGCGCCGGTGGTTACGCCGGCCTGACGCAGGATCGATGCGGACCACAGCCGGCCGAGCCAGGGCGTGTGCTGCAACACGGAAAGCTCGTTCCAGGCATCGAAGGCGACGATCGCCTGCAGCACTGGCGGCAAGCTCTCCGTCTGGCGCAACACCCCGCGCCATTCATCGAGCCGGGCATCCTCGTCCCAGTCAAGATCATAGACCAAAGGATCCTTTTCCGCCGCGCCGCCACGGCCCGGACGGGTTGTGTTCTTGATCGCTGCCTCCGATCGGGCGAGCACCGCATCGATGGCGGCATAGTCGATGCCGGGAAGGTTTTCGAGGTCATCGGTGTCGTCCCCCTCTCCTTCCGGACCGATCGCGACCGCGCGGCGGATTGTAGGTGCCGTCGCCGCCTCGTCGGAGCCGGCTGATGTGATCTCCGCGGTTTTTCTGAGAGTGCGGACGCCGTCGGCCGAAAGCGCCCAGCCAGGTGGTTGGGCGGCAATGCGCCGGCGAGTTCGCAGCACGTCGCGGGCGATTGTCAGCTCATGGGTGGGCGTGCGAATATCGCGGGTAGCGTCGTGGAGGACTAGGTCTTCGAGATGGACGAGTTCGCCGTCGATCCACAGCGAGGTGCAAGCGTCGGTAAAGTTTTGGCGCTCGATCCACCCTGCGCCAACGTTCGAGCGGGCGATGCGTTCGTCGAGACGCGCCAGAGCGACACCGGCGTCAAAAGCGGGTCGCATCAGGGTTATGCTGATTTTCGCGATATCGTAAGGCATTGAAATCATGGTAAATGATTTGCTAAAAGAACTCTACTTGAATATTACGGTTCTTCACATGGTACGATTTCGAGTAGGACGTATAACCATCGATAAGTATCCCTTATCGGTTCTTACGCGTACGTTGTAATTGTACGTTCTGATGTAGCATGGTATAGTCGCTCCCATAATGAATTCGGAGCTCGTGATGCCCCAGACCAGCTACAAGATCAGCGAAGCTCGCAAGAATTTTGCGGAAGTCCTCGAGCGTGCCAATCAGGGCGAGGAAATTGTCATTATGCGCGGCAACAAGGTCTATGCCCGCATTGGACCAGCCGCCGACGGCAACAAACGTCCCTTTGGCCTTTTGCGCCATCGTGGCCTTCCCGATGATCTGTTCGACACCGTTGATGCCGTGCAGGCTGCGATCGATGCAGGCGACTGGAACGACGAGACCGGTGTCTGGCAGGACAAGTCTGGTGAATTAGCGCGATGAAGATATTGCTTGATAGTCATGCGATCTACTGATGGGCAATCGGAAGCGAGAGGCTTTCTGCACGCGCACGAGCGCTGATCGAGGACAAGACAAATGTCATTTTGGTCAGCGCCGTTTCGTTCTATGAGCTGGATAACAAGATGCGGCTGAAGAAGCTCGACCTGAAGCCACAGGAGTTGCGAGCAGCCGTAACAGCCAGTGGCCTGCAAACTCTTGCCATAACCGATCTGCACGCCGAGCTTGCTGCAAGCTTTGACTGGGACCATCGTGATCCCTGGGATCGCATTCTTGCAGCACAGACGAGACTGGAACATTGCGTGCTGATCTCAACCGATGTCGTGTTCGACACGGTGCTGCACGAACGGATCTGATAAGGCAGGGATGAAAGTGTTTGTCGAGATAGCAGAGGCGGCTGAACGGCTTGAGGATCTGATTGAGCTAGCGCTCCTTGGTGATGAGATCGTGATCTGCAGAGACGGGACGCCGATTGCCACCTTGATCCCGATCGAGAAAAAAGAAGAGGCGATGGAAAGGTTCCTGGCCTTTGCTGAAGGTCGCAAGAATGTTCCAGTCGGCGCCACATCCAACCACGACGACTTTTATGATGAGCATGGATTGCCGATATGAGTGGTCTTGATCGCCGCTTGCGCGAACTTGACACGATTGCAGCGGTCCTGCCGCTCGAACGTCGCGACGAACTTGCGGAGTTTTTGACCGATCAAGATATCGAGACGCTTCGCCATCTGGTCAACGAGGGAATGGGTGCCAACACGCTGCGGGCACTGACGTCAGACCTTGCCTATCTGCAGGCATGGTCGCTCGCGGCAACTGGAACCTCCCTCCCCTGGCCGGCACCTGAAGCTCTCCTGCTCAAATTCGTTGCCCATCATCTGTGGGATCCCGAAAAGCGCATCAGCGATCGTGATCATGGCATGCCGCAGAACGTTGACCGGCTCTTGCGGGGCCAAGGGTTTCTGAAATCCATCGGTCCTCACGCACCCGACACGGTAAGGCGTAGGCTTGCCTCGTGGTCGACGCTGACGAAATGGCGCGGCCACCAAGGCGTATTCTCCTCCCCTGCCCTCAAGCAGGCGATCCGACTGGCTGTCCGCGCCGCGCCGCGTCCGCGAAAACGCAAAAGCGCCAAGGCTGTGACCGGTGACGTCCTGGCAAAGCTCCTTGCGACCTGTAGCACCGATAGCCTGCGCGACGTCCGTGACCGTGCAATTTTGATGGTGGCGTTTGCCTCCGGTGGTCGTCGGCGCAGCGAAATCGCTGGGCTGCGCAAAGAGCCGTTGACGGTTGAGGCGCCGATTGTGCTCGACAACGCCCCTCCCCTCCCCTCGCTCTCCATTCATCTCGGACGAACAAAAACGTCGGGTACTGAAAACGACTACGTTGTTTATTTAACGGGGCGGCCCGTCGATGCATTGAATGCATGGATGACGGCCGCGCGCATCGATAGCGGAAGCATTTTCCGCAAGATCGATCGCTGGGGAAATCTGTCCAAACATGCGCTGGAACCGGGTGCCATCAATGCGATCCTGAAGCAGCGTGTGGTACTGGCCGGGCTGGAACCGGGGGAGTTTTCCGCTCACGGGCTGCGATCCGGATATCTGACGGAAGCCGCGAACCGGGGCATTCTCCTCCCCGAGGCCATGGAGCAATCACGCCATCGTTCCGTTCAGCAGGCATCCAGCTACTACAACAATGCCACACGGCGCAGCGGTCGAGCCGCAAGAATGCTGTGATCGAGAGGCTCGGAACTTAGTCCATGACAATCTTGTTCAAAACGACGATCACTGAAGACAAGGCATTTGCAAGAATCGAGGAGGCGCTGAATACTGATCGCGAATACGACGGCTATTTCAGTGTCGCGGATGATGACGGCGAGACGCCTTTGTCGTGGGGACCCTCCATGAGCGGTGAAGAATTTCTCGCAAACGTCCGAGAAATGCTCGAAGTGACATGGAAGGCAGCCCGGTTTTGGGTTGTCTATGACCGCCGTGAGGATCGTGGAGATCCTGATGCCATCGCGATGCGCAATGCAGCGTTTCGTATCACCCGAGGGTATAATGGTGTGATCGTAGCGTCATTCAGTCTCCTAGGACGGCAAGACGCTTTGCAAGATCTCGAACTGATTTTCGTGTGTTTCAGAGAAGATTTCCAACGTCGCAACTTTAGAATTCGCTTCGAGAACAAACCCATTACAGCTCCGTGAGACCGGGTCAGCTTTGCGCCAAATATCAGATATTCCCAATGACGAGGCTTTTGGCCGCAAAGGGAAAATCCGCTCCCCAAGTGCAACATCAGATAGACGGCAGCTCTTTTGCATCTTCGACCATCACGAGCACGTTAAAACCTTCTCGGACATGAAACCCGTCTTCAGCTAGCAACGCATTGCCATGTGCGTCCATGAACCACTTCGCGGTGGCGTAATCGTAGAACTCCGCAATGGCGGCTTCGACTTTTGCTTTTGCCTCGGTCAAAATGTCTCGCTTTTCCAGCCTTCGTGTGTTGATTTGGACGAGCCTGCGTTGGGCTCGCTTGCCTGCATCGGAAACAAACACCGAGAGCCTGCTACCGTGATAATATTTAACCCGGACCCGTAACCGCTTCGGACGTTCCCCGTCGAAGTCATCGTTGATCGACTGGATGCGTGCTTCGATCTCGTCGTGCTTTAGATGGGTTTCGGGCATGACATCGCTGACGGGGATAAGATCGTCGGCGAAATGCTCCTGCGCCACTTCGGCTGCGTGATGGGCATAGGCAAGATGTGTCACGGGCAGATCGGCCAGCCATTTGCGGCGTTGGGCAACGGCCATGGACTTGGCCGCCGCCTCACTAAACT